>NBMI01000253.1 GCA_002085445.1 Candidatus Parabeggiatoa sp. nov. 2
AGTTGAAATCTTGGAGTCCTGTGACGGCCTTATATATATAGATATCGTTTTTAAGTCCTAGATAAATCTTGGACTCCTAGTAAATCTTGGATTAAATTCGTTTATCCGCGTAATTAGTTGTACTTAATTTAGACGTAACGACGACAAAAATGTGAGTCTGAATTCACCCAATTTTTTGCATACCCTTATAGACTAAGTAAGTACTTTGATCTCAGAAATAAACGAATGGCTAGTGGTGAATTGCGAGTTGATATAAATCAAGGATTAACTGATAAAGGCGTGATTAATGATTAATGAGTTAAGAGTCAAGTTTGGATATTAGCCAAACCTTATGAATCAATTTTGTATCAAAGTTTGGACACTAGCCAATTATGAGTCAATTTTGTATCAAAGCTATCAAGACACTCAAGCTTAATGTATTATTTTAAAAAAGGGCAACGGCGGAAACGAGGCGATGAATACTAAGAATGATAAAATGAGTCATTTACAAAGGTTCAGTTTTCATTTTTCATTTTTCATTTTTCATTAATTTTGTGCTTGGGATAGGATAAAATCATATAGGTTGGAAATAGCAGCGAATGAATCCGTCACTGTCTATTCATCAACCGAACAATTCACGGTTTCCCCGAATACCATAAGGGATTTCACGGTTTCCCCGAATACCATAAGGGGCTTGGATTTCTGCGATCCCCAGAATATCATAAGGAGTTTCAGTGTTTCCCCGAATACCATCACAAGGAGTTTGGGTTTCACACTTTCCCTGTGCTGAGGCTGTAAACGTCGCAGTGATTAAACTAATAACGATAATAATCGCCGTCATTGCTTTTTTCATGTTTATGTTCCTCGTGGTTTTTGAAAAGAAATCAGATTTTTTTTTAAAATCGGATTTCTAAATAAACTTCGACTCCTACTTAGACGAAGTTTTGAAAAAAATGTGAGGGTGTCAATTAACCCACGCAATGCGAATTAAAAATTAAAAATTAAAAATGTAGAGTTATAAAATAACTTCTCAATCTAAGTTTTTATAAGTCATTAATTTCATAATGTGTTATGAATGCGTTAATGGTTTCATTTTTCATTTTTCATTTTTCATTTTTCATTAACTTAAGGGTAATATACGATGGATGATCAAGCGGCTTTGAACGATATACGCAACGGTGGGCAAACCGGCTACACTGTTTTATATAAGCAGTATGTAGAAAGTTTGCGCTATCGTGTGGTAGCGAAACATCAGATACCCAAAGATGATGTAGATGATGTGCTACAAGAGATTTTTTTGAAATTTTTCAAGAGCCTTCCTGGTTTTAAACAAGATTGTAGTGTCTCAACTTGGCTGCATTGGATTACAAACAGTGTCGCCAGTGATTATTGGCGAAAAAAGGGCAAAGAGGATTATCCTAGAGAGGAAATTGATGACAGTCAGGGTGATGATGACGACGCGGCGCGTCGAAAATCTCGACAAGCGGAACTCAAAGCGCAAAATCCACGCACGATTAGTCTGGATACGCGTAATGATGGCACGGAGGAGAGTACACGGAATGATGCGATAGATGCGCTGCTTGAAGAATTTTATAAAGAACAATCCCAAAAAGCGCAGGATGATTTCGATATCCAAATGTGCTTAGAGCGTGCTTTGGCACAGTTAGAGCGTGATGGTTCTAAGACTTCGCTTTTTAACTGTTTAAAAGCCCTCACATTTCAGGCTCAGGGATCGTCTATAGCGGAGATTGCTGAGGCGCTCGGGCGAACCCCCGACGCAACACGTCGCTATCTTTCCGACTGCCGAACAAAGCTTGGGCAATACCAGCCCATCCAACGCTGTCGGGAATTGCTTAACAAATGAAAAATGAAAACGAAAAGAAATCGGATTTTTTGAAAAAATAGGATTTCTTGGTTGAATAACAGGAACATATATCATGTCTAACAAAAATGCTCAAGATTGGATGGATTTGCTCGCCGGGCAATCGGTGGCTAATGCTGATCCTAAAACGGTGCGCGATGCACAAATTTGTCGGGGTGCATTGCTCGCGCATGCCGATAGGCTCAAAAATGACGCTGGAATTCCTTATCCACATCTATTGAAAAACGTCTTATCCCGTTTAGAAATTCCGCCTCAGCCCACCTTGACGAAATCGCTGCTATCGGATTACGTTGAATCACCGACAGCGGTTATCAATTTGAACCAATGGTTACAAGATAACTTTGTTGGGGCGATTAAGACGGGTTGGCTAACGCTAGAAGATATTTTATGCCCAACAATTCCAGCCGTCGCTTTTCGGGGTGCTCCCACAAATCACTTCAAGGGTAAAAAGATTAAACGGGCGAAACAAATTCAGTTGGGCGAAGAGTATACCGTGGTTTTGGTGATCGAATTAGAAGAACAAGACAATCAGGAAATTAGAATCTTGATGCGCTTATCTTCCACCGGAACAGAATCTTATTTACCCGAAAATATTAAATTTAAGGTGATTCCTGAATTAGGCGAACCGCTTGAAGAAGTCGCTGGTATTCATTATGATTATCTTGAACAAGAGTGGTTTTATGAGAAAGGAGAGCGTTTTCGTGTGGTAGTGGCACTTAACGGAATGAGCGTGGCTGAAGATTTTGAGATAACAAGTACAACTAATTGCGCGGATAAACGAATTAACCCAGTCAGTAACAAGTACAACTAATTACGCGGATAAACGAATTAATCCAGTCAGTAACAAGTACAACTAATTGCGCGGATAAACGAATTAATCCCGTAAGATGTAAGTACAACGAATTACGCGGATAAACGAATTAACTCGAATTAACCCGGTAATAAGTACAACGACACTTCGGATAAACGAATTCGCACAAGCACATCTCCTTAATAATTGGGGATTTTCACCGTTTTAAATAAAACTGCTTACTCGGTTAATTCGTTTATCCGCGTAATTCGTTGTACTAACGTCATCCGTTGTACTAACGCCATCCGTTGTACTAACGCCATCCGTTGTACTACTATCCACGTCATCCGTTGTACTACTATCCCCGTCATTCCTTGTACTAAACACTAAGAGCTAGTAAGGAAAAGGAACAATACTCATGAAAAAGTTAGCCATTTTCAAGATTGAAGAAGGTAATTTTCAACAAGGCTTTAAGGTAACCGTGTCAATAACTAAGGAGGGCGAGCCTTCTCATCGAACACGAACAATTGTTGGCAAGTTGCCACCAAGCCGCGATGAAAAGCACTCGGTGGCTAACTCTCAAGGCATTCCTGAAAGTTATCAACGCTGGCAGTCAGACTATTTTAATCTTCAAACTTTTCGTGCCAGAGGCAAATCCAAAGCCGTCAGTTCTGAACAACTCTTAGAAAAATCTCGCCAGTCTGCCGCTGACTTCCTAGCAACGTTTAAAACGTGGTTGAGTTCGGCAGATAAGGATTTTATAGCGTTTCGAGAAGTATTAAGCCGAGAGTTTGGCGATAAACAAACAGAACACCAAGTCATTATTCAAACTGACGATGCCCTACTGAAAAAATTACCGTGGCATGAATGGGATTTATTTGCTGATATCTATACTAAAGCGGAAGTTGCGCTCTGTGCAACAGCGTTTGAAAAACCAAGCTTGGTACAATCCATCAAGAAAACCGCGGTGGTGAGAATCTTGGCGATTTTGGGCGATAGCGCCGGCATTGATGTTGATAGTGATCGGCAATCGTTAGAAAAATTAAGCGCCAACGGTGCCGAACCTATATTTCTTTCTGAGCCTAAACGTGCGGATATCAGCGATATTCTTTGGGAGCAAAATTGGGATATTCTGTTTTTTGCTGGACATAGTTCTAGCCAAGGTGAAAAAGGCCGGCTATTTATCAATCGCACTGAGAGTTTGACGGTTGAACAATTAAAATATGGTTTGAGAAAAGCGATTGAACATGGGCTACAGTTGGCGATTTTTAATTCGTGTGATGGGTTGAATTTGGCCGAGGATTTAGCGGATTTGAATATGCCACAAGTGATTGTGATGCGGGAGCCTGTGCCGGATCGCGTTGCTCAATTGTTTTTGAAATTGTTTCTTGATCTGTATTCTCAAGGTAAGTCTTCATATTTGGCGGTGCGCCAAGCACGGGAACGCTTGCATGAAAAAGGCTTGGATGATGAATATCCGGGGGCGTGTTGGTTGCCCGTTATTTATCAAAATCCAACGGTGACACCCCCGAGTTGGCATGATTTAAAATTTCCGGCGAATCCTTATTTAGGGTTAGATGCTTTTGGGGAAAAGGATGCGAATCGTTTTTTTGGGCGTGAGCAGTTGACGGATAAACTTTGGCAAACTTTTCACGATTTGCACCGTGCTAATGGGGAAGCATTACCGCGTTTGTTGCCCATTTTGGGGCCTTCAGGATCGGGAAAATCATCGGTGGCACGCGCCGGTTTGATACCGGCGTTGAAACAGCGTGATCGTGGTGAATTGGGAGAATTGCGCGTTATCGTGATTAAGCCAGAAAAGTGTCCATTTGAAAGCTTGGCAAGGGCGTTGGCAGCGGTGGCAACGGGTGTGCCAACGGCTCAACCCCATCAATTGATGGCGGAAATGCAGCACAGTGAAGGTTTGCAGCGTATTGTCGCGGGTTTATACGAGAGGGATAAACGGCATTTGGTGATTTTGATTGATCAGTTTGAGGAGATTTATACTTATCGTAAAATTTGTCCGGAAGATCGCAAGGTTTTTATTGATAATCTGCTGGTGGCTGTTAGTGAGCGCGCCGCACCGGTTTCCGTGATTTTTACCTTCCGCAGCGATTTTTTAGCAGTTAGCAGAAACCCAGCAACATCCGGCTTTTAATCAAGTGATTGCCCAACAGGCGGTGATTGTGCCAATGATGAATGAAGCGGATTTGCGGCTTGCCATCAGTGAGCCTGCAAAACAGGCGAATCATCCATTGGACGAAGCAACGGTTGCGTTATTGATAAATCAAAGCCGAGGACGTGAAGGCGTGTTGCCTTTGTTGCAGTTTGCGTTAAAGGAAATCTGGGAAGGAATGCGTGTTGGTATGTCAGCGGCAGAAACGTTAAATAAAGTCGGAGGCGTTGGCGGTGCGTTAGCGCGAAAAGCGCAGGCGATTTACGATAAATTGTCCGAGGCGGATAAGTCGGTTGCCCGTCGGGCCTTTTTGAAATTGGTGCGACTGGGGGAAGGAAGTCGAAATACGCGCCGTCGGGTGGCTGTGACGGATATGGTTGCCAAAGGGGAAGCGTATGCTCATGTCTCTGCGGTTTTGCGCCAGTTTTGCTGTTCCGATGCGCGTTTAATTACGTTATCTGAAGCCGGTGCGTTGGCCGTGGCGGAAGTGACACATGAAGCGTTATTGGAGCATTGGGCCGCGTTGCGGGGCTGGTTGGAGAGCAGTCGGGAAGATTTGCGGTTTGCCCAACGCTTGGATAGGGCTGCAAAGCGGTGGGAAGCTGCGAAAACAGAACAGGGCGAAAAGCCAGCGGCGGGGTTGTTGTGGCAGTCACATAATTTGGCGCTGTTGGAGGAGTTTCATCAGCGTCATCAAGCAGAACTGACGAGCGGGCAGGTGGCGTTTTTTGAGGAATCGGTGCGAAAGGCGCGGCAATTGAAACATATTCGGCATGCGACGGTTGCCGGTTTAATCATGTTAACGGTGGTATCGGTGGTAGGTTTTCTGTGGGCGATGCTGGCCGAAAATAAGGCCGTTCAAGCCAGAGACGAGGCCATTCAAGCAGAATTCAAGGTGAAACAAACTGAACAACTTCGCACCGAAAGTTTATTTGAATCGCAGCTAAAACATGCCTCTTTGTTGGCTCGCCGAGGAGTAGAAGAGTATCGGGCGGCCAGAGCGATTTTGCAGCAAACTTATGATTTAGATAATAAAATTGCAGCTTCCCGTCGTCATGCCCGCAATGGGTTAGCCAGGTTTGTTGAGATGATGGGCGGTACCGCGAATCGGGTGTATGAAGGGGCCAGGGCGGCACTGAAGTCTGTTGCTGTTAGTCCAAATGGCAAATTACTGGCCGCCGTTGGAGAAAAAAGCACGGTGGTTTTATTTGAAGTTGCCAGCGGCAAGTTAATCAAGCGTTTAGAAGGACATCGTTTAGAAGTAGACGGTAAAGAGGTTTATATCCGAGACGTGGTTTTTCACCCACAAGGTAACTGGCTTGCCAGCGCGGGCGACGATAAGCGCATTATTTTTTGGTCATTGCCAACGGGTGATAAACAATCGGAATGGCAGGCCCCTAATCGAGTCTTTGCATTGGCAGTCAGCCCTGACGGCACACTGTTAGCGGCCAGTACAGGTGTCGATGACAAGATGACTTTAGGCAACCAGACGACGTTGTGGGCGGTGGCAACCGGTAAGGTGATTCACACGTTTAAAGGACATAACAAGGTTGTTTTTGAAGGTGGGCTTAGCTTCAGTCCAAGCGGCGAACTGTTAGCGAGTGCTTCTTATGATGGTACGGCCCGTTTGTGGGCCGTCACAACGGGTAAAACCCGACGAATTTTACGTGGACATACCGATGATGTGACAAGTGTGCGTTTTAGTCCAAAGAGTCAATTGATAGCAACCAGTGGTGCCGATCACAAAATAATGCTTTGGGAAGTCGATTCAAAACGGCCACCCCGTATATTAACCGGCCATCAAGATGTGGTGCATGATTTGTGTTTTTTTACCAACCACCTCGTTTCGGCCGGGCTTGATCGCACGCTGCGGGTTTGGGATATAGACAGTGGTGTGACAAGACGAGTCTTGCAAGGACATGAGGCGGGTATCGGAGAAGGCGGACTGGTTGTACATAACGGGCACGCATTCAGTGCAAGTTGGGACCAAACTGTGCGGCGGTGGGCGTTGGAGTTGCCCTATCAACAAGTGGTCGATTTGCCCAATGAACCGGCCTCTACCGCCATTGCTCCTGATGGACATAGTGTCGCCGTTGGATTTAATGACGGCAGCCTCCGTTTATACTCTTTGCCGGAGACGCGCTTGTTGTGGGAACAGAAGCAAGTGCATACGGATATCATAAAACGTCTCGCCTTTAACAGCGATGGTGGTTTGCTGGCATCTGCCAGTTCGGATAGTACGGTTAAACTCTGGCAAGTCAAAGCCGGCAAATTACAAGCACAACACACTTTCACCGGTCATTCTGAAGGTGTCCATGCCGTTGCGTTTTCTCCCGATAGTCAAACCCTCGCCACGGCCGGTTATGACGGACAGATTGGTTTATTCACCGTGGGTACGGCACAGAAACGCTTTATTGAAAGAGCACATAAAGGAAAAGTGGCCTCTGTTACGTTTGATAACAGGGGTACCCGTTTATTGAGTAGTGGTATGTTTGACTTGAGGCTGCGGTTGTGGGCTATTGATACCAAGAAACCGACACTGTTACGAGAATTTGCTAGAGCACCGGATAGACTGATGTGGGCCAGCTTCAGCCCTGACAATAAGTGGGTTGCTGGCGTTGGGCGTGGTTCATTGGCAACGATTTATCGCTTTCAAGACGGCCAACAACAATACCGCTTTAAGCATCAACAAACAGTACTCCGCGCTATTTTTAGTCCCGATAGTCATCAGGTAGCCACTGTCAGTGGCGATACAACGGTGCGGCTATGGGATTTGGATAATGGTAGTGAACTCTTTGCGTTGCATTTGCCGGCGAATACGGGCAAACCTTACCAGATTTGGGACTTCGATTTTCGTTGCAGTCCCAAAAACTGTTGGATAGCGGTTCCGCTGACGCGGGGAAAACTGGTGTTGTATGATTTTGGGACAATTTATGAGGGTTCTTCAAAAACAACAGGGATTGCATATAAGCAAGGATTTTAGGGGCCTGTGCATAAAAAGGATTTATCCCCAGGCGGTTAAATATTTTGGGCTAAGTCCGGTTTGAGGCGGCTAGAGCAGACTTTAGGCGGCTAGAGCAGACTTTAGCTTTTAGCCTAGTGCAAGAGAGCGGAAATCCCAGTACCACCCCGCCATGAGCAGACTGAGCTAGTGCCCTTTAGGGTACTTGAGCTTTCAGACAACTGCTTTAGCTGTTGGCTGAGGGTGGTATCGGAATTTACGCTTTCCTGCACTAGGGATTTATCCCCAGGCTGACGCGGGGAAAACTGGTGTTGTATGAGTTTGGGGATATTTATGATTGACGTTGTTGTGTGGCAAAAACGTTGTGGACAGGGTTTGTAAACTTTGTCCCGTTAAAAGAGAGTATAAGTGAATGAAAGATATACTTGGACAAAGAGGTGAAGCACTGTGTGATGATAAGCAAATACAATGGTCATGATCAACCTCTTTTTAGAAGCCAATTTTTGGGTGATAAATGGCCCACTATTGATTTTATTGTTGAACTGGTTAATTATCCAGGCAAAATAATTCCCTACTTTTTCGTTCAGGTTAAAACCACTCGTCGAGGTTACACGAACAATAATCGGTTGAAATTGCAGGTTCATAAAGACGACGTTCTTAGATTGTCAAAATTCCCGGCCCCAACTTACTTAGTGGGCATTGATGATATTGAAGAAAGAGGATATATTGTTTCTATCAACAGTGAATATATCCAAACAGTATCGAGCATATCCACTCAATTTCCTCTTTTGGACTCAAACACACAGGAAGTTCTTTGGCAAGAAGTCAAAGACTTTTGGGAAAAATTTGGTACTTGTCACTTTCAATCAAAATTGGCTGATCCCACTTGGAGATGAAATCTTATGACAAAAAAACTGTGGTATCTTGATACACGCGCCGAATACCTTGCGATTATTCATTTGTCACGTCGTGATGATTTAGTCATTACCAAACAACCATATGCGGAAGAACATGGTTTTGATATGCTTGTCAGCATTTGCCAAAATCAAAAACCAACCGGTAGAGTGTTTGGAATTCAATTGAAGGCGGTTATGTCCTTAAAGCCTTTCTTTGAGAAAGCGAGCAGCCGTGCTAATGAAATTCAACTGAATCTAACCACTTTCAAACCGAAAGATATACCGTTTCCGTTGTATTTGTTTGTTTTTACCATGGAAACTGATGCTGGGTATTACCAACGGATTAATCAACCGCTTTGTCAGACTGAAGACACTATTTTCAAAACGCTCACGAGAGAAGCACTTGACAATATTGTTAAAGAAGTCAATCTCTGGTATGACACCGTGTTTGCTAGGGCAACTCCCAAATAATAAACTACCAATGACGAAAGTGATGCTATCGCGTTTTTTGCAAAAAAATCACTTTTGCTGCAAGCTAGAAAAATTGGAACTTTGGCCGGAAGTTTTATCTTGGACGTCACTCTTTTTAACATTTTGTGGGCCATGATTTGATTTGAAAACCTTCAAAATGTTTTATGGCCCCCAAATTAGGTCGTCTAAATAAATTCAAATCGTTTTAACCATTAATTCGCATTTTTAATCCTTTATTATAACGAAGTTCAGCGGAGCTAATCCTTGTAGTTTAGCAGGAGGGCCATACTTCCATTTGAAAACTTCCAAAAGCGTTTATGGCCCCCAAATAACAACAGGGATTGCATATAAGCAAGGATTTATTTAATATCTCCAGGTTATAACGAATCCTTGTAGTTTAGCTTTTTAATCCGTTATTATAACGAATCCTTGTATTTTAGCTGTTTAGCTTTTTAATCCGTTATTATAACGAATCCTTGTAGTTTAGCTTTTTAATCCGTTATTATAACGAAACGAAGTTCAGCGGAGCTAATCCTTGTAGTTTAGCAGGAGGGCCATAATTTGATTTGAAAACTTCCAAAATGTTTTATGGCCCCCAAAAACAACAAGGATTGCATATAAGCAAGGATTTATTTAATATCTCCAAGTTATAACGAATCCTTGTAGTTTAGTTTTTTAATCCGTTATTATAACGAATCCTTGTAGTTTAGCTGTTTAGCTTTTTAATCCGTTATTATAACGAAACGAAGTTCAGCGGAGCTAATCCTTGTAGTTTAGCTTTTTAATCCGTTATTATAACGAATCCTTGTAGTTTAGCAGGAGGGCCATAATTTGATTTGAAAACTTCCAAAATAATTTATGGCCCCCAAATTGTGCCAAATAACCATAAATAGGTATAAGTTTTTTATCGTTCAAAATCTACCAAACCCATCCCATCACTCAAACGGCCCCGCGCAGGCAGGATTAGACTATGTGCGGCCCGTCAACAAAGGCTTTAAGTTACGATTTGTCGTTGGATACCGATATGACATGCGTCTTCGCCGAGAAAGTGACGGCCTCATCGACGCGGAGACAGACTCCAGGCAATGGCGAATTACAATGCTTGTATCCATTACAATGGCCAAACACTCGCCAATCATTCGGCAATTTCCGTACCGCTTACCGCCTAACGGCGTGGTGCCCCCGTTTGGCGGCGATAATTTAGTGGCCGTGTTATGTACGCGGGTTGCACAAGTTGCTGAAAACAAGCGCACCCTGGGCACATTTTCCACAGGTTGCACTAAAGCTATTATCTCGCGGAGCGAGTTACTGCGTTTCACATTCAACCCCGGGAGGGGTTGACACGTCTGATGCCAAACCCACAGGTTTCACCTGTGGCTATTATCTCGCGTAGTGAGTTACTGCGTTTCACATTCAACCCCGGGAGGGGTTGACACGTCTGACACCAAACCCTCAGAGCGTTGCTCGCTGAAAGTCAAAAGTGGGCCAGGTTGTAGAATTAATAGGTATAAGTTTTTTCTCGAAATGAAAAAAGCGCAAATGTCAAGTATTTAATTTTTAAGAAATCCGATTTTTTTAAAAAATCGGATTTCTAACATAACTAATTCCTTAAAATGGAGAAACATGATGACGCTTGATCAAGCACTAGATACCGTCATGCAACTTTCGCTTGAACAGCGGGAAATGCTAATCAATATTGTCCAACATCGAGACATTGAAAATCGTCGTCGTGAAATGGCGAAAGAGGCTCGTGAAGCTATTGCTGATTTCCATGCTGGCAAGTTGAAGCCACAATCTACCCAAGAGATTATCAGCACACTCCATCAATCACTGAACGAGGTAGGTGACTGATACATGAGAGAACTGGTTTTAACACCCCATTTCAAAAAAGCTTACCGTAAATTTGTGCGACGCAATATTAATTTACAAACGCGAATAGAAAAGACATTTGAGCAAATGAAACTTGATGTTTTTGCTACCTCTCTCAATACACATAAATTATCAGGTGAATTGTCGGATTTATATGCCTGTTCATGTGGTTTTGATTGTCGAATCGTTTTTTCAATTGAGAAAGATAAGAAAACTGGAAAAGAAGTTATTATCTTGCTCAATATTGGAACGCATGATGATGTCTATTAACTCTTACATCGACACGGTGAAAGACTTCATTTTAGTATCGCCCCAGGTGCCCGGTGGCAAGGACTCAATGCACTGACGTTATTCAATCTCGCTGGCAATGGCGAATTGCAATGCTTGTATCCATTACAATGGCGCAATCACTCGCCAATCATTCGGCAATTTCCATACCGCTTACCGCCTAACGGCGTGGTGCCCCCGTTTGGCGGCGATAATTTAGTGGCCGTGTTATGTACGCGGGTTGCACAAGTTGCTGAAAACAAGCGCACCCTCAAAAGTCCAACCTACGGGCTACGGGCTTCGGACACCTCAACGGCCGCCATCCAAGCAGGTTGTAGTCCGTGATAAAGCACATCTGGATCAATGTCGGCACCATTGTCCCAGTAAATAGTTCCCATCCTAAAATCAACCTTGACCGAACGAAACATGACCGGATCATTTCGAATGGGCTTGAAAATGGGGCCATGCAAATAAGGTTCAAGATCAATTTCTTTTTGCGTGCCGTCGGTGAATTCCAAACGGACGTTGAATTGTTCCAAAGGCTTGACAGCTTGAATACGTACCATGCGTCTCATGGCATTTTCTCCGTTTTAATCTAAAGAATCAATCTTTTGTAACGGTAAACCTTGTCGCGCTCTTTCCCAATTGTCGCGCAATTCAGCACGGTGAAGCGAAGCCCATTCTAACACGAGGGCACGGGCACGATTGGGAAGTTTGCCCGATAGGATTTCCAAAGTTTCAATTGAAATAGTTGCTTCCCATTCAGCATATTCAGCATGAAAATGAGGCGGAAGATGGTCGTTGTAATACATATAAATCACAATACCAAAAAATCGACTAACGCAAGGCATATTTTTTCTCTTTAGTTAAGTATACTCAGCACGAGCACAACCTTTGTCATTTCAAGCCCCGCTGTAAATCTTATTGGTTTAGCTTTTTAATCCGTTTTTATAACGAATCCTTGTAGTTTAGCAGGAGGGCCAGACTTTCACTTGAAAACCAATGGCAGGACTCATCGATAAATCTTGGATGTCACTCTTTTTAATCCGTTATTATAACGAACCGAAGCTCAGCAGAGCTAATCCTTGTAGTTTAGCAGGAGGGCCATACTTTCATTTGAAAACTTCCAAAATAATTTATGGCCCCCAACTGATTGATTAGTACTAAGTCATTGATTTTATGACAATCACTAAAATAGTTATTCCATCTAAATCAATCAGTTACATTTAATCGGTATAATATCTAATTATTTCAAGGCTTCATGATTTCAAGCCTCCAGGAGAATGGCATAATGAACACACCACTGTCGAAAATAATCGTAGCGGCTACAGCAGCCTTCGCTGCATGTGCCTTACTATACTTATTTATAGTATTAGTCCCTAACGCAAATGAGCCGGAAGTTGGCCGACATCCACAGGTATCGCCCAGCCAATCTCCGTTAAAATCCGCCTATATTTTGGCAACCGCCACCACGGGCGGCACTTTTTATCCCGTCGGCGTGGCTATTGCTACGCTCACTAAGGTGAAATTGGAGCAAAAGCACAAAGTCTCAATCTCCGCCATCAGTTCGGCCGGTTCTGCTGAAAATGTCAAGTTGATCAGGGAAAATCAGGCCCAGTTTGCCATTTTGCAAGGACTCTACGGTGCTTGGGCGTGGCGTGGCGAAGGCCGTGTAAAAGGCCCACAACGCCACTTGCGCTCCATAACCATGCTTTGGCAAAATGTCGAGCATTTCGCCGTAACAAGTGATCAAGTGAAAACGGGCACCATGGCCGATCTCAACGCATTCAATCAGGCCAAATTTTCTATCGGCAAACGCAACTCTGGCACCGAAGGCTCAGGCCGTCATATCTTATCGGCCCTTGACATTGACGCGGATAAAACTTTTAATGTTGTGTACTTAGGCTATGGGCCGAGTGCCGACGCGCTGCAAAACGGCAACATCAAAGGCATGAATATTCCGGCGGGTGCGCCCGTGAGTGCGATTGCTCGTGCCTTCGCAGTCCTTGGCGAGAAAATGACGGTATTGGATTTTAGCGACGAACAACTCGAAAAGGTGAACAGCACTTATCCTCTATGGACTCGTTATGAAATTCCAGCCAACACTTATCCAAACCAGAACCAAGCGATTAAAACTATCGCCCAACCCAACTTTTTGGTAGTGCGTGAAAACGTAAGCGAAGAAGACGTGTATTTGATTACCAAGACTCTTTACGAAAATCTACCCTTTCTGCATGGCATTCACAAAGCGACAAAAGCGATGGCATTGGAAAAGGCGATTGAAGGATTGCCCCTGCCGCTACATCCGGGAGCAGCCCGTTATTATCAAGAAAAAGGTATTAAAATACAAGATAACCTGTTATAATTAAATATAGGGGCAGTTAAGGGCAACCACAAGTTAAGGGCAACCACAAGTTAAGGGCTTTGCACGTGGGATTGCCCCTACAAACCGTCATGTCGTGTAGGGGCAATCCTTTATGGTTGCCCTCACCCAAAAGCGGTACGATATGGCATTGAAGCGTTTCTAGGCCCTATAGCAACCAAGACAAATCGGCGCCCTGTGAACCTCAGACAGCCTCGCGAGAAAAGGAGGCGATGAAAATCGTCAAAAAGCACGTTTTGTTATCTGGAGGAATCGGGCTGATTCCGGCCCCGTTCTTTGACCAAGTCGTCATTGCTGGCGTTTTGGCAAAAATGCTCAACGACCTTTGTAAACTCTACGGCCTCGAGTTCACCGACCACAAAATCAAAGCGATAGTGGCATCTGCTCTTGGTGGTGCCCACTCTGGCTGGATCACATACTACCTTGTGAACTACCTTGGCAAACTAGCCCCGGGAATTAACGCGGTTGGCAACTTTGTTACCAGACCGATAATCTCCGGCGCAATCACTTTCGCGATAGGCAAACTGTTTGTTTTCCACTTTGAATCCGGCTCTTGGTTAAGAGCCAAAGAACCAAAACTTTTCCAATCCAAACCGGCCGATTAGTACATGGAGTTAAGGGCTTTATGGTTGCCCTCTTTATGGTTGCCCTCACCCAAAAGCGGTACGATATGGCATTGGGGCAACGCCCCTAGGTTAGCCCCAACGGGGCGATATTAATATAATACGCCCCTTTTTTGCTCATAGAGGTTAACAAATTGCGCTCTCCCGATTCTTTTACAGGGCAAGTCGTCTATTGGTTTGGCATTGTTGTCGCGCTTGTCCATATATATTTTAATACTGTAGGCACCGTCTCAGAGTTGTACACGTCTGCCCTACACTTCGGCATGTTTGGTTTACTCGCGGCTTTCATTTATCCTTTTGTTCCCACCGCCATTAAGTCAAGTAGCTCCGTCGCCCTGAAGAAGAAGGCTAGGGTGATATTAACTATTGATATCGTTATTGGACTACTCGCGGCCGTTTGTGCGGTTTATCTGATATTCGCGGAAGTGGCCTTATATGAGCGGGGACAAACTTTTATCGTCTCCGATTGGATTTTTTCGCTGCTGGCAGTGTTACTGGCAGTGGAGTTGACGCGCCGCACGACTGGCTGGATTATTCCAATACTTATCATAATATCAATTACTTATGTGGTATGGTGGGGCCGCTATGTCGAAGGTATTTTCCATTTTCCGGGGCTAAGTTTGGAAACCCAGTTATATCGGAGCTATTTTAGCAGCGATGGCATGTTTGGGCCCATTGCTCGTATTTCATCGACTTATGTCTTTATGTTCATTCTCTTCGGCGCATTTCTACAAAAGTCTGGGGCCGGTGATTTTATCATTCAACTGGCTCGCTGCTTGGTGGGAAAGTTGATAGGGGGGCCGGGCTTAGTAGCGGTATTTGGTTCGGCACTGATGGGTTCTATTTCAGGTTCCGCTGTCGCTAATACCGTTTCTACGGGAACAATTACGATTCCGTTGATGAAACGCACGGGTTTTTCGCCCCGTTTTGCGGCTGGTATTGAAGCGGCCGCTTCGACGGGCGGACAACTCATGCCGCCCGTGATGGGCGCGGGTGCTTTCATCATGTCCAGTTATACGCAAATCTCTTACTTAGACATTATCACCGTCGCCTTCCTGCCAGCGGTGCTGTATTTTTTATCAGTTGTCTTTTTTGTTCGCATTGAAGCTCGCCGCCTGAACCTCATTGAAACCAGCAGCGAAGCACAACCTCGCTTTGCCACCGTGATGCGCGAACGGGGCCACTTGTTGATTCCGCTCGTGGTTTTGATAGGCTTACTCATCTATGGCTTCACGCCCACTTATGCCGCTGGCATTGCTATCTTGTCAGTGATTGGTGCGTCTTGGCTATCGCCCCGCAAAATGGGAGTGCGCGACATTCTTGATGCGTTGGCAATGGGAGCGCGTCAGATGACAACGATGGCGGTGCTATTGGTAGGCGTGGGCATTATCGTCAATGTGGTTAGCACTACCGGCATTGGCAACATGTTTTCCTTAATGATTAGCGATTGGGCGCAGGGCAGTTTACTTATTACTATATTGCTAGTTGCGTTAGCTTCTTTAGTGTTAGGCATGGGATTGCCGGTGACGGCGGCCTATATTGTACTGGGTACACTGTCTGCGCCGGCCTTATTTAACTTAATTGCCGGAGAACATTTGATTAACGCCATTGCCGCCGGGCAAGTGCCTGACATGGCAAAGGCCGTGTTTCTCCTAGTCGCGCCTGAACAAATAGCGGCCTTGGGCAATCCCATGAGTTACGCCCAAGCGGCCGCGTTGTTAGACAAGCTTCCTCCCGATATGCTCAATTTAGTGCGAGAACAAGTGTTATCGCCAGCCGTGCTGACTACCGCGCTACTCTCTGCCCACATGATAGTTTTCTGGCTATCCCAAGACAGTAACGTGACACCGCCCGTTTGCCTGACGGCTTTTGCCGCTGCCACCATTGCCAAGAGTCCACCCATGCGTACCGGGCTAACCGCTTGGAAGGTGGCTAAAGGCCTTTACATTGTGCCACTCTTATTTGCTTATACACCGTTTCTCTCCAACGATTGGCTAACCGTTTTGAGCATTTTCTTTTTTGGAACGGCAGGGATTTATGCCTTAGTCGGTGCGCTGCAAGGATACTTAGAAGGGAGCGTTTTTTGGTATTGGCGAATAGTCTTGATTGGAATTGGCGTACTTTTGTTATGGCCCCAACTGGATTTATTGTTCAGATTGGGCGGACTGGTTGTGCTGGCCGTCGTTTTTGTTACCACGCGACAATCGGCAACACGTTAAGAGCATGTTTTAAAAGTCCAATAATCAATCACTTATAAAATAGTGTCTTGCTTATAAAACAATAAGTTAAGTTGAGTTTTAAAACACGCTCTAAGGTAAAATCCGTCCAAATCTGAAGGTTTGGATATTGTTCTTTTGCGACATCTTAGTATACTTAGGCATTTTTGGTGGTTTTTTCTTGTCCTCACCTGTGCCTTTTTGGCAGAGATATTTAAGGGCACTGCCAAACTAAAGTTTGGACTCCTGCTAGACTGCCAAACTAAAGTTTGGACTCCTGCTAGACTGAGAGCGCCTTCCCTCGTACCTTGGGATTAGGCTCTGGGCTTTGGAAAATACCCCATCAAGCCAATAGTCTGCTTTAGCAGACTTGATTTTTTAGCCTAGAGATTTATCTATAGTATTACTGTCAATGTTCTATTGACGATGCGACTATAGTTTGGAGTCCTGCCAAACTAAAGTTTGGACTCCAGATAGACTACTAGAGATTTATCTCTACGCTATGGTGGGTTAAATTTGATTTGATTTATTTCGCAACCATTCATATTAATATAGTCGGCCCAAAACTATTGATAACTATTGATATTGGCTGGACATTATCTAAAAAAAATTTACATTTTTTTATTTTTAAAGTAACATAAAGGTGCTTGAGGTGGTTAGCCTTCCACGTCAAAAAAATGGACTCTCAAGCATTCAAGTAACCTTAAGCTCTCATTAGGCGAGGGGATAAAGGGCTGATACTTCCTTATTCACTTCTATTAATAGTGTTGACTCATTTGTTGACATGTCAATAGTTGTCAATAGAATTGCTATCTAAAAGAATCCAACAGAGCTTTGAACTATGACTCGATTTACTTTATACTCATTGATGGTGTTTTTATCTGTACTGTTACCCGTCCAAGCGCAAGCGGGCGGCCAAGCGTGGGTGCTGGAGGTGAAGGGCGCTATCGGCCCCGCCACCTCGGATTATCTCAAACGCAGTTTGGAGGATGCCCGAGACGAGGGGGTTACTTTGGTCATATTGCGAATGGATACGCCCGGCGGACTTGATGTGGCGATGCGCGATATGGTGCAGTCTATCATCGCTTCTCCGATACCTGTAGTCACTTATGTCGCGCCTTCCGGGGCACGGGCGGCGAGTGCCGGCACTTATATTCTTTACGCCAGTCATGTCGCGGCGATGGCGCCCGGAACTAATTTGGGGGCCGCGACACCGATAGCAATTGGCGGGTTTGGGCTGCCGGGGGAAGAACAAAAAAATTCTAACGGGGATGACAAAGAGACACCCGCTGATAAGCCAGCCAAATCGGCCGGCGACACGATGACACATAAAATGGTCAACGATGCCGAGGCTTATCTGCGCTCTTTGGCACAAATGCACGGACGCAATCCCAAATGGGCCGCCGAAGCGGTGCGTGAATCGGCCAGTTTGTCTGCTCAAGATGCGTTGGAAAAGGGCGTTATTGACTTGATGGCCGTGAATATCCCTGACCTACTCAAAAAAATAAATGCGAGACAACTTAACGTGTTAGGTCAAGAACATCTGATTTTGACCACTGGGTTAGAGGTAAAAACCCTCAAACCTGACTGGCGAAATCGGTTGCTCTCTGTTATTACTAATCCTAATGTGGCCTATATTCTGATGCTGTTGGGAATTTACGGACTGTTTTTTGAGCTGTACAATCCTGGTAACGTGTTACCCGGTGTGATAGGGGGCATTTCTTTATTGCTGGCCTTGTTTGCTTTCCAAGTGTTACCGGTGAATTATGCCGGCATGGCACTGATTTTATTGGGTATCGCCTTTATGGTGAGCGAAACGTTTGTGCCCAGTTTTGGGGCGCTCGGCATTGGTGGCCTCATTGCTTTCATTATCGGCTCAGTCATTTTGATAGATACCGATACACCAGATTATGCGATTTCTCCTTCCATAATTGCGGGATTTAGTTTGGTCAGTTTTGTTTTCTTTGTATGGATTATTGGTATGCTCGTCAAAATGCGCTCACAGCCGGTGATGGGTGGACGGGAGGAAATGGTAGGGCAAGAAGGCCAGTGCTTGAGCAATGACGGTGGACAGTTGCGTGTCTATGTCCACAGTGAGGCTTGGAATGCCATTGCCCCAACCGACATCGCCCCCAAACAGTGCATTAGAGTGACGGGCATAGACGGATTAACCCTAAAAGTTGAGGCCGTTGAGGAAAATGAAAAATGAAAAATTGAAAAATTGAATTTTTGAAATTCAAATTACCAATCAGCTTTTCAAACACTTTTATAAGGATTTTAGTTATGAGTCAATTTGTTATCGGCATTGTTGCTGTATTTGTCATATTTCTGTTCTACTCGTTGAAAATTCTGCGCGAGTATGAGCGTGGTGTCGTTTTCTTCCTTGGGCGTTATCAGACTATCAAGGGGCCGGGATTGATTGTCCTTATCCCCGGCATTCAGAAAATGGTCAAGGTAGATTTGCGTACCGTGGTGATGGATGTGCCTAGCCAAGATGTCATCTCGCGGGACAACGTGTCAGTCAAAGTCAACGCGGTGCTTTACTTTCGGGTTATTCACCCCGATAAGGCCATCATCGAAGTGGAACACTTCCAACAAGCCACCAGTCAATTGGCCCAAACCACGCTGCGCTCTGTTGTAGGCCATCATGAACTCGATGAGATACTCTCAGAGCGTGATAAAATCAACAGAGACATCCAAGAACTTCTGGATAAACAGACGGATGCTTGGGGTATTAAAGTTTCTAACGTGGAAATCAAGCATGTTGATTTGGACGAGAGCATGATTCGAGCCATTGCCCGTCAAGCCGAGGCCGAGCGTGAGCGCCGCGCCAAGGTTATCCACGCCGATGGTGAACTTCAAGCCTCGGATAAATTGCTGCAAGCGGCGGAGATTTTGTCCAAACAACCTCAAGCCATCCAGTTGCGCTATTTACAGACGATGAACGATATTGCTTCTGAGGGCAAGACGCACACCATTGTCTTTCCGCTGCCGATGGATTTGATTAGCCCCTTGCTGGAATTGTTTGACCAGCAAGTCGGCAAAAAATAAGGGTTTGTAGTAGTCGCTTTAGCGTCTTTATGTTTGTAGGATTAGCCCCAACGGGGCGATATTAATAAAGCC
>NBMI01000254.1 GCA_002085445.1 Candidatus Parabeggiatoa sp. nov. 2
TTATAAACGCATTTACAAACCCTGTTTTTAGCACGGCGTTTTTAAAACCTATTCAAGTATTTTGAATGGGTTGGGGGATTTTTGGCTTAAAAATGGGTAAAAACGGGTTTAATAACTATTTTTTTCAAAAAATACCTTATTCATCATAATTTAAATCAACAAATTTCGTAAAAGGTTAGTATTCCACTTACTTTGATTAGATAACTTGTAAATTCGTAAAAGGTTAGTATTCCACTTACTTTGATTAGATAACTTGTAATTATATAAATATTATACTATTGATATTAAATGACTTTTGCCGTATAAGTTTATCAAAACTCGCCTAAGTTTTAAATTTATTCTAGCATAGTAATTATTATAATTTAAAACACGTCGGAGTGTCATTTTCGACTCACAACGCCCGCCCCACCGTACTTTGCCGCACAAACCCCTTATGGTATAAGGCTGCTTAACTTAATGGCATTGACGTAAAGGCGAGCAGTTGTTCTACCAGTGCCGTGCAAGAACCGCAAGAACTAGAGGCCTTGGTATGGGCGCGAACCTCGTCCAAAGTAAACAGTTTTTTCTCAATAATGGCATTGACTATCGTGCCTTTACAGACTCCATTACAACCACAAATTTCGGCCTCATTGCTCATCATGGCAACGGGCTGAGTCATTTCACTGTGCCCACTGTCGCCTAAGTGAGCTTGCCCAAACAATAAACGGTCACGTTGGCCACTAATATCCACGCCATCGCGCATGAGTTGAAAATACCAGGCACCGTCCACCGTATCGCCGTACAGCACCGCGCCTTTAATGCGGTTATCTTCAATCACCAGCTTTTTATAAATGCCTTGGCTTGGATCTTGAAAAACCAGTTCGTCGGTATTTTCATTGCCTCGAAAATCGCCGGCGGAGAATAAATCAATGCCCGTGACTTTGAGTTTGGTAGAAGTAACGGAACCTTCATAACGGGAATAACCTAAATTGGCTAAATGATTAGCACACACCTTGGCTTGTTCAAACAAGGGCGCTACTAAGCCATACAATTGACGGCGGTGTTGCACACATTCACCCACAGCATAGATGCGTGGATCATAAGATTGTAAGGTATCATTGACAACAATTCCACGCTCACAATACAGCCCGGCTTTTTTTGCCAACTCAATATTGGGACGAATGCCCACCGCCATAACGATCAAATCAGCAGGAATTTCCTGCCCATCCTTAAAACGTATTCCGGTGACGTGGGTATCTCCCAAAATCGCCGTCGTTTCGGCTTCCATCAAGAAAGTTAAACCACGCTCTTCTAGTGAGCGTTTCAATAAATCGGCCGCCGTTTTATCTAGTTGCCGATCCATCAGACTGTCTAACAAATGCACAACGGTGACTTGCATTCCTTGTTTTAGCAAACCATTGGCCGCTTCCAAGCCCAACAATCCGCCGCCTATCACGACAGCATGTTGGCCTTGGTGGGCCACTTCCAGCATAGTGTGTACATCTCGTATGTCACGAAAGCTCACGACACCGGGCAAAGTATGACCGGATACGGGAATCATAAACGGATTTGAACCCGTCGCTAGCAATAAACGGTCATAGCTGGCGGTGATGCCCTTGTCACTGTGGACTTGCCGTTTAGCTCTGTCTATGGAGACGATGGTGTGGGCTTTGTGTAAAGTGATACCGTTATCGATATACCATTGCTCGTCGTTGAGGATGATGTCATCAACGGTTTTTTCACCGGCTAAAACGGGAGACAGTAAAATACGGTTATAATTACCATAAGGTTCAGCACCAAAGACGGCAAGATCGTACTTATCTGGGGCCAGCTTGAGCAATTCTTCAATGGTGCGTATGCCAGCCATGCCGTTGCCGATACAAATCAGTTTTTCTTTCATATTGATAGCTCTTCATTCACTCGCTTTTTCGTTTCAATTGAAACACCATGTTAGGACTTACATATTGAAAAACGAAATTGATGAACGTATTCAGTGACTTACCTATAAAAGGCCGAGGCCGTTATTTGTTAAGTTATTTAAATAAAATCAATTGGTTAGTTGCCTGAGTGCGTAAGTCCTACATGTAATGGTTTATTATACTTCACACGGTTACAAATTGGACTAAACACACCCCTGCCCAGCAATTCTAATTTTGGAACTCTTTAAATTTCAATAAGTTAAACAGGCAAAAAACACTTGACTTTTTTAAATTATTTATTTTTGACAGAAAATTATCCATATTATAAATGGTTTATTTTTTTAACTATATGATATTTATATAAAAGCCAAAATTAGAACTGCTGCCCCTGCCCCCTCTATCGATGTGAGTAGCCGCTGTTTGATTCCCCGAAGAGCAGGGGATGCAACAATGCCATTAAGTTAAGGAACTCTTTGATTTTGCTATATTTTTATTAAAAAACGCCCGGTCGTGCCTTATGTTTATATAGGGGTGGGGTCGTAAGTCATTGTTTTTATTGAAAGTAAAAAATCGGTAGTCAACAAAATGTTGTCAATTTGTGGGGTGGATTTCGCAGCGCGTATCCACCTGATTCTTGTTGTTGCATTTTTGTGGATTACGCCAAGCTAAGGAACCCGGCATTAGTTCAACATCTTGACAAACAATACTTCGGACAGTTTTACATAATTATTTGATTTAATTAATATTAATAACAAGACTCGTTTTTGTAATTTATCATGAAAGGATAAATATTAATCCATTGATAATTCAATATTTATCCAGTTGGTAGAACTGACAAGTTCTCTATTTATTTAAAAACTGTCATAACCATTGGAAAAAAACAACAATTTCTTAAACGGCTGATGGGCCCATTCATTTAGCAACCTATTGTAAATAAAAGAGGTTTTTTATTTTAAGCCTAAAAAAATAGGCTGCTATAACTTGCTATTTAGAGAGAAGTTATACTCAGCACCGTTAACAATGATCTCGCTTCGCTCGGAACGAAAGTTTCCGAGCGAAGCGAGATAAACTTTCGTCTCAAGCGTAGCGAGATAAATTCATCAATCGGGTAGTCCCTACAAAGCCATGCAGGTATTAAAAATTAATGAGTTACATATGGATAGGTTGATAGGTAGGGTGGGCAAGTGGGCGGTAGTGCCTAGAATTTTTCTCGATCTAATTGCCCGCTTGCCCACCAAAAACCAGTACCTCCATCAGTTTGTAGGGACTACCCAATTTTGCGAGAACCAAGCGAATTCAGATTGTACAAAGCGGCCTGAGATAATTTTGAAGCGGAGTGGTAGATTCACCCTAACGATGGAGTGCTATTGTTAGCATTTGTTAGCATAAATGAATCGGAATAGGAAATGAACCATTAGCCGAATGAGTTTCGAGCAATGTTCAACTATTAACAACCAACAATTCAATCAACTGTGGGCAAGTGGGCAAAAAAAAGCTTTTTCAAAAGGGGGAACGGCCCTACAAATACGGGGTTATTTAGGCTCAGGGACGTTATACTAATGAAAAATTAAAAATGAAACTAATTAATGATAAGTATATAATTTGGCTAGGAATTTTCTTAGCAGTTCCTGCATGTCATTTTCACGGATTTGAAGTACGTTCCGTATACAATTACTAATTATGCAAATTAAGGATTAAATTTAATCTAATCTTGTAAAATAAATAACTTATAAAAACATCTTCATTGAAAGTTATTTTATAAGTCTTTGTTCATTATACATTTTTAATTTTTCATTCTTAATTCGCATTAATTACCTATTACCTATTACCTATTACTCATTTATTTTAATAAGTAAAAATATAAAAGCAATAGATTGAAAATAAAAAGAATTATGGTAGTCCTTCGCCAAAAAGCGACCGGATCCCGTTCCCGCAGCGGGAAAGGATTTGGATGGGAAAGGTCATACAAAAATTCTGACAGAGACTCGTAACGCCTAGTGGGATTAGGATGAACCGCCTTTTTTAGCGCACAGTCTACCCACACGGGTAGTTCTGGGTTGTAATGACAGGCCGATGTATAGTTCAACCGCTGGGCTGCCTTTTCTATTTTGGTTTCAGCATAAGGCAAGTGACCGACCAGCATTTCATAAGTAATTACGCC
This sequence comes from Candidatus Parabeggiatoa sp. nov. 2, assembly GCA_002085445.1. Classification (GTDB taxonomy): domain Bacteria; phylum Pseudomonadota; class Gammaproteobacteria; order Beggiatoales; family Beggiatoaceae; genus Parabeggiatoa. The sequence goes on from NBMI01000254.1 coordinate 4,060, forward strand.
CAGAGAAAAGAGATCGGAGCGGGCACTACCGGTGTAACCACGCAAGTATTCTGGTGCCGTATAGTTTTTAGTACCCAATAGGTTGATTCGTTCAAGGGGAGTCGTGATTTCTTCAAGGCCGGCAATCTTGGTGGAACCAAAATCAATGATTTTAATGGTGCCATGTTTGTCCACCATGATATTTTCAGGTTTGAGGTCTTGATGGATCATTTCCATACGGTGAAATGCCCTCAATCCCGCTGCGATTTGTTCAACGATAGCTCTCACCTCACTCAGCGGCGGCTGAGGATTGTCATGTATCCACTGGCGCAAAGTTTGACCTTGGACATACTCGGCGACATAGTACAGGCATTGACGATGCCGCTTATGTTCATAGACTTTCATCACATGCGGATGAGTCAGGCGTTTGCCTATCCATTCTTCATGAAGAAATCTATCAATGTAACCTGGATCATCTTCAAAGTTCACCGACGGCGTTTTGAGTACGACCTTTTTTTGTGTTTCTTCATCCAGTACGATGTAGACTTGGGTGCGGTTACTGGCATATAATTCGCGTAAAATATGGTAGCCGTCCAAGTGCATCCCCGGAGACAACGGGGGTGGAAAGGGTAACTCGGTTAATTTTTTATAGAATGCGTTGACATCTTGGGAGGGCAAACTATCGATTCGCACAATCTGGCAAGTCAGATTATCGGGGCTATCTTTGGCGTATGCTTCCCAGACTATCTGTTGACAAGCCTTGTTTAAGTCTGCTGCATGTTCAAGTGTAAGACGGCGGATGTCTTCGTCACTGATGTATCCATGCACCCCATCCGTCGTAAAAATAAAATGGTCGCCGGCCTCTACCGCTGAATCGCTATAATCTATTTCAATATGGAGTTCAATACCCATCGCTCGGGACAGATATTCTTTATCCTTAGAAATTTGGATGCGATGATCTTCAGTCATGCATTCAAGCACCTTGTCACGTAAACGGTAGATGCGCGAATCCCCCACATGAAACAGGTGGGCCCTCGTTGATTTGACAACCATGACACTTAATGTGGTCACCAGTCCTTTATTGGTGCCGTAGAGATGATATCCTTGCCCGTATAACCAGCGATTGAGGGCAGTCAATATTTTTTGGGCCGCCGTTTTAACTGTCCAAGATTCAGGCGTACTGAAATAATCATTTAAAATGGCTTTATCACCGGCTTCGCTACTGCTCACGCCATCAGCGATCACAGCGACTATGCCCTTAGTGGTGAGCAGAGGCTCTGGAGGTGTTAATACGCCAAAAGCATCTTGGTTCTTCGGCTTGCGCCCCGCCTCTGAGTATTGACCGACTGTGATTGAAAGTGTATCTGACATAGTGAATAAGGGGAAATGGGAAAGGGTTCGCGGTGGGGTGGTGAAAATTGTGACGTAAAGGAATTGTGAATTTGAATTGTGACGTAAACGAATGAAAAGCTAATCAATAAGTTATTGTTTTTCATAAGATGAACAAAAACGGGATCAACTTTTGACTTAAAAAAGAACCTGATTTTCACCGCCCTAGGTTCGCGGTGAAAGGTTTCGCTGCAAAAGTTGACCTATAGATATTCAGATAGACTTTGCACCGTTAGAAACTGCGCTTTTGTCATTTCTATTACGCGAGAAATATTGGGCTACACCGGAGAAGAGTCTCGCTACGTGATACATGACAAAAATGCTCAGTTTATGGTGTTCAGTATAATTATTTAATGCGAAGAATGAATTAGAATCAAAAAAAATCAATGACTTATAAAAACGTATTGATTGAAAGTGATTTTATAAGGTTTCTCAAGATTTCTCAAGATTTCTCAGATCAAAGAAACCGAAATCGAAACGAAATGACATCTTTGTTCATTCTTCATTTTTCATTTTTCATTCTTAATTCGCATATTTAGTCCCCTTTAGGGGATGAAAGCTTTCAGACAAACGAGAGCACCGCTTGTGCTGTTGGCTGCCAAAGAAATTATTTTTCTGAAAATCTATAGAAAAACTTTTGCCGCGAAAGGTGAAAAGCGAAAGGTGAAAGGTGAAAGGTAAAAGGTGAAAGGGAAAAGGTGCTCTAACCGTTCCCTTATGTCTTGCACCTTCCCCTTTTTTCCGGTACCCTTGTACCTTTCCCCTTTCTTAATTAGTGGACATCAATCATTTGTACCGTGCCATCGGGCAAGACTTCAGCCATTTGTCCTTTGGGTTCCTCAAAGAACAAAGCCACCAACACCATCACTACCAACGCCGCTGCACCAATAACCAAGAAAAACGTTGCAGTTTCGACAAAAGACAAGACCGTTAAAAAGATAACCGCGCCCACGTTACCGAAAGCACCCGTCATACCCGCGATTTGACCGGTCATACGCCGCTTAATGATAGGTACTACCGCAAAAACAGCCCCTTCACCCCCCATCACGAAAAACGAGCAAAACATAGTAACGGCAATAGCCAGCAGTATCGGCCAACCAGAATTGATAAGATTCATCAGGAAATACCCCACTGCCAAACCGCCGAGCAAAATGAGCAACGCTTTTTTGCGTCCAAAATTGTCACTGAAAAAGCCACCAATCGGACGGGCGACCAAATTCACAAAGGCATAACTTGCAGCAATTAAGCCGGCGTAGACTGGAGTCATCCAAGGAGTCGTTTCTTTAAACGTATCCAAGTAAAACAGCGGCAACATGGAAACCACCGCCAACTCGGAGCCGAAGGTACAGAAATAAGACAAATTCAAAATCGCCACCTGTTTGAACTTGTAGCGATGGATTTCGGGTACCGGCTTGGTGAATACCTCTTTGTTGATCCGGTAAACAAAAAAGGTTTGGAACGCATAAATGGCTACCAACAGCCCATAAATCCAGTAAGTCGCCATGGGACTGAGCAGCGGCTTAAACTCTCCTTCGACATTCGATATATTTAACAGGCCGAGTTTCCAAGTCAAAACGGCCAAGGCGACATACAGAGGGATATTCATTATCAAATACAAAAAGAAATCACCCTTACTTGTCACTTCCATCGCGCCAGTCTTGTTAGGCTTAAAGTAAGTGGAGCCTCGAGGCGTGTCTCTCACGGAGAGGTAGTAAATAACAGAATAGACCATGGCGACTATGCCACTGATCCCCAGTGCATAGCGCCAGCTATTGGCCTCGTCAATCAGACTACCCAATATGAGGGCAATGGTTGGCAATGTCATGGCCGCACCGGCCGACCCAAAGTTGCCCCAACCACCATAAATACCTTCGGCTAAGCCAACCTGTTTCGCCGGGAACCATTCGCCAATCATACGGATACCGATAACAAAACCGGAACCGACGAAAGCCAGCAAAAAGCGCATAAGTGCCATTTGCTGATAGTCTTGTGTCAGCGCAAACAAGATACACAAGACACCTGAAATCACCAATAGCAGCGAATACATAATGCGCGGCCCGAATTTGTCCACCAGCATACCGATGGCAATTCGCGAAGGAATGGTGAGCGCGACATTAAGCATCATCAACACTTTTATCTGTTGATCCGTCAGATTCAACGCTTCTCGAATGTAAGCCATCAACGGAGCCATGTTAAACCAGATGTAAAAGCTGATGAAAAAGGCAAACCACGTAAAGTGGAGTGTGCGGATTCTCTCCGATTTCAAATTAAACAGATTAATGCTTTCAGACATCAATAAGTTCCTAAGTGGTTAAATTATTAAATAAATCTATTTTTCCAAAAACCCAGCCAAACCGTACCGAGCCGTTTTTCACCTCACCCAGTCCACTAAGCACCGAGGTATGTGAAGGAGAAGGTTTGTCCCTTCACGCCAACACCAACGGTGTTATTTCGAGGATCAGTTTTAGTAATGGCATTTATTGCTTGGCTTGTGCTTGGAAAATAGAGTTGAGCATTTCTCCAATTGCCGCTCTCTCACCCGCCTTAGATGTATATAGTTTTCAGAAAAATATTTTGGGGGCCAAAAACTGAACAAGGAAGGTTCCAACGATGTTAGCCCCAAGATTTTTCTGAACACATAAGGATATACTTTGCGCGGCTAAAAACAGGACTAAAAACACACCCCTAAATCCCCTTCAAACAGGGGACTTTCCGCGGTTTGACTCACCTCGATAGAGGGGTGTGTAAAAAGTTCAATTGTTACCGTGCTAAGGATAACTCAGCTAACGCCATCAATTGAGCGAAGTCATAGTATAAAGCAAAACATGCTCGGACGACATTTAAAATATAAATAGTAAGGCTTTTTGAGTTCGGGCGGCCATATCACGCAATGCAGATACGATAGTATCAACGTTTTTGACCAAAAGCAAGGCGCTGATGGTTTTGATTGTGTCCAAGCATAAGATTTAAGGTTTTTGCTTAGGAACAAAGTAGAAACTCGTTGCCATTTTTGTTTGTTACGAACATTCTTATTGAGTTCTAACAAACCGATTCATTTAGGTTAACAAAAGTTAACAATAGCACTCCTAAGAGTGGGTGAATCTACCTGCATGCTACCGAAAATTATTCTTAAGCTGCAAAGTATACAACGAATTGGGAGTACAACGATTTAGGAGTACAACGATTTAGGAAATAAATCGTCATAGCTAGGCAATTTAGCCACCCTGAAAATCCGTTTATTCCCCTAAACTTCGGTAACTCCGCTTAAGCGAGATCATCCGTTATACTCGGTGTTATGTTGATTTTCACAGTAAACAAATTATCGTTTGAATGCCGCCATAACAATATTTGTTATGCACATATATACTGCACAAGTTTGATCGCCGTAACACACCCCTCAATGCCATATCGTAACGCATGCGGCTAAAGCCCCCAAGCATCGAGGCACAAAACCCTAACGGGTTGTAGAGTTTTTTAATCGCAGCCTTGGCAAAAGCCAAGGCTTTTGCTTAACTTAATGGCAGTGAAGCATCCCCTGACGTAACGGGACTTACTCCCCTCTTTTCCGGGGCTGGGGTGTGTGAAGAAGCTTGTAACGGTGCTAAGTAGCCGTGCAAAAGTTTGTCGGTATTTTTACGACGAAAACGATTTTTTTTAAATATATGCACGGGTACTTAAGTATAAATAAACGAACTATTTATGCTGGCCGTCATAACAATATTTATTAGGCCCAAATACTTAATTAATAACCCCTTAACTACAAGGACAAGTTAAAAAATGTCAATCAATCGCCGTCAATTCATACAGTTAATGGCTATTGCCGGGGCGGCCGGATTGCGGCCAAACTCGCTGAATGCCGCGCAAAAACAATCCGCCGATTTCTATGAAATCCCCACATTTGGTCAAGTGCGTTTACTACATATAACGGATTGCCACGCTCAATTATTACCGGTGTATTATCGTGAGCCTCACGTTAATTTGGGCCTCGGAAAATGGCAAGGACGTGTCCCGCACCTTGTCGGTGACAAGTTGCAGCAACACTTTGGCATCAAACCCAACACGCTTGAAGCATACGCTTTTACCCATCTGAATTATGTTAAGGCCGCTCACAAATATGGCAAGGTGGGCGGTTTTGCCCACTTGGCGACGCTTATCAAACGCTTGCGCGACAGCTATGGACGCGAAAAAACGTTGTTATTGGACGGTGGCGATATGTGGCAAGGCTCAGGCACCGCCTATTGGACACGCGGACAAGATATGGTAGGGGCCGCCAATTTGCTAGGCGTGGATGTGATGACGGGACATTGGGAATTTACATACCATGCCCAAGAAGTGTTAGCCAATATCAATCAATTTAAAGGCGAATTTGTCGCCCAAAATGTGTTTGTTAAAGAAGAGGCGTTGTTTGATGGTGCGCCCGCTTTTGATGAAGACAGCGGCCTGGCTTTTAAACCTTACACCATGCGCGACATTGGGGGAGTCCGAGTTGCCGTTATTGGGCAAGCTTTTCCCTACACGCCGATAGCGAATCCGGCGCGGTTTATTCCTGACTGGACGTTTGGAATTCGTGAGCGCGAGTTGCAAACGTTGGTTAATACAATTCGTCGTCAAGAAAAACCGGCTGTCGTGGTGTTATTATCGCATAACGGCATGGATGTCGATTTAAAAATGGCCGCGAGAGTGAGCGGCATAGATGTGATTTTAGGCGGACATACCCATGATGGTGTACCGCGCCCACAAGAAGTTAAAAATAGCGGCGGTATTACCTTAGTCTGTAATGCCGGCTCTAACGGCAAATTTATTGGGGTACTTGATTTTTCCGTCAAAAACGGTCAAGTCAAAGACTATCAATATCGTTTACTGCCGGTTTTTTCCAATCTCATTGAGGCGGATAAGGACATGCAAGCCTATATTGACAAAGTGCGTGCGCCTTATCTCAACCAACTGAACGAAAAACTCGCAGTGGCTGAGCAAGTCTTGTATCGGCGCGGCAATTTCAATGGCACGTTTGACCAATTGATTTGCGAAGCCTTGTGCGTCCAAAGCGACGCACAAATCGCTTTCTCGCCCGGGTTTCGGTGGGGAACGACAATCTTGCCGGGGCAAGACATTAGCTTTGAAGATGTTTTAAATCAAACATGTCTCACCTATCCCGAAACATATACGCGACATAAGAGTGGTCAAGACATCAAACTTATGTTAGAAGATGTCTGCGACAATCTCTTTAACCCTGATCCTTATCGGCAACAAGGCGGTGACATGGTGCGTGTGAGCGGGATGAATTATGTTTGCGATCCCACCCAATCCATTGGCGGACGTATCAGCAACTTAACGAAGGATGACGGCACACCCATAGACATGAACAAACAATACAAAGTGGCGGGCTGGGCAACCGTCGGCCTTATCCCGTCTCCGGGCAAACCCATCTGGGAAGTCGTAGCCGACTATTTACGGGATTGTAAAATAGCCAGAGTAGACAAACTCAACACGCCTAAATTGGTGAATGTTGAGGGTAATCAGGGGAGGCACGGAATTTCCTATTAAAACAATATATGACGTTTTACAATACCTGCGGGGTGCTCTCGTTTGCAAAAACCCCGCACTCGACGGTAATTGACGACTAAAAACGTTGTACCACCCAACGTTGTTGCCCACCCGATTCGTATTTTGGGGCCGGCAATAAAAACATACTGACGGTAATTGACGACCAGCGGGGTCTTTCAGCATCCCGCAGCTATGACGGTAATTGACGACCGGCGGGCTCTTTCAACACCCGGTAAGTTTTGATTAAAATTCAACAACTTAAAAAATAGCTTCTCGCGTAGCAAGTTTACTAGACTTAACTAGGCCACAAACTAAACTAAACTGTCATTTCTTTCGCTAAGAGAAATCTTGCAACGGCCACAGATTTCGACCAATGGGAGAAATGACAAAAGCGCAAGTTGCTGAGTATAACGTGAATTCGGCTTTAAATATAAGTGAGTTATATAATTAGTAATTATATCAACTAGTTAGTTATAATTACTTGATTATCAATCAGTTAAAAACAAAACAAACAAGCCTTACTGGCTCATTTCACTCTATGGCCCACAATTTGTAGGTTTAACGTATTAATGTTAAGGGTTTAATACTCAAAAAATTGTGTTTAATCTTCAACGACTTGATTAATATAAAATATATATAAGTTATTGAAAAATAAATTCAAACTCACGTTACTAACCAAACAACTTTACAAGACACTCCCATTTTTATAATCTGAATGGACGAAAAAAATGGGAAAATTTGAATGCTGATGATTTAGGAAAGCCATGATAAAAGTAGGAATCGTAGGCGGTACGGGTTACACCGGTGTCGAATTATTACGTTTATTAGTACACCATCCACAAGTGCAAGTGCAAGCGGTCACCTCTCGCGCTGAGGCCGGAAGGGCGGTGGCCGATTTGTTTCCCAACTTGCGGGGGCACTTAGATTTAACATTTACAAATCCGGCACAAGAAAATTTATCCGACTGTGATGTGGTCTTTCTTGCCACGCCCAATGGCACCGCTATGCAAAGTGCCCCTGATTTGCTCAAAGCCGGGGCCAAGATCATTGATTTAGCCGCCGATTTTCGCCTCAAAGAGGTTGCCGTCTGGCAAAAGTGGTATGGTATAGAACATGCTTGTCCTGAATTACTTGACGAAGCCGTGTATGGCCTGCCCGAATTTAACCGCGCCCAAATTGCCAAAGCGCGTTTAGTCGCCAACCCCGGCTGTTATCCAACGGCGGTGCTATTGGGATTTTTACCTTTACTAGAAACCGGTATCATTGATCCACAGCACTTGATAGCAGATGCCAAATCCGGTGTCAGTGGGGCCGGCCGCAAAGCAAGCGTACCGACGCTGATGGGTGAAGCGGGCGAAAGTTTCAAAGCCTACAATGTCTCAGGGCACCGCCATTGGCCGGAAATTTGTCAAGGTTTAAATGCCCATTCCAAAGAGCCGGTGGGATTAACCTTTGTGCCCCATTTGGTGCCGATGATACGTGGCATTGAGGCGACTTTGTACGCCACCACGGTGTTTGATACCCATTTAGACGAAATACAGGCCCTATTTGTACAGCGTTATCGGGACGAACCGTTTGTTGATGTCTTGCCGCCCAAGTCTCATCCCGAAACGCGCAGTGTGCGCTCAGTGAATATGTGCCAGTTAGCGGTACATCGTCCCCAAGACGGCAACACCGTTGTGGTATTATCGGTGATTGATAATTTGGTCAAAGGCGCAGCGGGGCAGGCCATTCAAAATATGAATATTATGTGTGGCTTACCAGAAACAACGGGACTAATGGGTGTTGCGCTATTACCCTAACTTTTTCAGTGATCAGTTATTTATCAGTGTTCAGTGATCAGTTTTTAGTTATCAGTTATTAGTTATTAGATATTAGTTATTACTTATTAGTTATCAGTTATGATTCCAACAACTGATAACTAATAACATATAAATGAGAACAAATAATAACTAATTATTTATTATATAATAAGTACTAACTGATAACTGAACAACTGATAACTGATAAACTGTGAACGATAAAACTAATCACTGAAAAAAGATCACAGAAAAACAGAAACGTATGCCACAAATATTTTATCGCGCCCCGTCACCTGCTAAACCCAAAGCCGCACCGAGTGTTATGAAGGTAAGGCAACACCGGCCGTGGATCTGTCCACTAGCTATTGTGCTGACTGCAGTGGCTTCGACTGTAATAGGACGGTTTTTATACTACCACGGGACACAAGCCATCATACACAACACACAAACTGTTATAAAATACCATCAGCAAGAACTAGAAGAAAGTCACCAACAACTCAAAAGTACTCAGCAGGAAAATGTCCGTGTACTGGCTCAAAATAAAGAAATGGTGCGTACCACGCAAGAAGGTCAAGAAACTTATGCCAACGTTCTCAACACCCTGAGCCAATTACAAAAAGAGAGCAGCGATTTAACAGAAGAACTGAGTTTTTATAAACGCTTACTTACCTCCTCAAAACCCTCAAAATCGTCGATGTCAGAAGTGGTTATGACCCATTTTACGCTAGGGTTTGATGAAAAAAGCGGACGTTACCCTTTAAAGATGATATTAACCCAATGGACAAAAGAGGCCACCGTGGCACAAGGCATCATACAAATTCACGTACTTGGTCAGAGTAATGGAAAGAACAAACGCCTGACTATGAAATCAATCACAAAGAAATCCATTGAAGTGCTAAAATATGAAGTTCATTACTTTCAACGTATTGAGGATGAATTACAGTTACCTAAAGAATTTATACCTGAGCATATGATTATTCGCCTTTTGCCGAAAGGCCAAAAAAAAGCTAATGAAATAAAATTGAAATGGAAAGAGTTGCTAAAACAGGAGCAATCATAGTATGTGGGGAAACCGTAAAAGAAAGGTCACCCGAATCGACTCATTAATTGGTCAACAAACTGAAATTAAAGGTGAGGTTTATTTCAGTGGGGGTTTGCATATTGATGGTAAGATTGAAGGCAATATCACGGCGCTTAAAGAACCACTCGGCTCGGTGTTGACTTTGAGCGAACAGGGTGAAATCAAGGGTGAAGTGCGAGTGCCTAACGTCATTCTCAATGGCAAGGTGATTGGTAATGTGTATGCAGAAGAACATATTGAATTAGCCCTCAATGCCCGTGTCATCGGCAACGTATACTATAACTTAATTGAAATGGCAATGGGGGCCGAAGTGAACGGTAGTTTGGTACATGCCTCAGATATGGCGAATCAACCGGCGTTGCCCCTAGAACATGATAAAGGGGATAAAAATCAAGCTAAAAACGACCAAAAATGATTGGTAATTGGTAATAGCCCATAAACCTAAACCCATTACCCATCACCAACTGTTGAGTTGAGGACATCAAAGAGTTATAGGAGTTATAGGACTTACGCACATGCGGCAAATAAGTAATTGATTTTATTGACATCACGCACGTTGCGGCAAAACGGCATTTTATAAATAACTCACTGAATTTTAAATGAATTTTATTTTTCAATGCGTAAGTCCTAGAATTAAAGCAACCGCCTGTTAAAGGGGCCTTGAATAAGAACGTAAAATGGTGTATTATTAAAAAACGTGTTTTAAAAGAGGTGAATAACCGCTCAACATCTGAGCGGTACCACCGTCATAAACCTCAAAATCATCAGGGTGGAATTTAGAGGTTGGTTTATAGTAATCAATTTATTAATAAATTCTAACAAAAGCTAACAACAGACAATCTAAAAAGTTGACAAACTGTCGTTGCTAAGATCACATATTCGGCGGAACATTCATTGTTCTAAAGCGGCAGGTATCAGGTTCAGTGCGAGATAAAGTACGGGTTTTACCGCAAGCCTCAATCTATCAATGAAAGCTTTTCCCCAAGCGAATTCAGATTGTATAAAGCGGCTATCTCCCATTTTCTACTGCCAAGTGGTAGATTCACCCTATCGATGGAGTGCTATTGTTAACGTTTGTTAACATAAATGAATCGGTTAAAATTTCTTGTGAAGGATTAATGCCCAAAGGTTTGGTAATAAAAATAGAAGGCGAATATCGAAGTTAGGTAAACTCAGTGAGTTAAAAAATGCCTTACCCAGTAAGTAACTGTCCATAAATAACTTGCTCGACGAAAGTTATTTTAAAGTTACCCGTCTAAGTTCTTAGGGAACTACGTTAGGAATGAAAATATAGGCACCTTGGGATGCATCTCCAGTCCCAAGCACTGCGGGAAGTCATTAAACAGGTCTGGTGGAAAGGCTAGTGTGGCTTTCAGATAAAACCATTCTATAACATTGACTAGGAGACCATTACCCGTGAAAACGGAGTTAGGTAACAAATAGGCAAAACATTTCGTCTGAGACACAGAAAAAAAGCCTTGAATGCCGTGCCATCCTGCAAGGGCTCGCCAGCTATTAAAGAACGGAAAAGCTGCTCCTATCGGAATTATCCATTCACGATTATTTTAAAGCATCGGATAGGTGGCGAGTTGCAACCGGTGGAAATTAAATTTGACCCAGGTAGTCGCACCACGGGAATTGCTTTAGTTGGGCATTTTAAACGCGGTTCAGAAGTCTTATGGGCAGGAAATCTCAATCATAAGGGCTTTTTAATATCGAGCCGCCTAGAATCAAGACGTTCCGTGCGACGTTCACGGCGGAATAGAAAAACCCGTTATCGCCCGGCACGGTTTGATAATAGACGTAGGAAAGAAGGTTGGCTTCCCCCCTCACTACGGTCACGAGTTTTAAATGTCAAAAATTGGCGGGCGTTGTTGTTGTGGTTTTTGCCGATTACTCTCCGGGCGGTTGAGACGGTTAGATTTTACACGCAAAAGCTTCAAAATGCTGAAATAAAGGGCATCGAGTACCAATAGGGTGAATTAGCCGGCTATGACACAAGCGTGAGTATTTGCTAGAAAAGTGGGGACGCAAATGCGCTTATTGTGGTGCGGAAAACACGTCATTTTCCATCGAACACATTCAGCCCCAAAGGATTGGTGGTACTAACCGCGTATCTAAGTAAGACAATCGCTTGTACCATAAAAATCAGAAAAAAAGTCATAAAGACATTAAGGACTTTCGC
>NBMI01000255.1 GCA_002085445.1 Candidatus Parabeggiatoa sp. nov. 2
GACTCCTACAATCCGTTTATTCCGTCAATCCGTTTTTTTTGTATCTTGTACACTCTTTTGTGCCGCGGTGAGAATGCCGCGCAATAAACTGACTTCTGAATCAAGAAGTTGTACCCGATTAAATAAACGATGTAAATGTCGCATTAATTGTCTGGGGTTTTGTGGCTTTAAAAAATCAATATCAATCAACGCTTGTTCAAGGTGCTGATAAAATTGTGCTATCGCTTCTGCTGAAGCGGGTGGATGAAATTTAGGAAAAACCGTTTTGGCAGAAGAATTGTCATTTTTTATTTTTAATTCTTCATGCTTAATTCTTAATTCATAAGCCAATATTTGTACTGCCGCTGCGACATTCAGCGAGCAAAACGTTGGATTAGTGGGAATAGTTACCAAGTAATTACAAAGTTCTAATTCTTGGTTAGTTAAGCCAGACTGTTCTCGCCCAAAGACAATGGCTACGTTGTCGGCACATTCTAAGGCCTTTTCGGCACAAGCTTTGGGTGTTAATGTCGGCCAAGCAATCGCGCGCTGTCGCACACTGGCACCAAAGATGATATGGCAATTCCGCAAACTTTCTTCAAAAGTCTCAAAGCATTGTGCGTTAACCAAAATATCATCAGCGCCCGTGGCTCGTGCCGTTGCTTCAGCACAGGGAAAGTGCTTGGGTTGCACGAGCCGCAACTGCGACAAGCCCATGGTTTTCATGGCTCGTGCGGCCGCCCCGATGTTGCCAGGGTGCGTGATGCCGACGAGTATGATTTGGATGTTATTAAGCACTGTGGGATAGTAATGCGAATTAAGGGTTGAATTGAATCATAAAAAATCAATGACTTATAAAAACGTCTTATTGAAAGTGATTTTATAAGGTTTCTCAAGGTTTCTCAAGCTTTCTCTGATCAAAGAAACCGAAACGAAATGACATCTTTGTTCATTCTTCATTTTTAATTTTTCATTCTTAATTCGCATTAGTAGTAGCCTCCGAGGTTTTAAAAACCTCAGAGGCCTGATTTTTAGTTAGAATCCGCCGCGGGATCCCGTACCACCTTCAAAATGGCTGGCACACCTTTGCCATACACGTCAGGCTCATACATCTCCTCAGCGTGTGTTGCCATGACGTGGAATTCTCCGGGAGCAATCGCTTGTGCCACGTAGGACAAGTGATAGTTACCCGCTCTGAGATACTCGGAATAGAATATCGCAGCATGGTGGCGCAGTTCTTTGTGGTAGAAATTTCCCCACCAGCCGCCATATTCTTTCCAGTATTTGTGGCTAAACCACACTGAGCCGTCAGCATACTGCCCTTCGGCTTTGTCCAAAGCCGCTGTTGAGGCGGTCGCTAAATCACGATTGACCGGTTCTAAACCACCGGGCACGGGATCGTCCACCACTACAAAGTAACGCGATGCCGGTAAGAAGACGTACAAGTCTACGCGGACAAGTTCACCCGTCTTGATTTCCATCGGGCTATTAAGCAATATCCATTTGCCATCGCGCTCGACATGATATTCGCGCTTGACTTCAATGCCGGCATTGACGGCCGTCGCTTTTTCACCTTTTTCAGAATAGGCTAAGCGAACCCCGTAGTACACTCGGCCGGTGCCTTCGCGTTCCAGCTTGACGGTGGCTTTGCGGCCCGGATCGTCTGGAGTCATGTTATGGGTAAACGTTGCCGATGGGTTTTTCACATCGTCAAATTTCGCTTGACCCAATTTCTCCTCGTCCAGCCAACTTTGCACCGTCATCAAGGGTTCATCCTTTTCGTAGACGCGAGCGTATTCTATCAGCGCGTTCATGCAGAACATGTTTTCTTGGGTACTGTTCCAATGCCCCCGACTTTTGCGCGTTTGGGTGATGTAACGTACCAGTTTAAACGGTATATCGCCCACATTGCTTCGTTGACCCCTTTTTTCGTCATACGCACTTAAACTGCTGAGTATGGCGCAGTGAGTACGCATCGATCCTGACAACAGGTGTTTGTAGCCACTGTCTAGTCTCTCCGTGAAGGAGAGTTTGCCAGACGTTTGATCAGCGTGTGCCAAAATCATATTCGCTACCTTGGTACGGATTCTTCCCGTCCCCGGCACTTGTAACGCGGCCGATAAAAACTGCGCTTTGCCAAATAAGCTCATGCGTCTGACATGTCTATAATAACGGTTGATGTCTCGACGAGTGATTTTGCCCGGTTTGGCTAATGCAGCGAGTGCGACGGCTCGCACTGTCGAAGCCATGCCTCTGGAGTAAAAGCCCCGCTTCACGTCTTTGCGCAACAATGTTTGCAAGTAGTTGTGCAGTTTATTTTCCACAACCTCGGGAATTTCATGCCCAGCATTGCGTAACCAGTTGAATGCTAAGCCCGTATAAGCACTTAGGTAGGGACTGACGTGATCGTCTTTGGCAACGAAATAAGTCATGCCGCCATTGGGGGCCTGATATTCTTTGGCTAATCCGATGGTTTTCGCCGGCAACGTTTGACTTTCTTTCCAAATTAAGCGGTCGGCTAAGTAGGAGCGCAGGCTGTTGTAGTGCGATGCCATTGTGCCTTTGCTGAGTTTTTGTTCCCAGCAGTAGTAAGGATAGTCACGCATGTATTCAAACGCGCCGTCCACGCCACCTATCACTGTTGGTGAAGCGATAACACTTAAGCCGCCCACATCGGTGTGAATGTCCGTCGGGAATTGGATGGATTCACTGACTTCATTGGCTACCGTGGTGCCATAAGTTGCCACCGTTGATGTCGGGCGGCGGGGTAGCACATCTAAGGTTTTGCTTAAGCCATCTTGTTCTTCAGCATCGCTGGCGCTGGCCGTGAGTTGAATCGTACCGGCACCCGTCGTCTTGAGCGGCAACCATTGGGTATAACGCTTATACGGCTGCGCTTTCACGCGGTAAGAACGCTGTACCATGCCGCTTGGCGATTTTCCGCTCAAGGTTGGCATGATAACCGGGCCGTTGGCTTTTAAGCTCACGTCCAAATCACGCACTTTGTCAGTGCGATTCATCACAGAAAAGCCGGCTTGGAAGATATCGCCGCTAGTCACTTGGTTAGGCAACACCGGACGAAGTTCAATCGGTTGATTGACTTTGAAATTGGCATCTCCTAAGCCCATGCGATCACCGGGCGTAACGGCCATGACTAATACGCGCCAGCCGGTCAAATTGTCGGGCACGCTAAATTGAATTTGCGCTTTGCCCTCGGCATCGGTTTTGATGGAAGGATTCCAGTAGGTGACGTATTTGAACACGGAGCGCATACTTAGACTCGCACCACCGTCACCGCCGGCGTTAGCGCCTTTTTTCTCAATCTTTTGCCGTCCAACAAGGCGCATGATTAGGCTAAAGTTCGCCATATCCAAACTGTCCAGCGTATAAAACCCTTGATATGGATCAAAATAGTCCCGCCCTTGCGCTAACAAGTCAAACACGGACTCATCCAGCACGGTGACGGCTAATTCTATCGGCTGCGCCGTGCCCTGGGCATGCCGCGGTTTGGCCTGTAAATCAATCGTGACTTGTTCACTGGGTTTGTACACGGGCTTGTCGGTTTTGATGTCCACAACCAGTTCTTTATAGGGATCCTTGACATCGGTTTGGACGTAGCCCATGCGAAAGGCGGGTTTGCCTAAATCGACCTGATTTTGGTCAATCGGCTTTTCGACACGCGGCGACATCACCGTGACAGAGACAAAAAAACCGGGCACGTAGTCAGGTTCTACGGGGACTTCAATAATTTCCAGACTGCCTTTCAGGGTTTTTACCCACTTTTTAATCGTGCCAAAGCGTTCCACCGTGATTAGGGCTTGTGCCCCCGGATACGGATTTTTAACCAAGTAACGGGCCGTCTCTCCGACTTTGTAGCTTTCTTGTTCTGGCACGATTTCTAAACCATGCCCGGGCGCGGTTTCCCACATCACATAGTCTTCACCGATGGCCCATTGGTACAATTCGGTTTGGTGTTCTCGGCCTTTGCTGTCCTTGATGCTGGCGATGATTTTATAATCCCCAGCCTTGGGTGGGATAAAAGTACACTCGCTGGCCGTCACGTCCGATGTCGCTTGACACGAACCCGTTTTGACCCATTCATATTCATAATGGGTTAAATAGGCATTACCGGCACCCTTGACACGAGAGGCTTTGGTGACTTGGCGCTCTATATTAATATTAATGTCGGTACCGGCGACGGGATTGCCATGTTCATCAACGACTAACGAAAGTACCTTGGCTTCTTGCCCAGCGGTGATAACCCAACTGGTTTCTTTGAGGCCGACAAAGCGATCCCGGCCGACGTAACGTGCTGTGGTACTATGAGCGACATCTTTACCTCGTTCATCGCGTACCGCACTTTCTACCGTCAGTTTGCCGTAGACGACTTTTAACGTTTCCGGCAAGCTAAACTCGGTTTGCAATTGTCCCTTGTCATCGACTCTTTTGTCTTCGGCACTGTACACCGTTTCATCGTCTACGTCATCGACGTGAACATCAAACGAAAATCCTTTCGCTTGCGGGTGAGAGGGTTGCAAAGATTGCTGGCTCAGACTCGCATGGATTTGAGTTTGGGCATTCACATAAGGGCCGCCGGCATGTAGCGTTGCCGAGGTATCAACCTTTACCGCGTCACCGACGTGGAAAAGTTCGCCATTTAACTCGGTACGCACCCGAAACGGCGACGGCGTAAAGTCGCTTACCAACACGCGCAGCGGATGCCAAGTGGTGTTTTTGAAATTGGCAGTTAATTTAAAATCATACCAGCCAACGGCGGCCGTTTTTGGGACGGTAAACTCGCCATGGTAGGCCCCAAATTCAGAGAGACTGAAATCCTTGACGACGTGCGCCACTTTTCCCTTGGGATCAGTCACTTTTAAGGTGTAGCCGTGTTGCGGTGCCGGCACAAAGGTTTTGTTACTCTGATCGCGCACCAACAATTTGTATTGCACCGTATCGCCTACTTTATACACGCCCTGCGCGGTTGTGCCCCAAGTGTGGATATGCCCATATTTTGGCCGCATGTAGGGATAAAAACTATAATCATCCGTTAAATCATACATATACACGCGGTACTGCGAATCCAGCGGCAATAAGGCAATGTCTTGACCTTTTTGACACTGGACAAAAAAGCGCGTTTTTTCCCGATCATAATAGCCAGACACCTCGGCCAATTTTAAGTCAGGATCGAGGGTTTTGGTGCCCGGCAGCAGCGCAATCCCTTCTTGATTTGTTATCGCGACTGCTAATGGACTAGGCGTGTGTCTATCCGGGACATAACTATCCTGATACACAGAACAATCCACGTCACTGACAGGCAAACCGCTGGAAAAATCGGTCACCCACACGAGGGTATTGTGATGTCCCAACTTGGCTTGGATATGGAAAGGCGTGATTTGGCTGACAAACCAGTTGTACTGTTTGGCCTCTTTATTATTAATATTGGGTATTGTCGTAAAATAGCCTTGCACGATGCCCGTCTCACCGCGAATCAACTCACGAATGCCCAGTGGCATTTTGAAAGCAATGTCTCTTACTTGAGGCACTTGTATCACCCGGCGCTTTTGAGAAGTCCAGCCTCGCGGCGTCAAGCGATGGTAATAGAGGAAAATTCGGTTCAGGTTGGTGACAAAGATAGGCACTTCGCTATCAACGCCTTTTTCCAGTACCGACATGTCATGCCCAAGGACGTGCATGGGGGCGCGATGATCAGTCGCAAACGGTATATCAATAGGGGAGGACAATGGACGGCCAAATTCATCTTTAAACGCCACCGTGTCACTTCTTAACTGATAAGTGTGATAGGCTTTCAAAGGCCCCGGCAACCCCACACGATAAGTTTGGTCTTTGCTATGAGACTCATCCAGTCGGGAATAGCCAGACAGGTTTTCCCAAGGATCGTAATCGGTGCGCCCACCCGCTAAATCGGGTATGACGAGCAAATTGTCCTTGACGACTTCCTTGATAACGGGGCTAGAAAACTGCAAGGACACTCCTCGTAAAGGATCGCAACG
>NBMI01000256.1 GCA_002085445.1 Candidatus Parabeggiatoa sp. nov. 2
GTTATCGCGCAAATTGATGAAAGTCAAGTGACCGTCATTCAAGGCGATAAAACGCATCCCGCCAATTATGGGCGATTGTGCGCCAAAGGAATGGCTTTGGGGAGTACACTAGGATTAGAAGGACGCTTGCTGCATCCCGAAATTCATGGGCAGCAGTGCAGTTGGGACGAAGCCTTGGACAAAGTAGTGGGCGACTTTCAGCGTATCATCGCGCAACATGGCCCCCAAGCCGTCGGTTTCTACGTGTCGGGGCAATTATTAACCGAAGATTATTATGTTGCCAATAAACTGATGAAAGGTTTTATTGGTACCGCGAATATCGACACTAATTCCAGATTGTGCATGTCTTCTAGCCTCACCGGCTATAAACGCGCCTTTGGTAGCGATACCGTGCCCGGCAACTATGAAGATTTGGAGCAAGTCGATTTATTAGTTTTAGTGGGCAGTAACTTAGCATGGTGTCATCCCGTGCTATTTCAACGCATTTATGCGGCCAAGGAAAAACGCTCATCGTTAAAAATCGTGGTGATTGATCCACGCCACACGCCAACTTGTGAAATGGCTGACACGCATTTAGCGATCAAATCTGGCAGCGATGCTTGGTTATTCAATGGCTTATTAGATTTTCTCCGCCGCAACGATCATTTAGATTATGACTTTTTAGAAAATGCTACCGAAGGTTTTGCCTCGGCATTGCAAGTGGCGCGAGAATCCAGTGGCTCAATTCCCGCCGTTGCCCAACAATGTGGACTCGAAGAACAACAGGTGGCGGACTTGTTCCGCCTATTTGCACGCACCGAAAAAGTCGTAACCCTCTATTCTCAAGGCGTCAACCAATCCAGCAGTGGCACCGATAAAGTCAATAGCATTATCAACTGTCACCTTGCTACCGGGCGAATTGGCAAACCCGGCATGGGGCCATTTTCTATAACGGGACAACCCAACGCCATGGGTGGACGCGAAGTTGGCGCATTGGCAAATCAATTGGCCGCCCATACGGATTTTGATCCTGAACATCGCGCCCTCGTGCAAGAATTTTGGCAATCGCCCCATATTCCGGCCAAGGCTGGACTAAAAGTGGTGGATTTGTTTGCCGCGGCTGCCAAAGGCGAAATCAAAGCGGTGTGGATTATGGCAACCAATCCCGTCGTTAGTCTACCCAACGCAGATGCCGTCAAACAAGCCTTGGCACAATGTGAATTAGTCGTCGTCTCCGACTGTGTGCGACACACGGATACCACCGCTTATGCTCATGTCTTGTTGCCAGCACTCGCGTGGGGAGAAAAAGAGGGCACGGTGACCAATTCAGAACGGCGTATTTCTCGACAACGGCCTTTTTTAGACGCGCCAGGTGAAACCAAGCCGGATTGGTGGATAATCAGTCAAGTCGCGCAACGCATGGGCTATGCCCAACAATTTGCCTACCAATCAGTGGCCGACGTGTTCCGCGAACATGCGGCTTTGTCTGGTTATAAAAATAATGGTAAACGCGATTTTGACATCAGTGGTTTATTGCCCTTGTCTGACGAAGAGTATCAAACTTTAAAACCGATACAATGGCCGGTGTGTCAAACGCCGGCGCACGTCCAAGGTTTTCAAAACCTTGGAGGTCTCCGCGGCACACCGCGCATGTTTGGCGATAGGCGCTTTTATACCAGCAGCGGCAAAGCACAATTTATCAGTATCACTCCGCGTACACCGGCCAATTTGCCGGATGTCAAATTTCCGCTGATACTCAATACCGGACGTATCCGCGATCAATGGCACACCATGACGCGCACTGGCAAATCGGCGCGGTTATTGAGACATATTGATGAGCCTTATGCCGAAATTCATCCCGATGATGCCCAGGCAGCAGACATTATTGACGGCAGTTTAGTGCAAGTAACCAGTCGCTTAGGCAAATGGATAGGCCGTGCGCGAGTCAGCGAGACACAGCAAATCGGCAATGTCTTTGTGCCTATGCACTTCAATGCCCAAAATAGTCGTTGTGCGCGAGTCAATGCGCTGGTGAACCCCATTACCGATCCGATTTCGGGACAACCTGAATTTAAACATACCCCAGTGCGTATCGCGCCCTATCGTCCAGCATGGCAAGGATTTGTGTTATCCAAACAACCGCTATCCTCACAAGGCTCCTCTCCCGAAAGTTCGATGAAACCAATGGCTCTACCAAGTGAGCATGTTGATTATTGGGTAAAAATCCTCAGTGATAACAACTGTTGGCGCTACGAATTGGCCGGAGAAACCATGCCCGATAATTGGGCCGATTGGGTACGCAAACACTTTGGGGCCGAACTTGGATGGCTCGAATATCAGGATCGTGCCAGCGGTCGTTATCGCTGTGCCAATATTGTGGAAGGCCGTTTAAACATTTGTGTGTTCATTGGCAAAGATGAAAATTTGCCGTCACGTAGTGGCTTAATCGCCCTGTTTGCCAGAGACAGTTTAACGCCCACAGAGCGTCTTAGTTTATTGACGGGACAAACCGATGAAAGAGACAGTATTGTTTGTTCTTGTTTTAGTGTAGGGCGCAATGCGTTGCTTAAAGCGATTTATGAGCAAGGCTTGAGTACGCCAGCGCAGATAGGCGAAGCCTTAAAGGCGGGAAGTAACTGTGGCTCGTGTATTCCTGAGTTGAAAGGCTTGATCACTAAAGCCGGGGGAGTCTTTAAATGAAAAAAAAATCTAGGGGCGTTGCCCCTGGCTTTAATAATACGCCCAAACCAGGGGCGTTGCCCCTGGCTTTAATAATACTTACCGAAGGGGCTAAGCTACAGATTGCTAAGTATAGCCCCTTTGGTACGAGATTAATATAGCCAAGGGCAACGCCCTTGGCTTTGGGCTCCGACTCACTTTAACGCTACTACTACCGGTTAGTAGCCACCTTTGCGCTTGCTTTCTGGCAAACCCGCCACAAGAGTCCCTTGTTTGTCAGGGCTTTTAGGAAACAACTGATAAAGGGCTTTGCTATCCACTTTCTTGTCGCTCCAAACCTTTTGCATGCCCTTAACCAAGTTCCGCATATTCGGTTGATTGCCGGCGTTGTTGACGTATTCATCACGCAGGTAGTTGATGATATCCCAGTGGCGTTGAGTCAATTCCTCGATGCCCTCTTGCGCGGCAATAGCCTTCGCTACGTCTTCATCCCAGTCGTCCACGTTAAGCAAGTAACCCTTCTCGTTGGCTTCAATCGTTTTGCCATTGACTTCGTATGCCATGTTTTTTCTCCTATCAAAAAAGTGTTTGATGAAAAAAATCCCAATTGGTTTTTAGTTTCCTACGGTTTACCCGTAAAAATAAGCGCCGGGCAAAAGTCAAATTGCCGAAAGCAAAAATGAGGGACATTTTACAAAAGTTTGTTGTCTATTGACAACAAACGCCCATTCAATTAGTAGCTCAGAACGACAACTGCAAGTCTTATGATAAAATCATTCTATAAGAATGTAAATAATCGGATTCTATGCCCGTGCGTCAAATTATAAAAGTATATCATAAAGAATTAAGGGTTAAATAGAGTTGTTATAAAATGAGTTGATAGTTTTTTAGATAAATATTTGGGGGTTAAAAAAAGTTTAGCAATGCTAATTAAGGGTTGAATTGAATCATAAAAAATAAAACGTTCATTTTTCATTTTTCATTCTTAATTGGCATAAACCCTCTCAAAAAATACAGATTGAGTCAATTTTTCAGTTTCCATATCAAAATTCGCTTTAATGTTAGGCACCGCGTATCGTTATGCATAAAAAAAGCCGTTTATTGATTGTCGATGATGAAGAGCGTGGGCGCGATGCGCTAAAAATACTACTCGCGCCGGAAAATTATCTTTTGTCCTTCGCGGCGAATGGTGAACAAGCCCTAAACAGAGCCGCAGAGTTAACGCCTGATTTAGTTTTATTGGATCTGCTGATGCCCGGGATAGATGGGTTTGAGGTGTGTAGACGCTTGCGAGCACATCCCAAGTTAGCCGATGTGCCTATCATCATGCTCACCGCCATCAGCGATCGCAATACACGTTTACGTGGAATAGAGGCTGGTGCAGATGATTTTATCACTAAACCGTTTGATAGGGTAGAATTGCTTGCTCGGGTTCGCACTATCACCCGTCTCAACCGTTATCGTCGCTTGTTGGCAGAGCGTGTACGCTTTGATTGGGCCGTTGAGCAATCCAATGATGGCTACTTATTGCTCACTGCCGGCAATGTGATACAGTATGCAAATTCGGCCGCGCGTTTTTATTTAGGACTATTGAAGGAGAGTTCTTTATCCGAAGGATTTTTAAAACATACAGAAAAACAAAAATTTAGGCGTGAACCGGCGGCCGCTTGGGAAAATTGGCCTACACCAAATGTGGGTAAGATGCCACGTTATTTGGTGCGTCCCGAAACCCAGCGAAGCTCATCACTGTGGCTACAGGTGGATATTCTGGAATCGCCGTCTGATAGTCTCAATGGTCAATTGGTGCATTTGCGCGACGTCAGTGAGCAGATGAATTTGCAGCAGCAGATGTGGAGTTTTCAAACCTTAGTCTCACATAAGTTACGTGCGCCGCTCAATGGTTTGGTGGGCTTGCAGATTTTGGAGCAAGGCAGCATGGATTTGTCCAGTACCAAGGCGCAATCCTTGCTCAAAATGGCGCGAGATAGTGCCAAACGGCTGCAAGATCAAATCTTGGATATTTTGCGGTATGTGGACTCTTCGCAACTGCTCCAACATAATAATGCCTTTTCGTTGTCTGAACTGTCCGCCTTGCTGACCAAAATTAGAGGGGATTTGGAAATCAATACGGTGTCTTTGCAGATAGCTGACAGTGTAGCAGATAAGTCACTGGCGTTTTCCCATCAAGGACTGGAATTAGTGCTACGTGAGTTATTTACCAACGCTAAAAAATTTCATCCGCAACACTCCCCCGCGATAGAAGTATCAGTAACACATAAGGATGCTAAGACTATCCGCTTGTCTGTCAGTGATAATGGGCAACCGGTGCCAAACCAAGAACTTGCCAAAGTGTGGACACCGTACTATCAGAGTGAAAAATATTTTACCGGTGAAGTCAAAGGCATGGGTTTAGGGTTAGCGATGATTGCGAGGCTGGTGTGGGGTAGTGGGGGCAGTTGTCGATTGCACAATCGTGAAGACAAGCCGGGCGTGACGACAGAATTAACTTTACCACTTACGGTAGAGGGTGATGGGGAAGGGGAAAGGTAAAATAGCGGCCACTTTTCATGAAAAACTTTTGCCGCGAAAGAAGAAAGGGAATTATACGGAGCGTACTTCAAGAGGGTGAAAATGAATTGTTGCTTAGTAACAGTATTGAGAAGCTCACTGCCTGATTTTGCGCTATAAGTTTTCGAGGTTCAAGTTTTTCTAGAAAAACTTGAACCTCGAAAGGGCTTTGCACGTGGGATTGCCCCTACAACCGTCATGTCGTGTAGGGGCAATCCTTTATGGTTGCCCTCACCGAAAAGCGGTACGATATGGCATTGGTATATCTACCTGGAGGGAAGAAGGGAAGCTAACAAAACCCTTATTTTCGGACAACTCTATTATTCATTCGTTTACTTCGTTCTCGTCACAATTATATAACAAGTTTTCGCGGCAAAGCCGCTCCCAACCTTCAATCGAAACTGGCAAAAACTGGGTACTTTATGTCAAACTTCAAGTCAAAATAAATGGGGTTTTTCTATACATAAGTTCTGACTACAGTACAAAAAATGGCTGTTTCACTGTAACTCATTGTTTTTACGTAATGCCGGATTTCTAGGCCTGACCATAAATCAATGGGTTACGAACTTTTGTCCGGTACTGAGACATAAGTTTATAGACGTTGATATTTTTACAGACTATATTTAAACATAACGAGTGAAAACGTTTAGGTGATTTGATAAGCTATACTGCAAACGGCTAGAATTTTAACTTTTTTTCAGTGCTAAAAATCCGATGTCTTCGAGACATCGGATTTTTCAAAAGCTTTTTTTTAAGGAGGAGTAATCAATGATGAAAAAAATCGGTGTTGGCATACTATTGTCAGGATGGTTGTTGACTACCCATGCCATTGCACAAGACGCGGGCTGGGCTAATCAGGTTGATAACAAGCCCGAAAATTCTCAGCAAGAGTTGGGTGATGAAACGGTGCCGGTGGCATTAGATGCTGGCTGGATTAACCATTTTGATGGCACAGCCGATAATTACCAAATCAAGCGGGGTGACAAAACGGTGCCGGTGGCACTTTTCACGGTGTTGCAAGTGGGAGATGAAATTTCCGTCAACCACATGCAACATCCTATTGAGTTAAGCTTGCGTGGCGGGACACAGCCGGTTGTCGTGACACACAAGAATTCACCTTTTGTGGTTGAGCGAGACAGTCAAGTCCCTGCTGAAAGGGACAAGCTGTGGACATGGATAAAGCCGCGCTTCAGCGATTGGCAAAAACTCACGCAATCGGTTAGGTCTGCTGAGGACAGCGAAGCCGTCGATAAGCAACCGAAAAAAACGCCAAAACTCATCATGCCATTATTGGAAAATGTGAAGGGGCCAGCCAGATTGGTGGCTGGCAAGCGGCCTTTGCATTTGCAGTGGTATGGCGGCGAATCACCTTATGGAGTGGTGGTTTACCAGCGTCGCAACCGTTTGCTGAACGAGAGCAACCTCCTCGTTCAGGCACTGGATACAAAAAAAATCATAACCTTTAAGGCCAGAAAATCTTATCGCGTGATGTTGTTTGGTGCCAAAGGTCAATTTATGGGTGGATTTAGAGTTGTCGATCCGAAACGGATGCCGAGTTATCCCGAGGTGTCACCGGATGCCAACTTGCCTGACGATCTCCGTCTGACTTTGCAAGTGACGTGGCTGGTTATGCAGGAGAAAGGCCGGTGGATTTTTGAAGCGTATCAGCAGGTGGCTCCGCTTACCAACTATCGGCCAGCGCAATTATTGAAAGAGGCGTTGGCGCGGGGAGTGGACCGAAAAATTCTTCGCGATCGTGGTATACGGGGCTAAGTAACACACTGATCAGTTATCAGTGTTCAGTGATCAGTGATCAGGTTTGGCAGTCGTCCAAACTGTAGTTGACGGAGTTTGTAAGTACCGAAGCCGCCTACCCGTTTGTAGTAGGCGATTCATCGCCTTTCCGTTTGTAGTAGGCGATTCATCGCCCTTCCGTTTGTAGTAGGCGATTCATCGCCTACCGCCTAGTGGCTAAAGCCACTACTACAAACTCTAAGTGCCGGAGAACGGAAATACCTATACCATCCTGCCTAGTACTTAATGGGTGGTATGAAGATTTCCGCCTTCCTGCACTAGTGATTTTGTCGCAAGCCGCGAAGACGGCCGAAGTGTCGTCTGAAGAGGTTGAGCGTTTGCACGAGCAAGCTAAACCGGCTTTGTCGAGGAGTCGTCCGAAGAGGTTGAGCGTTTGCACGAGGAAGCTAAACCAGCTTTGTTGCCGGGCGCGAAGGCGGCCGAGGAGTCGTCCGAAGAGGTTGAGCGTTTGCACGAGGAAGCTAAACCAGCTTTGTTGCCGGGCGCGAAGGCGGCCGAGGAATCGTCTGAAGAGGTTGAGCGTTTGCACGATGAGGCTAAACCAGCTTTGTTGCCGGGCGCGAAAGCGGCCGAGGAGTCGTCCGAAGTGGTTGAGCGTTTGCACGAGCAAGCTAAACCGGCTTTGTCGAGGAGTCGTCCGAAGCGGTTGAGCGTTTGCACGAGCAAGCTAAACCGGCTTTGTCGAGGGCCGAGGAGTCGTCCAAAGAGGTTGAGCGTTTGCACACCAGCTTTGTTGCTAGGCGCGAAAGCGGCCGAGGAGTCGTCCGAAGTGGTTGAGCGTTTGCACGAGCAAGCTAAACCGGCTTTGTCGCTAGGCGCGAAAGCGGCCGAGGAGTCGTCTGAAGAGGTTGAGCGTTTGCACGAGCCGGCTAGGAAGTTGCGGCTAAATAAAATACCCACACAAGTTTTTTGAAAAAACGCAGGTAATCTATGGGTATATTATTATCATGCTTCTCCCGTAGGAGCAAAAGCGACTTAAAGTTTGTAGTAGGCGCTTTAGCGTCTTGCGTTTGTAGTAGGCGCTTTAGCGCCTTGCGTTTGTAGTAGGCGCTTTAGCGCCTTCGTTAGTAGTAGAGGAGTTGCGATTAAATAAAATACCCTTGACGAAATAGAGTTGTCCGAAAAAAAGGGTTTTATGAGTTTAACTGATTGTTTTTATTTGGTTAAAATTTATTGACGGACAAGTCTAATATAATCACACCCAAGTTTTTTCAAACAGCTTGGTTTCTCTATGGGTATATTATTTTCACGCTCCTGCCCTAAACCGACTTTGTCGCCGGGCGCGAAGGCGGCCGACTCGTCGTCTGAAGAGGTTGAGCGTTTGCACGAGGAAGCCGGGCACGAAGGCGGCCGAGGAATCGTCCAAAGAGGTTGAGCGTTTGCACGAGCAAGCTAAACCGGCTTTGTCGCTAGGCGCGAAAGCGGCCGAAGTGTCGTCTGAAGAGGTTGAGCGTTTGCACGACGAAGCTAAACCAGCTTTGTTGCTAGGCGCGAAAGCGGCCGAGGAGTCGTCCAAAGAGGTTGAGCGTTTGCACGAGCAAGCTAAACCGGCTTTGTCGCCAGCCGCGAAGGCGGCCGACTCGTCGTCCGATAAGGTTGAGCGTTTGCACGATGAAGCTAAACCAGCTTTGTTGCTAGGCGCGAAGGCGGCCGAAGTGTCGTCCGATAAGGTTGAGCGTTTGCACGAGCAAGCTAAACCGGCTTTGTCGCCAGGCGCGAAGGCGGCCGAAGTGTCGTCTGAAGTGGTTGAGCGTTTGCACGAGCAAGCTAAACCGGCTTTGTCGAGGAGTCGTCCGAAGCGGTTGAGCGTTTGCACGAGCAAGCTAAACCGGCTTTGTCGAGGCGTCTGAAGTGGTTGAGCGTTTGCACGAGCAAGCGAAACCGGCCTTTTTCGCGGCCGACTATGCCACCGCGTTGGCAAAATGGGAAACAGCACTCAATCACGCTCGCGCACTCGATAGCGGACATCAGCAAGTTTCTGGTTAATCTTGCAGCAGTCAATTATAGTCTTGGGCTGTATCAAAAAGCCTTGGGTTATTACCAGCAAGCGGTGGTAATAGACAACGAGTTGGGCGATAAAAGCGCTGAAAGTGCTTATTTTAGCAACTTGGGCCTTGTGTACTATAACCTAGGCCAATATCCAAACGCCCTAGAGTCTTATCAGCAAGCCTTGGCAATTCAAAAAGAGGTTGCTGATAAAAATGGGCAAAGTAATACTCGATGATCACGTTTTTTCGTGCGCCCAAACGCCCAAGGATTGTTATAAAAAATGATTTCTTAGCAATGATAAGAGAATGAAGAAATTCGATAAAATTTTAGCTTTCCAGCATGAAATCAACTCGAAATTAATAAGAAAGCTATTCAATCAGCAAATGCTTAATTGAACAACAAGTTAACTGACGTTATTTTATGCTCGTTTCAAAAATCCCTTATTATATACAATCCTTGTAGTTATTATGTTTTATTGCTTAACTTAATGGCATTGACCCATTACCCATCACTCATTACCAAAACGAGGAGGCTTTGATGAAGTCTTTCTGGTTAGGAATCATGCTAGTGATTTTGTCGCTAGGCGCGAAAGCGGCCGAAGTGTCGTCCAAAGAGGTTGAGCGTTTGCACAAAGAAGCTAAACCGGCTTTGTCGCCGGGCGCGAAAGCGGCCGACTCGTCGTCCAAAGAGGTTGAGCGTTTGCACGACGAAGCTAAACCGTCGCTAGGCGCGAAGGCGGCCGACTCGTCGTCCAAAGAGGTTGAGCGTTTGCACGAAGAGGCTAAACAGGCCTTTTTCGCGGCCGACTATGCCACCGCGTTGGCAAAATGGGAAACTGCACTTAATCACGCTCGCACACTCGATAAAAAAGCGGACATCAGCAAGTTTCTGGTTAATCTTGCCGCAGTCAATTATAGTCTTGGGCTGTATCAAAAAGCCTTGGATTATTACCAACAAGCGGTGGTAATAGACAAGGAGTTGGGCGATAAAAGCGCTGAAAGTGCAGATTTGAGCAGCTTAGGCCTTGTATACTATAACCTAGGCCAATATCCAAACGCCCTAGAGTCTTATCAGCAAGCCTTAGCAATTCAAAAAGAGGTTGCTGATAAAAACGGGCAAAGTAATAGCCTTGGCAACCTTGGCATGGTGTACGACAGTCTCGGAGAGTACCACAAAGCCTTGGAATACTATCAGCAAGCCTTGGCAATCAAGAAAGAGATTGGTGACAGCAGCGGTGTCGCCAATAATCTTTCTAATATAGGTGTCGCCTACAAGAACTTGAGCGATTATCCAAATGCGTTGGCGCATTTCCAACAAGCCCTAAAGATACAAAAACAACTCGGTGACTTAAGCGGGATAGGGAATAATCTGACCAATCTCGGAACGGTGTATGGTAGTCTCGGACAGTATCGAAAAGCCTTGAAGTACTATCGCCAAGCTTTGCGATTGCAAAACAATATCGGTGATATCAGCGGAATCGCCAATAATCTTTCTAACCTTGGCGTGGTGTACGATAACCTTGGACAATACCGAAAAGCCTTGTCGTATTATCGCCAAGCTTTACAAATACAAGGCCGTCTCGGCGATCAACGCGGTATTGGCAATAATCTCTCTAATATCGGTGTCGTGTATAAGAATCTGGGCGATTTCCAAAAAGCCTTAACCCATTATCAGCAAGCCTTAGGAATACAAAACCATATTGGTGACAGACGCGGCGAAGCGAATAGTTTGACCAATCTGGGTGTAGTGTACAACAGCCAGGGACAATATCCAAAAGCCTTGATGCATTATCTGCAAGCCCTAGATATACAACGCCAACTTGGTGAGAGACAGCGGATAGGCAACAATCTCAGCAACCTTGGTGTATTGTACTATAACTTGGGACAATCTGACAAAGCTTTGGGCTATTTTATACAAGCCTTAACTCTTCGGCGCGAACTGGGTGATAAGCGAGGAGAAGGCATTGACTTGTCTAACCTTGGCGCGGTGTACGATAGTATCGGGCAACGCTCAAAAGCCTTAAAGTCCTATCAACAAGCCTTGGCGATTAGACGCGACATTGGTGACAAGCGCGGAGAAGGTGTTGATTTGTCCAACCTGGGTGCCGTGTACGGCAATCTTGAAAAATACCAAGAGGCCTTGGCGCATTTTCAGCAAGCCTTGGCAATAGATCGAGAAATTGGTGACAAAATCGGAGAAGCCGCTGATCTCTCTAATCTCGGCCTGATTTACCAACAGCTCGGCCAAACTGAAAAAGCGCGTACTGACTTACAAGCCAGTGTCACTCTTCTTCAGGAATTAGGCACCAATAATTTCTGGTACGCCCAACGCGGCTTGGCGGCCGTTGAAGTTCAGTTGAACGAGATTGACACCGCTATCACCCACTACGAACAAGCTTTGGAATCAATTGAAAAGTTACGCGCCGGCCTAACAGAAAAGGCCGATAAGCTTTCTTTTATGCAAGACAAGCTTTATGTGTACGACGAATTCATCACGCTCTTGCAACGTCTACACGAGGAACAACCTGATAAAGGTTATGATCGCAAGGCCTTAGAAATCTTTGAACGCAAACAAGGCCGGGTCTTTTTAGAAGAAATCGGCAAAAGCGGCGCACAGCGGTTTGCTCGCTTGCCTGACAAAATAATTCAACAAGAACAATCACTTACGCATAAAGCGGCCCAACTTCAGGCCGAGTTAGTACAAGCGCGTAATAAACCCTTTATCGAACAAGATCGCGTTCGTCTCAAAACATTAACTCAACGCCTCGCCAATCTGAAAGCGCAGCAACAAGCCTTACAATCTGAAATCAAGCAAAAATACCCGGCCTACTATGCCCTTAAATATCCGCAACCGGCGACGGCGGCGATTTTGCAACAAGTCCTACAAGCGGGCGAAGTCATACTGGTTTATGGTGTAATGAAAGACAGCACCGCTCTGTGGATTATCAGCCCCCAGCAATTTGCCATGTTTACGCTGCCGGCGGGAGAAGTGGAACTCACTGAAGATGTTTCCTATATACGTGATGTCATTCTCAACCGTTTGCCCGAAATGGTTGATGAAGGTTACCCGCTCTACGAAAAACTCATCCCCGAAGCGGCTCGCAAACTCTTAGCGGGCGCGCACACGCTTTATATTGTGCCCACCGGGCCCTTATATCTGCTGCCCTTTGAAACGCTTGTTACCCACGCGATTGATTACTACATACCGCAAACAGCTACTCGCTTTTGCCGATCCGGCCTACGCGCCTTGCCAAGACGATAATGACAATAGGGCAGTCGCAAAAGCGCGAACGGTGGCGCAATTACGCACCAATGCTTACCGTAACGCCATGGCGGCCGTTTGTTTCCCGCGCTTACCGGAAACGGCCGATGAAGCGACGGCTATCGCCCGTTTGTTCAAAGCCTCTGACAACCGCTTATACTTAGGCGAAAAAACCAACCGTCTCACCGTCTTAAATCTCAACAAAACCGGTCAGATAACTGACTATCGCTACCTACTGTTCGCCACTCACGGCCTTTTACCCAATGAAGTCAAAGGCTTAGCACAATCCACGCTCGTGTTATCCAAACCACAAACTTTCGGCTATCTAACAATGGCAGACGCTTTCACGCTGCAATTAAACGCCGACTTTATCAACCTCTCGGCCTGCAACACTGGCGGTGGCAAAAAAATCAAAGGCGAAGGCATCATGGGCTTAACTCGCGCCTTCATGTACGCCGGTACGCCAGCCATTAGCGTCACACTTTGGGCCGTTGAATCTGCTTCAGCCCAAAACCTGAGCATTGGTATTTTTGAAAATATCAAAAACGGCAACAAACCGGCCGAGGCCTTGCGTCAAATCAAACTCAAAATGATTGCTGGCGAAGCTAACCAATCCTACTATGATCTTCCTTACTATTGGGCACCTTTTGTCGTGTACGGAGATGGAAGTCAGTGATCTGGAGTCCAAACTTTAGTTTGGCAGTCGGAGTCCAAGTTTAACCTAATTCGCTTAGACTTAGCCAACGGCTTTAGCTGTTGGCTGTCAATGTTCAATTGACGAGTTTTAGTCGTCGGCCAGTTTTAACTTGGCACTGCCAAGCTCAAGTTTGGACTCCTTCCTGCGTTGGTTAGCTTGTCTTGCTTCATAAGCCATTAATACGTCGTAACCTAATTGACGTAGTTCTTCTACAACCGCTTTACGAAGATTCTCGTCGGCCTATAATTTAATCATCATCTTGTGAGGAAATGGCTTGATCAATTTCTTCTTGGTGATGTTGATAGTATTTCCAAGCAGCCTCTAAATCGCTTTGGATAAGGCTAGGATAATTCTCAAGCAAATCACTATCACTAGCGCCTTGGTGACGAAAAGACACTAATGTCCACACCGGGATACGTGTGTCACGAATACAAGCATCGCCACCACAAACGCCGGGCGTATGTTTAATTTCAGTTTCAATAATAGAAAGTTCTAGGCGCACCGTTTTCAAACCTGTTTTTCGATCATTTTGGACAGCAGCTTGCTTTGGTTGAGCTGATATTCTGTTTTGTGTATAGATATTCGTTTTGGCCGCTTCCACGATGCCTCCAAAATGGCGTAAAAATAGCGTTATTCTAGTCGTCCTAAATTAAATGACAACTGACAACAAACTTTTGGCGGCTGGAGTCCAAACTTGAGTTTGGCAACGGAGTCCAAACTTGAGTTTGGCGGCTGGAGTCCAAGTTTAACCTAATTCGTTTAGGAGCAATATTAGCTGTACTAGTACTCTGTCAATGTTCAATTGACGAGTTTTAGTCGGCCAGTTTTAACTTGGCACGGCCATTCGTTAGTTTGGAGGACTGCCAAACTAAAGTTTGGACTCCTACTGCCAAACTAGAGTTTGGATTCAGGCAAATTTTCAGGGAGAGTATCCTTCATATTGGCGCATCAAGTCACTTGTGGCGGTTTCCATGAGCTACTTTCGGCGCTATAGGGAGACGATTGATCAATAATCTTTTCCGAGGGCTTTCTCCCGGCATTGATAATTGATTGCCAAATGACCTCCGCTGACTCGATCAGGCTGCATTCTTCCATACCAACCAATAATGCTTTAGTTGAAAGAAGGTGAGCATTGCCTTGAATAAACGCATTGATCCGCCGAATATCAGAATCCTCAAACAGAATCAGCACGGGTTCCGATGGATCAATTTTATCGTCAATGTTGGCGAAAAATTCAGCGATGGCGGCCTCTCCAAGGCCGCGATGCCGTTTGTTGACACCTGATTCCCGCTCAATCTTGGCCGCCTTGCCAACAAAAGTCTCATCAACATGAACCACATCGGGATGGTTTTCTACCAAATCGACAATAGCCCTTGCACCTAATTTTGTCAAATCACTTGTACACTCATATAAAACTTGATCGACGATATAAATTGGCATATCTAATTTGAGCAGTAGCTCCAACCTATCCGCAACACCCAGACTAATGAGCGGCCCACTATCGGGTATTGCTAACACTGTGCGCTTCATTGAGACGATCTCCATATTTTTGAGAACATAGCCGCCATTTCTGTTATTTCTGGCTCAGGTAGGGTGGGAAGTGGCATAAGATTGTCGGCCATCATGATAATTAATTCGCCATAATCAACACCCAGTAATGCCATTGTTTCTTTGCGACTGAGTTTATCTTCAGAATAACGCTTTAAAATAGTACGCACCTGAGCCGAATTCTGTGTCTTTGGGGTTATCTTCGTTATTTCCCCAAAGTATTCTTTAATCATTTGACTGAGGCTGATACCCTGCGAAGCGGCATAAATCTTGGTTTGATGAAGTAAATCGGCATTAATATTTATCGTCAAATTTGGCATAGCGTTTCACCTGTTTACTTACCATAACTTTGTATAGAATAACACATTAATTTGTTACCCTGAAGGGGTAAAGGGTAAATTGTGAACAGCCACTGACAAGTACTTAGGATACGCTTGGCAGGAGTCCAAACTTTAGTTTGGCAACGGAGTCCAAACTTTGGCGGCTGGAGTCCAACGCTTGCCGCTTTGGCAACGGAGTCCAAACTTGAGTTTGGCAACGGAGTCCAAGTTTAACCTAATTCGCTTAGGAACAATATTAATGCGGATTAAGGGTTGAATTAATTATTATGAAATGAAGGATTTTAACGCATGCATGCGCTAGTGACGCTAAAGGCATTGTCTCTTGCGTGCGTGCGTTTATTTTGTGGGCCATGATTTGATTTGAAAACGTTCAAATCGTCGTTTTAACCCTTAATTCTTTAACCCTTAATTCGCATTATTAGCTGTACTAGTACTCTGTCAATGTTCAATTGACGAGTTTTAGTTGTCGCCCAATTTTGACTTGGCACTGCCAAACTAAAGTTTGGAGTCCTGCCAAACTAAAGTTTGGACTCCAGCGCCGACTGCCAAACTAAAGTTTGAACGACATAAGCCGAGTATTTTACCCGTCAAAACAATGTTGACAGACTACTAGATGTTTCTTAATATCTCACCATTCCTACAATCGGTCATTGGCGCACAATCACCGGGGTATGGATTTGGTAAATTGAATCGCCACGAAATATCATCAAACAGTGAACGAAGGTATTTGGTATGGTTTGGGTTGCCCGAAAAAACCGATTCCCAATCAAGTGTTTTAAGTGCGTTCACACCACCGCGTGTTTCTTTGTAACGAGCTTTTCTATTTTTGCTCATTTCAGGACAGCAAAGGAGATAAGTGATTTTATAAGTCTTTGTTCAGTTTTCAGTTTTCATTTTTCATTCTTAATTCGCATTAGCGGGTTTTCTGCGCCCCATTTCATAGTGCTGTGACGAGTTTATCAACTTCTCGTTCTTCAGACATTGAGTCTGGTTGAGACGGTAGCTGGCTAATATCAACAGAAGTAAATCCTTGAGACTGTACTGGTTCCAGAAATTCTACGCTTGGAAACGCGTTTCCTAAAGCTTTATGGAGTGC
Organism: Candidatus Parabeggiatoa sp. nov. 2; assembly: GCA_002085445.1. Classification (GTDB taxonomy): domain Bacteria; phylum Pseudomonadota; class Gammaproteobacteria; order Beggiatoales; family Beggiatoaceae; genus Parabeggiatoa. The sequence continues at coordinate 15,974 of NBMI01000256.1, forward strand.
CAATTTTTCCAGATTGCCCGTTACAATGAGTTGAACATTATCCATGACTTGACACCGCAATTAATCTCCCATCCGCGCAAATTCTTTTCGGCCTATAAATCACCCAATTTGAATTGCTTAATCCAATTGGGTTCTTTAAGCTGATCTAAACGGATAATTTGTTCGGGCTGATTTGTTTCCATCACATAAACGGACACCGCAATTAATCTCCCATCCGCGCAAATTCTTTTCGGCCTATAAATCACCCAATTTGAATTGCTTAATCCAATTGGGTTCTTTAAGCAGATATAAACGGATAATTTGTTCGGGCTGATTTGTTTCCATCACATAAACGCGGTGCGGTTCTTCCTTAAACTCATTCAGTATAAAGGGAGAATGGGTGGCAAGCAGTACCGTCAAATGATGTTCCTGGGCACGATCTCGAAGTGCTTCGATAAGTGTCCGAATCGCGTAAGGATGAAGACAGTTTTCTGGTTCATCAATGCCGAGAATGCCACCGTCGGGTACGGAGCAAACCGCCACCAAGTGCAGTAGCGCATTGATAAAACCGTGTGAGGCTAAGTTTATCGGCACCTGTTTCTCGGAAGGTAGGACAAGACTAAGAGACACGGAGTCTCCGGCGCTCTGAAAATCAATCTCTTCAAAAAAAGACGGGAACATCTCTTGAAGCACATCGATGACAAATTTGTAACGCTCGTGATGCCGTTGAGAGTCTAGCCAATTCCTTAGCACCGAAAAGGCATTTTGTCCGCTGGCGTGAAGTCCGTTTTCGTTAGTTATGTGAGAACCTGTGCGTCTCAGTGACCATAAATCGTAGTGACCATAATGGTAATAGTGTTTCAATGGTTGAAGAAGGCTTTCAAACTCATGGGCAGGGAGCAAATCATCAACTAGCTTTAATGCGGACACTCGTTCTTTAATCGCAAACTCAAATTGCCCATACTTAAACTGAGATTGATTTGAGTTGATTGCAAACTGAATCGAATTTCCTTGTATCAATTTCTCAGGAATCGGATACACGATACCAGTTGAATTCATGATAGGACTCAACTCCCAGCGCAAATCTGCTGTTTCAATCGCCAACCGGGTTGGTGCTCCAGGTGGAGAATTGAAGTGAGTGAAACCCGAAGTGCTACCTGTTAAAGTCAAGGCATTGTCAAAGCCTTGTTCAAAGGGATTTCGTAGAAGTTCGATACCAGAAAGCAGCGTCGTTTTTCCACAACCATTGGCTCCAACAATTAAGCAAACGCCCTCTGGCGTAAAATCAATAGATTGAAGGACTCGGTAGTTAGTAATTTGCACACGGAAAGCCATAATAATTCAGAATGAAAAATGAAAAATGAAAAATGAACCGAAGCTTATGAAATCACGCGCTTAAAAACAATGAAAAATACTAAGGTGTCTTGAATAAGCGGTTTTAGGGCCATGTTGATTGAAGGCCCTATTATCGATAAAAACGTCTAAAAGGACAACTGGGACACTGCCGTATTTCATCGCCTCGGTTGACAATGACATCGTTTATGGTTTGGTTAATTGTGCCAGTATCATTCTTTTATGTCGTGGTGATAATTCTTCGCAAACTCTAACCGTTTTAATGAGTTCTGATTGAACGGCCGCGTTAATTTGCCCTTTCAGGTTAAGCAATTCATTTTCTGAAAAAGAGCAGAGGGTAGTGCAATCAATAAAGGAATCATGATCGAGAAAAGGATGTTGAGTGGCAGCAAGTGGCACATTACAGGCTACCAACTCCGGGCAAGCTGCTGTCAATACTCAAGAAGGGAACAAACTGGACTTTTTGAGAAAAAAAATAACTTAAGTAACTATCTTCTAGCCCCAACGGGGCGATATTAATATAGCCTGGGGCAGCGCCCCAGGAAATCCAAGTTATGCCCATGTTGAGTAAAAGCGTTCATTCTCGAATTAATCATAAATCCCCATAAGTAGGGTTCGACACTAACAATCACCACGTACTTATATTTCGGGTTTGGTAAAGCATAGTGGCACCACAAGTGATAAACTTTTGCCATAATAATTATCCGGGGAAAGGGTCTTTCAAATGGTCAAGCACAAGCTCTGGATTCGCCAACGTTAAAACAATTTGCTCCAATTCTATAAACTCGTTTTCATCCGCAGATTCCCAAGCATTATCATGGCTTAACTGGGTAAGTTCTTCAAATGACAGTGCCCCGTATTCTTTGATAGCTTTGTCCAAACACGTTAAATCCGACAGACTCAGTTCATCTAAATTGGCTTCTCTGAGTGGCTTAACCACCGAACCGGTTTCAACTGTTAATGAACGTTTGGCTTGTTGGACAACTGATGATAAACCATCACCACGCACCGATTTTAAAATATCATAAGTGCAACTGGGTACCGGCCCATGTTTCATAGCAATATAACTGTCGCCGCAAATGGAACGCCCATATTTTTCTAAACGCGCCTTATCGGCAAAGTACATTATCTTGGAAATACGATGAAAAGTGGGCTGCTTAACGTTTTGTGCAATATACAAAATCGCCTCGATGGATTTTTCTGGCTCAAAAATAAATGGATATTTCATGCTAACAGCTCCCGTGTCGAAAAGACTCACAGCGTAGGCCTTCGTCGAAACTGATGGGTTTGACGGATTCACTCAGTCTCATTATGTCTCACCAATGAATGAATTCACAATTCACAATTCACAATTAACGGAAATACCAACGGCCCCAACCCTAAAGGGGTTGAATATGAAACGCAGTAATTCGCTCCGCGAGATAATAGCCCCAAACTTTAGTTTGGCGGCTGGAGTCCAAACTTTAGTTTGGCAACGGAGTCCAAACGTAAGGAAGAAGTCCAAACGTAAGGAAGGAGTCCAAACTTGAGTTTGGCAGGAGTCCAAACTTTGGCGGCTTCCGTCAGCTTTGGCAACGGAGTCCAAACTTGAGTTTGGCAGCCGGAGTCCAAGTTTAACCTAATTCGCTTAGGATCAATATTAATGCGGATTAAGGGTTGAATTAATTATTATGAAATCAAGGATTTTAACGCATGCATGCGCTAGTGACGCTAAAGGCATTGTCTCTTGCGTGCGTGCGTTTATTTTGTGGGCCATGATTTGATTTGAAAACGTTCAAATCGCACCACCCCAGACAGTCACCAAAGAACTACAAATTATGGCCCTCCCCATTCATCCGTTACAATCAGTTATTATTTAATAGAAAGCGCTTGCAAAAATTCATTAACGGCTGCTTCTACCACTTTCAAAGTGGCCTTTTTCTCAATACCTTGAAATTCTTCTCCCTTATCATCCGTTACCAATAAACAGCTTTCAGCATAAGCATAACCGGCGATTAGCCAATCAACCGTCGCACCACATTTTTTTCCGGAACCCGGCATTTGTATGTTAGCTATGTTGACGCCAAGGCAATTAATACAACTTTGACGTTTAAAGCTATACCATTCTTGATTGGTTAGAAATTGTTCACCAATCAACTGAGCGACAGCTTGTGCATGGCAACGTTCAAACGGTACGATGTTGATACTTGATGATCAAGTTTTTTCGTGCGCCCAAACGCCCAAGGATTGTTATAAAAAAGGATTTCTTCGCTAATTATGATAATGAACAAATTCGAGAAAATTGAAGCTTTCCTTGGGAAATAAAATCGTTCCGAAGAAAGCTATTCAATCAGCAAATGCTTATTCAAAGAAAAAGTCTTAAGTGATTTTCTGCTCGTTTCTAAAATCCCTTATTATATACAATCCTTGTAGTTATCCTATTGATATCATCAATGTCGTAGTGTTCATGATATTTTTGTTTGAGATCAAACAAGGTTTCTGTATGAACGATGGCAGAAACCACAAGACGAATCTGACATTGACAAGCATCATTGAGACGATTGATGTTATCGCACAATGACAAGAAACGAGAATTATCATGAACGGCATTGGTATCAAAAGCAATCGTCAGATTACCGTCGTGTAGCAACTGCTCAACTTCTTTTTTATTCATGATCGATAGGCTCAAGTAACTCAAGAAACTGCTCATTAGTCAAGAGTTCGACGTGTCCATTGTCTTTACGTTTCAAAGTGACAATGCCACCGCCTTGTTCAATGCCAAGGTATTGACAAATATCTTCTGGTAGCCTAACCAACCTATCGCTTGAAACATAGCACTGGGGCGCCGTTTCACCAATGTTGGGCGCGTTGGCATCATGTTCAGTAAACATAAGGGCTTGTTTAATGGGAAGATGCTTAACCGTTGGCCCATCGTTGTCCGCCGTCATCGCATAAAAATGTTCGCCAAATTCAAAGGCGGGGGAATGACTGGTTAAAAATAGCTGTTGCGGGCCTACCGGTGCTTTGACTATTTCATGAAAAATGTCCCGTAAACGCAGTTGCAGCGTATACCGCAAATTAAGTTCTGGCTCCTCAATCGCTACAAAAGTGGCCTCACTAACCAATAATCGGGCAACGAGAGCCACTTAATACCAGAACCGAGTACTTCAATCGGTGTTCGTCGCTTTTCTTGAGGCTGAAACACAAAATTGGCCCGATTGGCGTGGCGATCAAAGATAGAAACAAACTCACCTTCTCCAAGGACATCATTAAATTTTTGCAAGGTACTCACAAACAGTTCCCACTTTTCAAAAATAGAAGGCTCTGGAGAATCTTTAATGTCATACAGTTTTAGAAGAAGTGTTTGAGGTACAATATGTCGCACCGTCTCCAGTTCCGTTTCATTAATCAGACGATCAACGCCAATCAGTGCAAACGGCCGGTTAAAAAACTTGATGAAGGTTTTTTTATCCACTTCTGTGCCATCAACCGAGTTAAAGCTGAGGATTTGACATTCGATCTGATTATGGGCCTTTTGTAGCTTAATACTGATATCTAACTCAAAACCCGTATTCAATTCCGTTTCATCTGGCTCAAACACCAATCTTGCTGTCAGAGTCATCGGAGTTTCTAACCCAAAACTAAATATTTCGCTCGCTTTAAAACCAAGCCGCTCCAACTCTTCTACAGTCAGCTTGATAGAATTGGCAAGCCCAGGTTCAAAAGAAGTGAGCAATTCGCCACCCAGTTGAAAAAACAATTGCATGGCTTCAAGCACATTCGATTTTCCAACATTATTCTCTCCATGAATAACACAAATAGTCCCCTTATGTTCAAGCACAACTTCTTGTCGGAAATTCTTAAATCCTTTGACTGAAAATCGTGTTAATTGCATGATTTTATGTGATGTTTACTATGGATGGACAATGGATGGAGTCCAAACTTGAGTTTGGCGATTTCCGTCCAAGACTTAGCCAACGGCTAAAGCCGTTGTCTAAAAGCTTAAGTACCCTAAAGGGCACTATAAGAGAGTTAGTAGGTGAAAGCTTAACGATGCTTTTAGTGGCTGTAGATGGTCTGGAAACTTCCGCTCTCTTGTACTAGTACTCTGTCAATGTTCAATTGACGGGTTTTAGTCGTCGGCCAGTTTTAACTTGGCACGGCCATTAGTTAGTTTGGACGACGGCGGCGACTGATGCGTAGTGCGGCATCACACGACACTCTAAGGAAGACAACCGGGACACCGACAATGTGCCACCCGAAACCAGATGTTGCGAAACTATCTTTTTGACAGTGTCTCCTTTTTCCCCGCCAGCTTCAATCAAATAAATGATAGCACACGCATCTAAAAACCAATTCTAAAAGCCCCCCATTCATCACGTAATGCTTGAAATTCCCTATCAATGTCGGTGGCATCGCGATGCCCTTTGGGTAAATTTTGAATAAAAGCCAGTAAATCGGCATTGTTCGTTGAGTGAGACACGGTATGAGTTTGTTTAAATTCCAAAAATTGAATAGGACTGCATAGTGAGGCATGGTTTTGACGCGCTGATAAATGACATCAGCCAAAGGAGTCATGGTATCTATCATTTTTTTCTCCAGTGTATCCGAGATGGAACATCTTTTATTGATGATTTTATTTCGTTTGTCTCGAATTTTACCTAAGCCGCTTTGGCGTTTTGGAGTCCTACTAAATTAACGTTTGGACTCTTGGACGACTGCCAAACGTTAGTTTGGACGACGGACGATAAAAATTCAATGGGCAAACTTCCTATTTATGCTATGAATCGGAGGATTTGAATTGAAATTGAGGGCCATAGCCTATTTTGGAGGTTTTTAAATGAAAGTATGGCCCTATATCGCAAAGATGAAGCTTTAGCGTTTTGGAGTCCTACCAAACGTTAGTTTGGACGACTTACGACTGCCAAACTAAAGTTTGGACTCCAGTGGCGACTGATTAACACGCTGGCATCATCTTTAATCACTGGCGAAACAATAATATAAGCCTGTTTAATTTTCATGCTATCTATTTCACAATTAAAGAGTTCTGTTGGATTATTGGCCCTCGCAAGAAATTGTTCCATTTCTTTCACAAAAGGTTGGTCAACATCGAGCAAGATAATTCTTGAAATTTGCACAATTTCTTTTTTATTAAGTACCGCATGAATTTTATCAATCACAAACCTCAAGGTAGGCATGTCTTTTTCTGGTAAATTCTCACAAGACATGACAACATCCCATAGTCCCGGCAGTTCTTCTAATTGAACTAATGCGAACAATTTAAACGCACCCTTTTCCGTTGAGAGTTTGCGTTCTATCGCCACAAATTTTTTCAGTAATTTATCGTTCATAATATTTTTAGGAGTGTTTTTACTGAAATCAGTCGAACTCAATCCGTTTATCGGCCCGTCATCCTAAGTTCTAAGCATGACGCACATAACGAAGCGCGTTGCTGGATGAAAGTCAAAAGTGGGCCAGGTTGTCGAATTAATAGGTACAAGTTTTTTATCAGGTTTAACCGCATGACGCACTGAACGATGCGCGTTGCTGGATGAAAGTCAAAAGTGGGCCAGGTTATCGAATTAATAGGTACAAGTTTTTTATCATATTTAACCGCATGAAGTACTTCACTCAGCGCCTTGCTAGATGATTTACCAATTACACTTTACTAATTAAATAAATAAACGAAAAATGGTGACGGTGTGCGGTATAGCTATTGGGTGGGTTCTTTTGGGGAGTTTGATGGTGAGGACAGTGGTATATACAAATGAAAAATGAAAAATGAAAAATGAAAAATGACTTATTTAATCTAAGTCGATAATTTTGTTATGAATTTAATTATCCGTTCAATTTTTCACTGTCATTTCGACATAAGGAGAAATCTGACAAAAGCGCAAGTTGTGCCGGTGCCGAGTCTAAAATAAAAAGTGGGCCAGGTTTTGAAATAATAAGCCTTGGTTTTGTTAATGGCCCTCAATTCAAAGGCTATTTATTAGACATGCAGACAACCTTAGCTGGGCCGAAATTGGCAAAGCCTTCGAGACGAGGTTCTTCGCTCAGTCTAACGCGTGACGGCCACAAACTAAACTGTCACTGACAAAAGCGCAAGTTGTGCCCGTGCCGAGTCTAATTTAAAACCTTTATTAGCCCCTTCGGTAAGTATTATTAAAGCCAGTGTAACTACCAGGAGGTTTTGAAATAATGCGAATTAAGGGTTGAATTAATTATGGTGACGGTGTGCGGTATGGCTATTGGGTGGGTTCTTTTGGGGAGTTTGGTGGTGAGGGCAGTGGTAATTTAACGTTAATGTTAATCTCAATTTCCTGATCTTTAGTAATATTTATACTTTCTATATGGATTTTAGCTGCATATGTGGGCATACGATTATCCAATTTAGGTTGAGTTAGTTGCTGAGTTTTATAGCCGGCCTCCTCAAGCCATTGGCAGATATTTCGCCAGTTTTTGATTTTTTCATTCTCTCTGTCTACAAGCCTTTTAACATATTGGTACACGGTGTTAGATAAATCGACTTCAAGCCCATTAAGGTTTCTTTCGAGCTTTTCAGCGATTTCCGCGGGGCTGTGGCCGCACAGTAACGCGCACAGATGTCGTTTTTCAATCGGTGTCAGATTTTTTCCCTTAGCCGAGGCCAAGTCCGTGTACAAAGTTTTCATGTCCCAGTTTTCGGGTGGGATAAATAGTTCTTTGGATTTGTCTCTCGTTGTGTCGGGTTTTTCCATCACAAATATCCTAATATGCCTAATCAAATAACCTAATGGTCATTAGTAGGTTGTATTTTTATTTTGCTTTATGATAGCCACTCCGTTTTGAAGTGACTTATACTGATAGTACAACGGATACGCGAACCGAAGGTCAGCGTAGCTAAATAAACGGAGACTTCCTAATTAGCCTAATCAAATAACCTAATGGTCATTAGTAGGTTGTAGTTTGATTTTGCTTTATGATAGCCACTCCGTTTTGAAGTGACTTATACTGATAGTACAACGGATACGCGAAATAAACGGATACTTCCTAATTAGCCTAATCAAAATGCCTAATAGCCATTAGTTGTTTTTGGAAATCAATACGATTTAATATAGCCACTCGGTTGGCGAGCGTCATAAAAATAGTTTGACTGCCTAATAATGTCTAACCTATTTCTTAATTTATATTAGGCATCCGTTTGAAAGTATTTAAACATATAAATAACTCGCCGTGAGTAACTACCGCCGTCTCATGGCCGTGTAGGCCCGTGACTCGTAATCAGAGCGCGGCATTTTACAGAAAAATAGGGTATTAGGCAATACCCTAATTTACATTAACAGTTGGATTTTAGAGATGACTGGCGTGGCGCGGGTATGATGAACTCTGAGGGTGTCGCGGTTTGACTGTCAAACTGAGAGGACTCTCAACGTTGTCCGCAAGATTTGCCATCACTGAAAAAACATTTATTAAATATTATATTGAAGGACTTGCAAAACTCTGACGCGCACTTTAGCAACTATTCTGGATACCAACGAAGCCAAATGCCTCAATGCCATTAAGTTAAGAAATAAACGAGAAAGAGCCAAAGCTAAAGTCCCCTAAAGGGGACTGGTAAATTCAGGATTTTTTTATAAGCACACGATATGGCTGTGGCATTGAGGCTAAAAGCTCAAGTCTGCTCTAGCCGCCTAAAACCCCAAAGTTTAAGTTTTCGTAGTGCCCTGATACGTACTTGAGCTTTGAGTTATATAAACTTCTAATATATTACCACCCGGCATAAGTGACGAAACAAAGACTGTTGACTGTGCTAATGAGTAGTTATTTGCAGCGGCGGATAATGATCATAATTCGGCACACTTTTATTGCCGTGGCTCAATCGTTTTTTGCTTTAGTTCACTTTAAATCAGGAAGTGTTATGAAAAAAATACTGGCATTTTTTGTCATCGCATTGCTAATCAGTGGTTGTAAGCCTTCATCACCAGAACCGCCGCCGGATACGAGTAAGCGTTCCAACGACAGACAAGAGACAGATTATCCTCCTGTAGCACAAGGGACAGATTATCCTGTAGCACAAACCGCGCTAGTGATAGGTAACAGTGCTTATGAATACCGACAGCTAAAAAATCCTATTAACGATGCCCGTGCTGTGGCTGAAACCTTGGAAAAACTTGGATTTGATGTCACGGTGGAAACCGATTTAAACCTCCAAGCTATGAAGGATGCTATCTCTGATTTTCGTAGTCGTTTATTAGCAACCCCAAAAGATGATGTTGGGATATTCTACTATTCTGGGCATGGTGCTCAAGTTGAAGGACAAAATTATCTACTCCCTATCGACAATAGCAGAATTCGTAGCGAAGCGGATTTGAAAAAGTACGCTGTCCATGCAGATGAAGAAATTTCAGGCATGATGAAAGTGACTAACGCCGGTATGAATATCATTACCTTAGATGCTTGCCGTGATAACCCTTATGCGGGTTCAAGTAAAAGTCTTAATCGTGGCTTAGCACAAATGCCACCGCCGGTCAAAAAAAGAGGCAGTTTGTTAGTTGCTTTTGCTACCGCGCCGGGGAAGACGGCATCTGATGCGGGGCCCGGTAATCACGGCGCATATACTTATTATCTGCTTGATGTGCTAAACAAAGCTCAACCAACAACACTTATAGACGAGGCATTTAGCGAAGTACGCGATTTAGTCAAGCAAAAAACTAAGCAAGAGCCTTGGCTGCAAACGTCGTTGAAACAGTTTTGTAATTTTGGCGGGAAATGTCGTCAGCCATAATTAATGGATGTTGGTATGGCCTGGTGTTCAAACCTCTGAGGTTTTCAAAACCTCAGAGAATCATCAATTGAGATCATGTTCAGGAAAAAACTAACCATTTTTCTTAAGTAATTATGCTATTTGCGAATAATAAAATATCCCTAAGACATTGTGGTTCTTTTTTTTTCATTTTGTGTCTATTTAGTTTGGGCATCCAATCTCTTTATGCAGAGACGGGTAAAATTGCATTGGTAATAAGTAATAGTGAATATAGCTATGGAAAGCCTACACATAATATTGCCAATGATGCTCAAAACATGACTAATGTCTTGAAACGACTTGGTTTTGAGGTGACTCTGAGAATGAATTTAGATTATAGGGCAATGGAAAATGCGATTTATAAATTTACAAATAGATTAAGAAATGTGCCACAAAGTACGGGGTTATTTTATTTTGCCGGGCATGGGGCACAAGGGCAAAGACAACATTTTTTAGTGCCGGTTAATAATTTTGACATTCGTTCTGAAAGACATTTAAAATACAAAGCGGTTTCTGTGAATCAAATTATAGAGGACATGACAACAGCAAGCAGTAAAAGTATTATTATCTTAGATGCTTGTTATGAGAAACCTTATAATTCTAGAAACGCACAAAGCCTCTGTGACGGTTTGACAACAAAAGCATTACCGTTTTCAAATCAAAGTGGTTTTATTATTGCCTACCCTCATGAAGAAACGATAAGAGGTCGTAACATCTATACTAAAACTTTAGTTCGAATACTAAAACGGGCAATCAGAAAACGAATAGGCATAAAAAGACTATTTATGCGATTAGATGCAAGCGTAAGCAGAAAAAGTTATGGAAGACAAGTACCTTGGCATCAGCATATTAATTTAGATTATTTTTCGTTAGGGGGGGTTAGAACACCTAAAAAAACACAACAATGTCGTTGTTGTACGGGTGGTTTTTTTACGACCTGCTATTCTTGTCCCTGTCAGAACTAACCGTATTTAAACAGATTAATCAACAACTTAGCCGTTTCACTTTTCTTATGGAGGTCATATGAGTAAATCGTTGTATCTATTGATGATGCTTTCTTTTATGGTGGCACTGGGTGGCTGCAATGACGATGAGGATATTTCAATTCCGAATTCGCCTACCTATTCAGTCAAGATGGGGGGGATTTTTCCTTTTACCGGTGCTTTGTCTGAAAAGGGAAAACCGCGTCATCAGGCAGCATTATTGGCTGTTGAACATTTAACTGAAGCCGGTTTTCCGGTGGGATGGGCTGTGGCTGACAGTGAAACTAATCCTAAATCTGGTGTGAAAGCGGCACGCGAGTTAATAGAAAAAGGAGAAGTGCAGATACTTATCGGTGCTGCATCTAGTGGCGTAACTACTGCCATTGTTGAAAATGTCTCTCTTCCCAACCAAATACCACAAATTTCCTACGCTTCTACTTCGTATGAAATTACGACACTAGAACGAGATTTGGGTTATGGTGATTCTGATTTTGTGTTTCGTACTGTGCCTTCTGATAAATTACAAGGCTCGGTTTTGGCTCAGTTGGCTTTTGACAGTAATTACCGTTCTCTCTCTGTGCTTTATGTTGATAACTCCTATGGTAGAAGCCTGAGTAAAATTTTCAAAGAGCATTTTGAATCTTTAGGTGGTACTGTGATTGCTGTAGTGCCACATGATGAAGAGGTGACTCCTGAAATTGAAGGTGGAGAAAGTTATCTGGAACAATTGCAAAAAGCTTATGCGGTTGATGCAGAAGCACTTGTTGCCATAAGCTATTTTAGACATGTAAATATTTACATACAGGAAGCCAAAGATAATGATTTATTTCATGATTTTATCTTTGTAGGTGGTAGCAAATCAAGAAAAATCGTCGAAACGATAAAACCCAATGGTTCCTTAGAAGGTATGTGTGGCACAGCACCCGGTGTGGACTACTCAAAAGAATCGTATAAAACATTTGAAAAGGAATACAAAACTGAATACAAAGATGCGCCAGAGATTTGGGATAAGCCCAACACCTACGATGCTGTTGTAATAGCTGGATTAGCAGCCTATGCTGCTCAAGCCAATGGCGAATCCATTACACCTCTTACTATCCGTGATTACTTGCGCCGTGTAAATGATAAAGAGGGAGAAAAAGTAATAGCCGGTCCAGAAAACTTGAAACGAGCCATGAAAATGCTAGATTCTGGATTAACTATCAATTACGAAGGTGCATCTGGCAACGTTGATTTCGATGATAATGGAGATGTTATAACTCCTATTGAAATTTGGTGCTTTGAAGGCGGTAAAATCGTACATAAAGAAAATGTTCAACCAGACGTATAGCATTGTCTCTCTAGTGCAACGGATTAACTCTCTCTGCGCCAAGCCGTTGTACTAGACTAGATGAAACAGACAGGAATAAAGATT
>NBMI01000043.1 GCA_002085445.1 Candidatus Parabeggiatoa sp. nov. 2
GTGTATACTTAGCACGGGAATAATTTGAACATCGTTATCTCGCTTCGCTTGATACGAAAGTTTCTTTGCTACGCGATATCACTTTTTACACACCCCTTGCGTCCATCTATTGATGTGAATCGCCGGCTTAATTCCCCAGTCCCCCCTTGAGGCTAATCTTGGCACACAAGTCAGTATGTTATTGAAAATTATAACAAAATAATTTTTCAGCCGGCTTCGTTAATGAATGACTCACTTATCTTGAAGTCTTTGAGTTATTTAATAATTAGTAATTAATTATTAATTATCAAGACTTGTGTGCTTATAGTTGCCCTTGAGGGCAAGACTTGTGTGCTTATAGTTGCCCTTGAGGGGGGGTACTTACTATTACAATGCCACACAGTTTGCGGAATTAGAAACAAATAATCCCCCCCGCCAACGGCTAAAGCCGTCGTCTAATAGCTGAAGTGCCCTAAAGGGCACTGAAGACTCAAATTAGGAAACTTATGGGTAAACTTTGCCTCATTGATACTCGTATCCAACGTTGCGACAACGATCCTCACGTCGCTAACGTTGACTTTACCCAACTCGCCTGATTGACTGGTACAAAAACACAAGATATTCCGTAGACATTATTGGAAATAAAACTCATTGAAAACTATTTTAGAAAAAGTTTTTTGAAAGTAAATAAATTTTTGCCAATAAATTGGCTTAAACTTTGCCATTTTAACCCCAATATAATTTTATTTTTATCGGTATTTTTTATTATTTTTATTTAAACTGTCAAAATAATAAAAATTTAACAAATCAATCTTATTATAAATAAAAAGTATTATGTTGATAACTGATTAATTTTAAATTAAATTACTCGAATATTATTTCCAATAATGTCTCGTGATTATTCCTACAGGCTTAAGCCTAAAAACGTTTTTTTGTAGGCTGTCGTCGACACCCTACTCTGTATGGATTTATTCTTAACTTAATGGCATTGCTACCGGCTCGCCCGCCTCGGATTGTACTAACAAAGAGCCAACTTTTTCAAAAGTCTTAGTACAAAGCTAAAGCTTTGTACGGAAGCTGTGTGTTATCGGCTATCAATTTTTCATTTTTCTTATGACTTACACATTGAAAAAATAAATTTATTGAGTATTCAATCAGTTACGTCTAAAAGGCCTAGACGGTTATTTTGACAATTATTAAATAAATTGTCATGGCTAAGTTTATTTAGCCCCCCCCCGAATATGAAAATCCGTTTCGGAACGCGTATCCGTTGTACTAGATGCTATGGGTATTTTCACATTAAAATAAAGTGGTTACTTTGCTAAGTGCGTAAGTTCTATTTCATTTTTCATGCTTTGTACTCCAACTGTGTGTTATCGGTTATCAATTTTTCATTTTTCATTTTTCATTAAAATGTTGATAGCCTTTTTGTTTGGGCGTGAATATCCGCCCTTCGGCATCTCGGCAACGTAAACCCGGCGTTTTTTCTATTATACCAATATGAGTGTATGAATCCGCCGTCAGGGCCTTTTGTAAGGCCGCCTCTCGGCTCGGTGGCACGGTAAAACATAATTCATAGTCATCGCCGGCACTTAAGGCCAAATTCCTTGCGGCCTCAATGGATAAATGTTCACGCAAGGCCCTTGACAAGGGCAAACGCTCCAGTTGTAACGAGGCGCCTACGCCACTGGCATCTAAAATATGGCCTAAATCGGCCGCTAATCCATCGGATATATCAATAGCACTGCTGGCAATGCCACGCAAGGCTTGGCCTTCCGGTAAGCGCGGTGTCGGCCGATTCAGGCGCGATTCAACAAACTGTTGTGCGGGGCGAGGCAATGTCACTTGTTTTTGGACTGAGGCTAAGCCCAGCCCGGCATCGCCAAGGGTGCCCGTTACATAAATGCCGTCACCGGGCTGAGTGCCGCGCCGTTGCAACGCGCGGCGAGGTGGGACATAACCGGCGATTTGTATCGTCACTGTCAAGGGGCCATGAGTCGTGTCTCCGCCGATTAAACTGACTTGGGCAGCCTGTGCTAATTCAAGCAAACCTTGACTAAAACTTTTCAGCCAAATTTCATCCGCTTGTGGACAAGTTAGTGCTAAAGTCATCCATGCTGGTGTTGCGCCCATCGCGGCCATATCGCTCAGATTAACCGCAAGGGCTTTATAGCCGATGTCTTCAGGACGAGTCGTGGTGGGAAAATGTACGCCCTCTACCAATGTATCAATGGCAACGGCAAGTTGCATCTCCGCTGGTATCGTACACAGGGCCGCATCATCGCCTATGCCTAGAGTGACATCGGCGCGTTTGGGAAATGCTTGGCTAAAATAACGAGTAATGATGTCGAATTCGGTAATAGGCATCACAGGTAGCGTCATAAAATGGTAAAATTCAAATTCAAAGCTAAAGGTTTGGAATCTAGCAAAACCTGAAGGTTTGGATTCCAACAAAATCATTGATTGTCATTTCGACCAATGGGAGAAATCTTACTGTTTTAAAATACTTATCCCGCTTAAAGAAATGACAGCAGAAAAAATGTCCGGTACACAGAAAATTAAAATCCAAAGCTAAAGGTTTGGATTCCAATAAACTGATTTTCGTCCAAACCTAAAGGTTTGGACTCCAGCAAACGGTTTGGACTCCAAGGTTTGGATTCCAATAAACGGTTTGGATTCCAAAAAACCTAAAGGGTTGGATTTCAATAAAAACTAAGGAATTCAAAGTGTTAGATATTATTAGAGCTGGCGGTTGGATTGTTTGGCCGATTATTTTAGGTTCTGTGCTAGCCATGGCTATTATTGGTGAACGTTTTTGGGCGTTGCAAAGAAAAAAAGTTGTGCCTAAGGGCTTAGTTGCCCAAGTTTGGAAATGGGCTAAAGAAGGTAAATTGGATAAACAGCGGCTAAATCTGTTGCGTAATAATTCGCCTTTGGGCCGAATATTGGCGGCCGGCTTAGCAAATAAACCTCGTAACCGCGATACGATGAAAGCCAGTATAGAGGAAGCAAGTGGTCAAGTAATACATGATCTGGAAAAGTATTTAAATACGTTGGGAACAATCGCTGAAGTCGCGCCATTATTAGGCTTGTTGGGCACAGTTGCGGGTATGATTAGAATGTTTGCTGCGGTTGGTGAAGTAGGATTAGGTAATCCGATGGTATTATCAAGTGGCCTTTCTGAGGCCTTGATTACAACGGCCGCCGGCTTAACGGTTGCCATTCCTGCCTTTATTTTTTATCGGTATTTTCGTGGCGTTGTGGATGAATTGGTTTTGTCTATGGAACAAGAGGCCTCAAAAATGATAAACATCTTGTACGGTGAGCGTGAGCAGTAAGGGCTATTGATAATTAGTTAATTGTGAATTGTTCACCCTTTTGAAGTACGTTCCGTATACCAGTTACCAATTACCGATTACCAATTACCAAACCCATGAAATTCAAACGCCGTCAACATCGTGACAATCTTAGGGTTAATTTAACCCCATTGATTGATACCGTTTTCTTATTGCTCATCTTTTTTATGATGACTACTACCTTTAATCGGGAATCACAACTCAACATTAATTTACCCGAAGCCAAAAGTGAGCAACAAAAACAGCAGCAGGAAATGATTAGAATTATCATTGATGAACAAGGAGAATATGCCATCAATGATAGGGAACACAGTTTGATCAATACTCAGTTGGATACGCTTAAACGTGCTTTAAAAGATGTAGCTGGTGAAAAAGTCAATCCCCCGTTGCTCATCAGCGCCGATGAAAATGCCCCACACTACGCCGTGATGAAAGCTTTGGAAGCGGCCCGTGATTTAGGCTTTGTGCGTCTTAGTTTTGAAGCGCAACAACGGCACGACGAGCCCTCACAGTGATCTGGAGTCCAAACTTTAGTTTGGCAGTCGTCGTTTGGCAGGCATCCAAACTTTAGTTTGGCAACACCCTTAAATTTTTCAAAGAAAAACTTGAACCTCGAAGAGGCTTCTATAGATGTTCAGAAAAAGAATTTCAAAAAAGCCAATAGTGAATAAATAGACGTCCAAGATAAATCTTGGACTCCGGACGAAATCTAGGGCTATTCACTTTGAAAATAATTATATGAAAATCTATAGGCCAAAGTTTTAAAGAAACTTTTGCTGATAAAGTTTTTTGAAAAAAAACTCATTCCGATAAACCCTTTTCAAGTACGTTCCATATAGAAGTTTTCAGAAAAATAAACCCAAAGCCAGGTAGTTACACTGGCTATATTAATCTCGCACCAAAGGGGCTTACTTTAAAATCTCTATTAGTACTGTGTCAATGTTCTATTGAGGGGTAACAGACTTTTGCCAAATTTGGACTCCTGCCAAACTAAAGTTTGGACGGATTTAAAAGCTATTTTACCCGTCAAAACAATGTTGACAGACTATTAGCCCTGAAGGGGCGTATTATTAAAGCCAGGGGCAACGCCCCTGGGGCTTTCCATACCACGAAACATGAAATTCGACAACTTATGGTACGATAAACACCCTTTGGCATTGGCGTTAGCCCCATTATCTTGGCTATTTTGCGTCATCGTTGGAGTGCGCCGACTCGCCTACAAACAGGGCTTACTGACTCGCCATCATGCCCCCGTGCCAGTCATTGTCGTCGGCAATATCACAGTAGGTGGCACCGGTAAAACGCCCCTCGTTTTATGGCTTGCACAATTTCTCAAACAACACGGCTTCAAACCCGGCATCATCAGCCGAGGCTATGGTGGACGCGCCAAAAAGTGGCCGCAACTCGTACATGCCAACAGCGAACCACACCTTGTCGGTGATGAACCCGTGCTGTTAGCGCGACACAGTGGTTGCCCCGTCGCCGTCGCGCCTCACCGCCTAAAGGCGGTGCAAAGCCTACTAGAAAATAATGACTGCAACCTCATTATCAGTGATGATGGCTTACAACATTACGCGTTACACCGTGAGATAGAAATTGCCGTCGTTGACGAAATTCGCCGCTATGGTAATCGGCGCAGCTTACCCGCCGGGCCTCTGCGCGAACCCGTTAGCCGTCTTGAAGAAGTAGACTTTATCGTCACTAAAAGCCGCAAAAGTCAGGCAAACCCGCTTCTTAACGAAACCGGTTTTATTACAACGACTAATAGATATCCAGTCAAGTTGGGTTCCACAGATACCATGCCTTCAAGGGATAGTATCTGTCGCATCCATCCAAAAGCGTTTTCCATGTTATACTATACCAAACCCTTGCGGCGCGTCATAGATGATAATGTCTCACAACCTTTGCCAACATTGCGCGATCACACCGTACATGCCATCGCTGGGATTGGTCATCCGGCCCCCTTTTTTAATTGCTTGCGTGAAAATGGCCTCAAACTGCATTGTCACGAATTTCCTGATCATCACCATTATTGCCAAACCGATATTCAGTTTGATGACAACTTACCCGTGATCATGACCGAAAAAGATGCGGTAAAATGTAAGCCTATAGCCGGCCCCCAACATTGGTATTTACCCATAGAAGCCCGCTTGCCTGCCCGGTTTGGTGAACGTTTACTAGAATTGTTGTCTTAAGGAGTACAAGATTTATCTCGGAGTACAAGATTTATCTTGTACATTGGCACTTAAAAACCTCCGATATTTGGCAAACCTCGGAAGTTTGTGCCCGGATTTTTATAAAAAACTCTTAGTACCGGACATTTTTTTTAAGTGATTTATTTTTTGTCATATTTCTCCCGTTGGTCGAAATGACAAGATCAAAAATGTCCTGTACTGAATAAAAAACTATAGTACCCTTTAGGGTACTTAAGCTTTTAGCCAATTGCTTTGGCTATTGACGATAATAGGAGACAAAATGGAAAAAAGACTACTTGATATCTTAATCTGCCCCGTGACTAAAGGGCCCCTAATTTATGACAAAGACAATCATGAATTACTCTGCAAAAGTTCACGGCTCGCTTACCCCATTCGTGACGGCATTCCGGTGATGCTGTCCGACGAAGCTCGCTCCTTAACGCTGGAAGAAGTCGAACAGTTAAAGTCTCACCATGGTTAAAGTCTTATTCGTTTGCATGGGCAACATCTGCCGCTCACCCACCGCCGAAGGGGTATTTACCCAAATGGTAAAACAAGCCCGATTGAGTGAGCAGATATATATTGACTCAGCCGGAACGCATGACTACAACCTCGGCAAGCCACCCGATTCACGTTCACAAGCCGCAGCACGGCGACGCGGTATTGATTTAAGCGGGCTACGCGCCCGCCAAGTGATTCAAGCGGACTTAATCGAGTTTGACTATGTATTAGCAATGGATAAATACAACTATCAGATTTTGCTTGCCATAAATCCGCCCGAACACAAACTGCATTTATTCCTTGACTTTGCGCCCGAATTAAACACGCGAGAAGTCCCCGATCCCTACGAAGGGGGAAATTGCGGCTTTGAACATGTGCTAGATTTAGTTCAAGCGGCGAGTAGAGGGCTGTTGGCGGAAATACGTCAACGCCTTAATGACGAGATCGGTAGGTAATACGACCCTTTGTCAAATCATAAGGTGTCAACTGTACAGTGACTTTATCACCCGTTAAAATGCGGATGTAATGTTTACGCATCCGCCCCGAAATATGGGCCATCACGACATGACCATTTTCCAATTTCACGCGAAACATCGTGTTAGGTAAAGTCTCAACGACTCTTCCTTCCATTTCAAGACTGTCTTCTTTAGGCATACACTTCTCGTTATCAGTGATCCGTTGAACAGTGATCACTGTTTTCAGTTCTATAGATTTAGGGAGTAGCAAATAAGTAGGTAAACAAAAGTTTTTGAGTTTGTAGTAGTCGCTTTAGCGACTATGACTAAAGCCTGAAAATGTGAATAGGCTTTCATTTCCGCAGCGGAAAAACTTTTGCGTCGAAAAGGTAAAGATATTAAAGACGCACCACGTTGTTTGAATATGCACAAGTGGGTAAAAAAATATTTTAACATAACGAGCGGCTTGTGAGTCGCTAAAGCGACTACTACAAACAGAATACTGCTTTTTGATGACTAAGCGCCCAACGTGAAAATTGGGGACAATGATACCAAAAATCAATATAATCATTGATCATTTATCACGGATCAGTTATTCAGTTATTCAGTTATCATTTATCATTTATTAGAGCCTCTTGCAAAATTATCGCCTTAGAATGAGGCTAACGGGTTTTGCAAGAGCCTCATTAGTTATTATTTATCACTGATTATTTATCAATCAGTGATAAACTGATAACTGTTCACTGAACAAAAAATGATCACAGAACTAAAAATGAATTCTAAACACACCAAAAAGCCTTTATGCGTCGATTTAGACGGCACTTTAATTGCCACAGATTCTCTATGGGAAAGCGTGTTACTACTGTTGAGGCACAATTTTTTGCTAAGTTTTTTGCTCCCCTTGTGGTTGATGAAAGGCCGAGCCTATTTCAAACATCAGATTGCCCAACATGTCACGCTAGACGTGGCAACTCTACCTTATCGTGACAATGTTTTGGCATTTTTGCAGCGTGAAAAAAACAATGGGCGCTTGCTGGTATTAGCAACGGCGGCTCATCAAAAAATTGCCGAAGCCGTCGCCGAGCATTTAAAACTGTTTGACGAAATAATAGCCAGCGATGCCCATACCAATATGAAAGGCGCGACTAAACGCGATGCCTTAAAACAACGTTTTGGTGTTTATGATTATATAGGCGACTCTCGCGCTGATTTACCCATTTTGCAAGCAGCCCATGAAGGATTTTTGGTTGCACCCAGCACCACGTTGCTAAAACAAACCCAATGTCCACCAGAAAGAGTGTTTTCGGTACCCAAAGCAACATGGCAGGTTTGGTTAAAAGCACTGCGCCCCCACCAGTGGGCAAAAAATGTGCTGATTTTCTTGCCGCTGGTGTTGTCTCACCAACTGTTCGACTTAACCAAATTCAGCCTAGCACTGTTGGCTTTTATCGCTTTTAGTCTCGTCGCCTCATCGGGCTATATCTTAAATGATTTACTCGACTTAGCTGCGGATCGCGCCCACCCTTCAAAAAGACATCGCCCGTTTGCCGCGGGGCTGATACCGATACGTTATGGTTTTCCGTTGTTTGCCGCTTTAATCGGTTTCAGTTTTTTGGTGTCGTTATTGATGCTACCCCTTGGTTTTACCAGCATGCTCGGTTTGTATCTGCTAATCACGATAACTTATTCCTTTTACCTCAAGCAAAAACTGATAGTAGATGTTCTCGTCTTAGCGGGTTTATATACTCATCGGATATTAGCAGGCAGCATTGCTGTCGCTGTTCCAAGTTCCTCATGGTTGCTGGCGTTTTCCATGTTTATTTTTATGAGTTTAGCCTTTCTTAAACGCTACGTGGAATTGCTGCAATTGACTGGCGATAAAACGCTTAAAAATCGTAACTATGAAGTGGATGATATAGAAATGATAGCCAGTATGGGGCCTGCAAGTGGTTATCTTGCAGTGTTAGTGTTTTCACTGTATGTCAGCAGTGAAAAGGTGAGTCTGCTTTACTCTTCGCCGTTTATTCTGTGGCTGATTTGTCCAATCTTGTTATATTGGATTACCCGTGTTTGGTTTTTAGCCCATCGTCGGCAAATGTTAGATGATCCGGTACAATTTGCACTAACCGACAAGATTACTTGGTTGATCGTTGCTTGTATCATTATCCTTGTGCTACTTGCTAAGTTAGTGTCTGGACAGATTGTAAACTTTGGCTTATTTGCTTAGCTTTTTACAGTTGATATCCGTACAAACAGGAGTAGTTTGGCAGGACATAAACCGAGTAGATTGAATTTCACAACCTGGCCCTCAAAAAAACAGCAAGTTCGACAAAACAAGCAATTTTTAATTTAATTACCGCCAGTTCGACAAAACCTTGGTTTTGATGAAAGCAATTTTTAATTTAATTAGGGCCATCACTCAAATCAACAATTTCACAACCTGGCCCTCAAAAAAACCGCCAGTTCGACAAAACAAGCAATTTTTAATTTTTAATTTTTCATTTTTCATTTAATTACCGCCAGTTCTACAAAACCTTGGTTTTTTGATAAACGCAATTTTTCATTTTTCATTTTTCATTTTTCATTTAATTAGGGCCATCACTCAAATCAACAATTTCACAACCTGGCCCTCAAAAAAACCGCCAGTTCGACAAAACCTTGGTTTTTTGATAACTGCCATTTTTCATTTTTCATTAGTATAGACAATGGATGAGACTTAAACCCACCCAACTCACTAATTACCTCCAACGACAGGAACTAAATTATAGACTTATCATTGATTTAATCATTTTTCATTTTTCATTTTTCATTTTTCATTAGTATAGACAATGGATGAGACTTAAACCCGCCCAACTCACTAATCACCTCCAACGACAGGGATTCGCGCCCCTCTACTTATTGACGGGTGATGAACCCTTGCAAATGATGGAATGTGCAGACATTCTGCGAACGTTTGCCCGTCACCAAGGTTTTACGGAACGAATTGTTTTAACCGTCGAAACCGGGTTTGATTGGAGCCTTCTTGATAAGGAAGCGAATACTCTCTCCTTGTTTGCCCAGAGACGTTTATTAGAAATCCGTTTAGGCAACAAATCGCCCGGCAATGAGGGCACCAAAGCGTTAATAGCTTACGCCAACAAGCTGCCTACCGATACGGTATTACTCATCACTGCTGATAAACTCGATGCCAGCAAACAAAAAACTAAATGGTTTACCACCTTAGATAAGCAGGGCATTGTTATACAAGTATGGCCTATAGACGTATCACAATTACCAGGGTGGATAGCGCAACGTTTGAACCAATATGGTTTCCAAGCTTCCCCAGAAGCTATCAATCTGATTGCGGAACGCTCCGAAGGGCATTTACTCGCCTGTGCCCAAGAAATTCACAAATTGCATTTATTATATGGCGCCGGCCGCCTTGAGACAGCACAAGTGCTTGAAGCGGTGGCAGACAGTGCCCGTTTTGAAGTATTTAATTGGGTAGATACCGTGTTAGCCGGCGATAAGCAGCGCAGTGTTCGTCAATTGCAAGGCTTACGTGCGGAAGGTGTTGAGCCCGTTTTGGTGGCGTGGGCCTTAAACAAAGAAATACGCAATCTGTCTCAAATCACTTATGCGCTAAAAACCGGACAACGACAGGAACAGCTATTTAAAACCTATCGCATTTGGCAAAGCCGTAAAAATGCGGTATCCAGCGCCATTAAAAGACATCCACAGCCAAGCCGATGGCAACAATTTTTGCAGGAGATGGTGCAAATAGATCGTATGATCAAAGGAGTCGAGAAAGGCAATCCTTGGGACGAATTGCAGCTGCTTTGTTTGCGAGTAGCGGGAGTCAATTTATTTGCCCCTCAAAGCGTGTTTTAAAAGCATTCGGTATCATAAAAAGGAGTCCAAACTTTAGTTTGGCAGCCGCCGCGGGAGAGTTTGGACGACTGCCAAACCTTTATGAACCAGTCGCTAAAGCGACTACTATAGTGAGATTCCTATGCATTTGTACTCGATTTTATCTCGATGAAGGTCAAACCGTATTATAGTTAGCACGGTTATGTTTTCGGATTTTTTTTGTAGATGGTGGGCAAGCGGGCTTAAAGATTGTGGCATATTTTAAGTGACTCGTGCCCGCTTACCCACCCTACAGACTAAATCAACCCTTCTTTAATCATTTCCTTCTTAAGCTGTTCTTTAAATGCCTGTTCTTGTGCAGGATTTCCGATTTCAGGGGCTACCGCCTCAATCATGGCAAAAACATCATCTATAGTCTTGACAGAACCCACTTTTTCTATATATTCTTCACACACGATGGCAGAAAATGGCCCTATGTGGTTTGCCAATGCCTTTTTGAGGTATTCAACAGCCTCGCCGAGATTGGATGAGGTTGACGGAGCGGGTGCCAGTGCATGAGCCGACCATTTTTCACCGAATATCTGAAAAATGTTCTCGGTGTCTGGCAAGGGTAGTTCACAAGCC
Source organism: Candidatus Parabeggiatoa sp. nov. 2 (assembly GCA_002085445.1). Lineage (GTDB taxonomy): Bacteria > Pseudomonadota > Gammaproteobacteria > Beggiatoales > Beggiatoaceae > Parabeggiatoa. The sequence continues at coordinate 10,960 of NBMI01000043.1, forward strand.
GTTTCAAAAACACCCTCGGCAAACTGTAGTCGGCCAGACTTTATCGCTTGAATGAGAGGAATGGCATCATAGCCGCGGTGCTTGGTATCAAAAACTAAAGAAGTGATACGCCCCTCATTTAACACGAACCGCACCAAATGACCATCATCGGAAGTAATAAATACGGTGCCTGATTCTCCTTCAAATGACAAGCGACGTATTTCTGCTATCAATTCGGGGTACGCTAACAGCGATGTGGTACTTTTCATAATGGATTAAGTTCTGGATTGTCTACGCAGTCTTTCAAAGGATTTGATCATGCTAACTCGCATCCGTTCAAACGCCTGAGCCAGTTGACCGATTTCTCCTTTGTCTTCGACTTCAACACGATTGTTAACCAGTTCACCTTTGCTGATGGCATCGGCAATGTTGGTTAAATACTCAATGGGACGAGTGATTCTGGTGCTAAACAACAACGCCAAGACTAGAGCTATCAACACGGTAAAAATAAGAATGACAGTAAACATGACGCGAAATGCCGTCACACTCTTGAGAATGTCATCAGTGTTGCGTTGGATAATCAAAGTCCAGTGACGAGCAGACCCGGACACGGGAACCTGTATATGTGAAAGGGTGATGGTAGGGGTGCTGATGGTGCCGTATTGACCAATAATTTCTTTTGCCAACTGTGGATATTCCTTTTCCAAGTTATAGCCAGTGTCTAAATCGCGAGGCCCTCCCCAACCTTTTTCTAGTTCGGGATGATTTATAAAATAGCCATCCGGATTGACCAAACGTATATTGCCTAGCGGCCCGATAAATTGAGCAGCGTCTACATTGGTAATCACAATCCCAGCCTTGCGATTATTGTCGTCATAGACATTAACCGCGTAACGGATAACGGGTTTATAAGGCCGTTCAACTTGCCCCCTTTCGCGGTTCAGATCAAGCGGTGAAACGAATGTTCGCTGTCCGAATAAGCGGATTGTCTCTTTAAAGTAGTAACGGCCCGATTTGTCTTGCAACTTGTCGCGTTTAATGATCTGGCTTTTCAAGCCATCGGAGTCTACCCTAACGACTTCTTGTCCTGTTTCGTCAAGATAGCGGATCTGATAATAAATACGACGGTTGCGAGACAGGGCGAGAAATTCCTGTTCCAAGGCTTGTCGCTTTTGCTCTAAGGCGTTCTGTGGGGCCTTTTTAGCCGGTTCTTCTGAATCGGGCGGTATCGTTAATGCCCCTTCTGATTTGGAACTTGATTGATTCGTGCTACGCAGACTCAAGTAGTCCTTCATGAGGGGCGACTGACTCAGAAACAGGAGATCGCCTTTGGTAGTCACCAAAAACGATGTCAGGTTATTTTTGAGGGTTTTCGCCTGTTCCATTTGTGTCGAAATTGCCTGCTTTCGCAGGCTTTTGCTAGATACCTGCATGGCGTACATGCCAGTAATCAGTGCTGGAATCAAGGTGACAATAAAGAATATGGCGACCAATTTGGTTCGCAGTCGGTGATGAATTTTCATTAAACGTCTCCAAAGTTGGCATCAAAGTATAAGTGTCCAGAAAAATTGGACTCGATTTAAACCTCCAAGTTTTCATGACAAAACTTATTTGGATTACTATACTAACAATTGAAGTGCCCCAACAAGTCGTGATAAACCATTGATCGAATCAATCCTAGTAGTCTGTCAACATTGTTTTGACTCGAAAATACTCGATAATCCATCCAAACGTAAGGAAGGCAGTCGTCCAAACTAACTAATGGCCGTGCCAGAGAAAGTTTGGCAGTGCCAAGTTACCCGTCAATAGAACATTGACAGAGTACTATAGATGTTCAGAAAAATAATTTCACGGAAGAACGTTACACTGGCTTTAATAATACGCCCCTTCAGGGCTAATAGAGGTTTTAAAGTCAGCCCCAACGGGGCGAGATTAATATAGCCAGGGGGCAACGCCCCTGGCTTTGAGTTTATTTTTCTGAAAATATATAGTCACGTTCAAACGGTTATCACTAGCCTTGACAGAATTACCCCTTTTTTCATTGGATGATTTCGAGCATTGACACAAGAAAACGCGATTGATTTTTTATTGGCTATCGGTTATACAATTTTTAAGATTTCTTTATACGGAACGTACTTGAAAAAGCTGAAAATGAAATGGGTGCAGATACTCCTGTCTCCAGTAAAATTAAAAGTTATTGCAAATCAATTGGTTATTGAGTTTGGCGTTTTTGGCGTAACGACAATAACTGATTGAAATATTTATATATTTATGCTATTGAAGATGAGAGGAACTGCACCCGAATGAAATAAGGGATTGAATTAGCTTTCCTAGCAGATTTTCAACTCAAATTTCAAATCCCAACAATCCGTTTATTCCCTTTCATCCGTTGTACTTTCAGTATTAAGCCCTACATTATGACTATCATTGATATAAATTTATATATCATAACAAATTCCATTTATTATTAACACATCATATGTTTAGCTTTACGAGGATGTGTTTTCCAAAGTCTTATGACATCTAACCGGCCTTGATTTATATAGAGGGCCGAACCTGCCCTTCTTTATTAACACATCAGATGTTTAGCAAACATCGGAGGTGTTTTCCAAAGTCATCAGTTATCAGTTATAGGTTCTCAGTTCTCAATTCTCGGTTCTCAGTGATCAGTGATAAACTGATAACTGAAAAACAATTCTGTGATAACTGATAACTGATAACTGTTCACTGAAAAACTGATAACTGTTCACTGAAAAACTGATCACTGAAAACTGAAAACTGAAAACTGAAAAACTGTTCACTGAAAAGAGGAGTTTATGAAATTTACTTTTCCGGGATTAACCAATCAAGAAGTTGATGCAGCCCATACACGATATGGCACCAATGCCATCACCACCCTCAACAGAGAAACTTTTTGGGACAAACTGCTGAACAACTTCAAAGATCCCATCATTATTATATTAATAGTCGCCTTGGGCATCACCGTCGTGCTGACGATTTTGGGCTATACCAAATGGTATGAAAGCGTCGGCATTGCGGTGGCGGTGTTCATAGCCACTTTCGTAGCAACATGGTCCGAACACAGCAATGAAAATGAGTTCCAAAAATTGCTGGAAGATGCTTCCATGATCCAAGTGAAAGTTTTTAGAAACAATTACTTGGTCGAAATTGGTATCAACGACTTGGTCGTTGGCGATTACATTATGCTACAGCCGGGCGATACCATACCCACTGATGGCGTTTTAGTGGCCGGTCATTTGGAGGTGAATGAAGCGTCTTTGACGGGAGAATCGGAACCGGTTCGCAAAAAGGCCTTGCCAGAAGGGGCCGCCGATAAGGCGATTACTGATGAAAATCAAGTCTTTAGAGCGGCCTTGATTGAAGACGGTGAGGCTATCATGCGGACGACGGCCGTCGGTGATAAAACTCGCTATGGCGAAACCATGAAAGAAATCCTCTCGGCCGAAGATCGTTTATCGCCGCTACAAGAAAAACTCACCGTGCTGGGCAAACAGATCAGCATGTTTGGCTATATCGGCGCGGCTTTCATCTTTGTGGCTTTCATGCTCAATCACATTGTTGTGCAAGGTGACAGCATGGCCACCTATTTTGCCCAAGTTGACGAGGCGAGCTATACTTTTGCGGCCGCTTTCCATGACAGCTTTTCAAGCTATTTTGCCCTACCCGTCGGTGAAATTGTCACGCATGTCGTCACCGCCCTGACTTTGGCAATTATCATTATCGTCGTCGCGGTGCCCGAAGGTTTGCCAATGATGATTGCCATGGTGTTGGCTTTAAACATGCGTCGGCTGTTATCGGTCAAGGTCTTGGTGCGTAAACTGTTAGGCATTGAAACAGCTGGCAGTTTAACGGTGCTGTTTAGTGATAAAACCGGCACACTCACGCAAGGGCAATTGGCGGTGGAAGAATTTTTAACCGGGCAAGCTGAACATTATCATAAGCTTGAAGACATACCCACGAGTCTTCGCCATGAAGTCGCTTTTGCCGTGCGTAACAACACCAGCGCCGTCATTGATACCACAGATCCCAAAAACCCCAAAATGGTCGGGGCTGACAGAACTGAGCAAGCGATGTTGCGCTTTTTAACGCCGCTCTTGGAACAAAAAGAGGCCATTGAGGTTGTAGATACCATTGTCTTTAACAGCGGCCGCAAATTTTCCGCCACGCAAGTTGAAGGTGAAAAGGCCTTAACGCTTGTCAAAGGCGCGACCGAAGTGATTTTGAGAAATTGCACTCATGCGCTTGATGCCAACGGCAACAAAGTCGCACTCACTGATAAAAAGGCCTTAGAGGCCGAAATGTGTCGCTTATCAGGACGCGCTATGCGTTTACTGGCAGTGGCGGTAACTGAAACGCCTCTCAAAGAGGATTGTTGTGAACTACCTGAAGAATTGACATTAGTCGGTATTTTTTGTATGCGTGATGCATTACGCACCACTTCTTACGAATCTGTCAAAACCGCCCAAAATGCCGGCGTTCATGTGGTGATGATTACTGGCGATGCCAAAGAAACGGCACTAGCCATTGCTACCGATGTTGGATTACTCGCCGATGACAAAGACGCGATAATCATCACTTCGGCCGAATTGGCAAACATGTCTGACGATGAAGTCAAGCTAGTCTTGCCCCACCTCTACGTGGTTGCCAGAGCCTTTCCCACCGATAAAAGCCGCCTCGTGAAATGTGCCAAAGAACTTGGCTGGGTGGTTGGCATGACAGGTGATGGTGTTAATGATGCGCCCGCCGTCAAAAACGCTGACGTTGGCTTTGCGATGGGCAGCGGCACCGAAATGACTAAAGAATCCAGCGACATTGTGATTTTGGATGACAACTTTTCCTCTCTCACCAAAGCCATGTTGTATGGGCGGACTTTATTCAAATCCATCCGCAAATTCCTCATCTTTCAATTAACCGTCAACGTGTCAGCGATTTTAGTCGCCTTTTTGGGGCCATTCTTTGGCTTTGATTTACCGCTCACGATGACACAATTATTGTGGATTAACATTATTATGGACACCCTCGCCGGGCTGGCTTTTGCAGGAGAAGCGGCGTTATCGCGCTATATGCTCGAAAAACCCATCCCCAAAGACGAACCACTCATCAGCAAAGACATGTGGGCAGCCATTCTCGTCAATGGTACCGTTGCCGCATTGATAAGTATGTTCTTCTTAACCTACGAACCTATCCGTGAATTGTTCTCACGCGGCTTGGATATCAACAGTAAAGAAGCTGAGGCAGTATTTTTAACGGCCTTTTTTGGCTTTTTTGTCTTCATGCACGCCTTCAACACCTTTAACGCTCGCACCCAAAGCCTCAATCTGTTTGAACACATTTTAGACAACAAACTCTTTTTGGGCGTGATTGTCTTAATCTTCACCATCCAAACCACCTTTATTTATATAGGCGGCGACGTACTACGCACCGTGCCTCTGCAACCTATCGAATGGTTGTATATGGTGATGTTTGCCGTGGTATTAATACCGGTAGATTTAGTCAGAAAGAAGATACGCAATGCGATGTTTGGTAATCCCGTGTTGACACAAGCCAAGCGTTAAGACACTCCAGGAGTCCAAAGCTTCAGCTTTGGACTTTGGACATTCCTAGACTCCAAAGCATCTGCTTTGGACAGCACTCCAGGAGTCCAAAGCTTCAGCTTTGGAAGTGAGCTAGAAAATAGAAATGCACCCTTTCTG
>NBMI01000044.1 GCA_002085445.1 Candidatus Parabeggiatoa sp. nov. 2
ATATTACAAAATATTACAAAATATTACAAACGGTAATAAACGGTAATAAACTGTTACATAGATTTCACCAATTTACGTTTAAAATATCGCTCCTATTTTGGCTGATCCAGTGAACAGTGATCAGTGAACAGTGATCACTGTTCAGTGATCGCTGTTATATAATAACTTATAAATTATAACTGATAACACACACAGAACACTGTTTTATTGAGCGCAGTGACAGGGGTACAAGGGGTGCATTGTCCATCCCTTGCCCCAACTTCCGTTTCTGCCCACCTGTCGGGAAGGTTTTTTTTATTAGTAATAAGCACAGAACACTGTTTTATTGAGCGCAGTGATAGGGGTACTAAGGGGTGTATTGTCCATCCCTTGCCCCAACTTCCGTTTCTACCCGTCTGCCGGGCAAGGTTTTTTTTATTAGTAATAAGCACAGAACACTGTTTTATTGAGCGCAGTGCTAGGGGCACAAAGGGGTGTATTGTCCATCCCTTTGTCCCTACTTCCGTTTCAGTGACAGGGGTACAAGGGGTGCATTGTCCATCCCTTGCCCCAACTTCCGTTTCTACCCGTCTGCCGGGGAAGGTTTTTTTTATTAGTAATAAGCACAGAACACTGTTTTATTGAGCGCAGTGCTAGGGGCACAAAGGGGTGTATTGTCCATCCCTTTGTCCCTACTTCCGTTTGGGCACCAAAGGGGTCAATGCCATATCGTACCGCTTTTGGGTGAGGGCAACCATAAAGGATTGCCCCTACATTACATGACGGTTTGTAGGGGCAATCCCAAGGGGAAAGCCCTTAACTTGTGGTTGCCCTTAACTTGTGGTTGCCCTTAACTTGTGGTTGCCCTTAACTTAATGGCATTGACCAAAGGGGTGCATTGTCCACCCTTTGTCCCTACTTCAGTTTCTAGAAATTTTCAGAAAAATAATTCCAAAAAAGCCAATAGTGAATAGCACCACATTGTTTGAATGTGAATATGCAACCTGTGGTAAAGGCCTCTTCGAGGCGCCACGTTGTTTGAATGTGAAAAGATTATATTATAAAATGAAGGACGAAGTCGCGGGCAAACGCCTCACCTTGTCCTTTGAACCTGCCTCTTCTAGCTCCCGCCAAGTCATTGAGAGTTACCTGCCCGAAGTCCCAGAAGGCCAACAAACCCGAACCCAATGACTTGCCCACCTCGTTGCCTGGCTATCTCATTCATGCTACATACGGTGGGCGATAAATCGCCTACTACAAACGGCCCTTTTCCTTAGCTTAATGGCATTGAGTTTTAACTTGTGGGCCATTAACAAAAAAAGGCTTATCAATTCTACAACCCGGCCCACTTTTAAATAAACCTCCAAGGTTTCTAACGCTTTTCGGTTTTTTTGAGGTATACGGAATGTACAGATGCGGGTGAAAATAAAAATTGACCCGTTTGGTTTATAACCGTATTTTTATTGACTTTAAATCCTGCCATTACGCCTATAAAAAATCCGTTTCGGAAAGCGTATCCGTTGTACTATCAGTATAACATTCCCTCTTCCATTACCCATTACCCACTACCCATTACCAAATAGAGGTTTCTTCTTGCGCCTCTGGCATAGCGGCGGCAAGCTGTTTCTGAATTCGTACCAGTAATTCGTCGCGGCTATAGCTTTCTTTCTGAAAAATGGTTTCTACATAACCGTGTAATCGCGCTTGATCTTCCGTGCTGAGGTTGGTCGCTGTCAAGACGACGACGGGAATGGAACGCCATTTTTCGTTTTGGCGGAGGTGGGCGACAAACTCAAAACCATCCATCTCTGGCATAAGCAAGTCTAATAAAATTAAGGAAGGCTTTTTGTCTTCAATATGTTCCAACGCAACGCGCCCATTTTCCGCTTTAAAGACTCGCCAACCTTCAAGTTTTAACACCTCAGTCATGGCTTCGCGCAGGACAATATCGTCTTCAACCACCATGACTAAACGTTGCGAATCATCACCAATACGGTATTTGTTTAAAATCGCCGCTAATTGGTCACGTCCAACCGGTTTGACGAGATAATCCGTCGCTCCGAGTGCACACCCTTTGTTTCGATGTTCTTCGATTGAGGTCATAATGACCGGGATGTCCGACAACAGTGGGTCACTTTTGAGCGAGGAAAGCACTCTCCAACCATCCATACCCGGCATTTTGACATCAAGAAGAATGGCATCGGGACGCAGTTTTTTAGCCAGTTGGATACCGTCCTCTCCATCGGCCGCCACCGCCACCGCATGACCAAGTTTGCTTAGATAATTTTTGAGCAATTCTCGCGTGATATCATCGTCATCAATAACCAAAACAATACCGTGTCCTTCCAATTTTTCTGTTAGTTTTTGTAAGGATTTATCACGGCTGACCGGTTCCATCTCAACGTGTACTGGCAAACGAACAGTAAACATGCTACCTTTACCAAATTCGCTCTCCACGCTGATATCACCGCCCATCATCTCGGTGAATTGCTTAGTAATGGCAAGGCCCAAGCCGGTACCGCCAAAGCGGCGCGTGGTAGACGCATCTACTTGCGTGAAGGGTTGAAAGAGCTTTTGTTGCTGTTCGGGAGTCATACCAATACCATTATCACTTACACAAAAAACACAACAATCATCCATCGCATCTCTTTCATTAGCCAGTTCGCGCTTGACTTTAAGGCAAATCGTGCCTTCTTCGGTAAATTTAGTGGCATTACTCAACAGATTGAGCAGAATTTGGCGGGTTTTGGTAAAATCAGCCTGCATCTCTCCTAGAGGGTTGACAATATTGATCTCCAAGTGATTGTTTTTCTGTTCAGCGAGCGGCGAGATAGTGGTAACGACTTCATTGAGCAGCGTCTCTACTTGGAAAGCTTCCAAGTACAGTTCCATTCGACCGGATTCAATTTTGGATAAATCTAGCACATCGTTAATAAGTCCCAACAAGTGTTTACCGGCCGAGTGAATTTTTTGAATATCTGCAACAAACTCGGTTACTCCCACGTCTTGAGCCTCTTCTATAAGCATTTCGCTGTAACCAATAATGGCGTTCATTGGGGTACGCAGTTCATGGCTCATTTTGGCAAGGAATTGACTCTTAGTAAGATTAGCTGTTTCGGCCATTTCCTTCGCCTTATTGAGTTCAGCGGTACGCTTTTCAACTTTTTTTTCTAATTCATTGGCATAAGCTAATATTTCAGTGTTTTTCTGTGCGATTTCCTGTTCCAGTTTTTCACGTAAGCGATACAATTCAACATGAGTTTGCACCCGTGCCAGCAATTCTTCTTCTTGGAAGGGTTTATGTACATAATCAATGCCGCCGGCCGCAAAAGCACGTACTTTATCTTCAGCTTTACCAAGGGTAGACAAAAACAAGACCGGAATGGGAGCCAAACTGGGATCGTTTTTGATACGTTTACAGGTTTCGTAGCCATTCCAGTCGGGCATTTCTATATCCAGCAAAATCAGATCGGGTTTCTCTTGCTTTGCGATAGTCAGCGCCTTTTTACCGGTTTTGGCTAATAAAACATGAAAACCTGCTTGTTGTAAAACGGTGTTCACTAAAGCCAGGTTCGTCAGGGTATCATCGACGACTAGAATGATGGGTTTATTTGTGCTCATTTTCTTGTCAGTGATCAGTTATCAGTTATTCAGTGCTCAGTTTTTTAGTTATCAGTTTTTTAGTTATCAGTTTTTCAGTTATAGCATTTTGCGTAAAGTACATCATTCGTAGGGGCAAACCTGTGTGTTTGCCCTTTTTTGTATTTCACATCAGCGAAAAATGCTATCTATAGATTTTCAGAAAAATCATTTCTTTGGCAGCAAGTCAGTAGCTAAAGCAATTATCTCGCGTAGCGAATTACTGCGTTTGTCTAAGAGCTACTGTACGTATTAGGGTCAATGCCACACAGTTTGTGGAATTAGAAAGAAATAATCCCCCCGCCTTTGGTAAAGCCGTCGTCTAATAGCTGAAGTGCCCTAAAGGGCACTGAAGACTCAATGCCATATCGTTTGCTTCTGAAAAAATCCTGAATTTACCTTTTTTGTATTTTGACGAGGAAAACGATTGTTTTTAACGTGAGTTCGACTTTAAATATCAGTGAGTTATAGAATTATTAATTATATAAAATAGTTAGTTATAATGACTTGATTATCAGTTAAAAACAAAACAAACAAGCTTTACTGGCTCATTTCACTCTATGGCCCACAATTTTAAGGTTATTAACCTATTAATGTTAAGGGTTTAATACTCAAAAAATGGTGTTTAATCAATTAATACGTTTTTAGTCACGAAATTTTTGAATAACATAAGGACGGGTACTTAGTAGGCTTTAGCCTACTTGAGCTTTTTTATAACTTGGATTTCCTGGTAGCTACACAGGCTATATTAATATCGCCCCGTTGGGGCTTTTCAAAACTGTAACCATGTCTTAACATGCGCTGTCAACACGGCTTGTTCTTGCACACTAATGCCGGCGGGATCAAACCGATAACGCTGGTGCAAGCTGAGCATGGTTTGCATGTCAGCTGTTGAGATTTGGTGGGATCCTATGCGTTTTAACCAAGCCGTCAGCGTTTCGCCTGGTTGGCGAATATAACCTGCGGCATTCAATTGTTGCACGATTTGATAAAATGCGGAATCGGCCCCCGTTACCGCTCTTTTGTTTGCTTGTCTTGCGGCTGGTTTTTGTGAACGGGCAACTTTTTCTCTTGAATATAGTCGCCATATTAACACTAAACTGAGTGGCAAAATCAACCACAAAAGCCAATCATTAGAACTTTCGCTGTCGCGCAAACGCCATTTTGAAAATTCGTAGGTGAGAAAAGAGCCTAAATCATAAATCGGTTCCCACCAAGCGGCCATTTCTTCTTCCAAACTCCAAAAAGCGGCCGGTGTCGTGTCAAATTCCATCCAGCGCCCGTCGATATAGGCGAGCGCCCAAGCGTGAGCATGGCGTCGACGTACGACATAAACATTTTCTAAATAGCTAAATTCTTCGGCGGCGTAGCCAGAGGCGTAGCGTGATGGAATGCCTGCGGTGCGTAATAGTAACACGGTGGCGGTGGCAAAATATTCACAATGTCCAGCGCGGCGGTTTGTTAAAAAATTTTCGAGTGGCGTGATATTTTTTTGTGTTGGCGCTGTGAGGTTAAGTGAGTATTGGAAATTCTCTTTGAAAAAGGTGGTTAAGGTATTTAGTACTTGTTGTGGGGTTTGGTTTTGTAAATTTAATTTAGTTGATAATTCAATCAGATACGCTTTTTCATTGGGAGGAAGGGACAAATCAGGCTTGCTGGGCGGCGTGTCTAGCGGTGTATTTTGACCAAAATGTGCGGTGTATTCTATTAATCCCGGCCCATTTTCGACTTTGACAGCGCCAAAATCATTGCGTTGTACTGTTGGCACGAGCAGTTTAGAGATTTGATAAGTGCCATGAGGTAATGCCAGCATGCCTTTACCTTTGCTCAGGTAGGCGGAGACTGAAATCTCTCCTTTTTTAAAGGAGGGAGTTCCCTGCTTTTCTAAAGGGGAGTTAGGGGGGATTAGGGGGATTTTTATCTCAGTGTTCTCAGGAAAAATATCGGTAAATTGCGTCTTTTTAGCGAACCAAGTCGTCTTAAAATAGAGATTATAACTGGCTTCACGCAATAGCACTGGGTAAGGCGCATCCACTCGTAGGAGAATCTTATCCGAAAGTTTGAGCCGCCCAATGTCACCAATGGCGGTGTTTTGCCGATAAGGATCTCTATCTGCCCAAAACATTTCTTCAAACCAACTGAGTATGATTTCTTCCATCTGGGTTTGCATGCGGTAGAGGCCTAATTGGCCGATATAAGCCAGTGTGCCGGCTATCACCAATAATATTCCGAAGACAACCGCGGGATAGCGTTGTGGACGTGCTGCCCATAATCCCCATATCACCAGTAGACACATCCCTTCAAAAAACCACGGGGCTAAGTTGGCACTAGCCGAGAGTAAACACATCATCATATAAGGATAAGTAAGACTAATACGCTGACTGGCTCTGTGGTGGGATGTCGCGCTTTTCGCTTTTCCGTAGCGTAGCGATAAAAACAGGCTGCTTAGTTTGATAGAACCGTGAGTGCTATAAGTTTGGGCGGCTATCAGTAAAAAAAGCAACATGGGCAACCAATTAAGTAACGTCATCAGCCCGTGAACGGATTCACGGTTAAACAGATAAACTGCTGCCATGACTAATGACAATGACGTGAGATCGGTGACACGATTAAAGTCTTTATCTGACAATGCCCAGCGCCAGCCAACCCAGCGAGCGCCTTCTAAAATCATTGCCATCGGTACTGCAAATGGGAGCAATTGGCTTTGCCAGCCCCAAAATAGCAGTGTGCAGCCGAGCAAAAATGGAGGAGGAGTCATTTTTCAGTTATCAGTTATCAGTTATCAGTTTTCAGTTTTCAGTTATCAGTGATCAGTTTTCTTCAGTTATGGCAATTCCCAAATAACGTGAGTTCGACTTTTCAATAAGTTTATATAAATTTGGTATTAATCAAGTCGTTGAAAATAATTAATTGATTAAACACAATTTTTTGAGTATTAAACCCTTAACATTAATAGGTTAATAACTGGTAAATTGTGGGCCATAAAGTGAAATGAGTCAGTAAAGCTTGTTTGTTTTGCCTGTGGCGATATCCCAGGAATATATCAATGCCATATCGTAACGAATAACTAACTGATTTGATCAAAGTAGTACAACGGATACTCGAAATAAACGGATAAAAAAAACCTAAAAAAATCCTAATTTTAGCAAAATTATTAATTGCTAAAATCCGTTTCGGAACGCGTATCCGTTGTACTTGGGCAGCTTAACTTAATGGCATTGAGAATATATTGGCATTTTTCAGTTTTCAGTTTTCAGTTTTCATTTTTCAGTCGTATAACTTGTCCAATTTCTCTCCAATCGCATCCAGAGGCAAAACATGCACTTCTGGGAATTTCTCCGAGTCGATTTCCAATTCAGTTTCGCTTATCACAACCACCAATAACGGAATCCCGGCATTTTTTAACAACTGTACCAAATGCTGGCGGGAAAACTCCCAGTTTAATAAAACACATACGCAGCCACTAAGAGAAGCCGCGTGTTCCATCACCAAGGAATGTAACTGGCTAAAAGGTTGATCAGTACACGCTTCCACACAAGCAAGCACTTCTAATAGTTTAGCAGTGGGTGCCAAACCTCGCCCACTGGTAAAACAATACGCTTGGGTACCAACAAGCATTAAATCTAATAACACTTCATGGCTGCGCGGCGCAGATGCAAAAGAGGCGGCAACCGACACCGCTGCTTCAAAAGATTCCCCAACGGCTTGCTCAGTAAAAGTGTCCAAAATCAAGGCATGACGGACAAAAAATTCGTCCTGAAATTCCTTAACGACCGGTTTACCGAGTTTTGCCCAACTTTTCCAATGGATATGTCGCAACGGATCTCCAGGGCGATATTCGCGCAAGGAAACAAATTCCTCAGTATCACCGACAGACATGGCTAAATGTACGCCACCGCGTTGATATTTTCTTGAGCCTGAAAGCGAAATTTCACTAACCGGATAACGTTTAGGTAAAACCAACAAACTATCGGACATGTCGAGAGTGTATAACGCATTAAAAAGCCCAAACGGATCTGGACGAGCAAAAGTCATACTGGTGAAATGTACATAGCCTCGGCGTAAAGGCATAAGCGTCATTTTAATGGAAAATGAAGACTGAAAACTGAGAATATTGTCATTTTGAATTTTGAATTTTTCATTTTTCATTATTAAAGAGGGCGGTATAGGCGGCAAGCTTTGCTCGGCAATTTCTGCGCCTTTTAGGGTACGCCTCAACCACGCCCAACGAGGATAGCCTACATATTTATCAAACAAGTTACGTTTTTCATAGCCCGGCTCTTTTGCTCGCAAAAATGTTTCAAAGCTAGGCAGCGGCGATTTGATATTTTCTCGCAAAGTTAAACCACGTTGCAATTTTCGCGTGTGATTTTGCACCTGTACCCGATAGTGCAACGTTTCGCCCACGGTGGCAAACTGCGGCAAATCACGTCGCGCCGTAAAACGGACTCGAAAAAACCAACTACTAATGATGGCTAACAGCAACAACGCCAGCAAGAGAGAAAATAATTGATAGGCAAAAGTTTGCTTCGTATCAATGCCAAACACGCCCGCGGCAATCAAGCCGCCGAGTATCAATAAACCAGCCTTGGTAAAACGCCGCCGTATCCAACGATCCAAGGCAAATACAACACGAAAATTATGGAATAAGTAACGTCTGAGCATTTCCTTAGCCTTGTTTGTAGTAGACGCTTTAGCGCCTTGCGTTTGTAGTAGGCGCTTTAGCGCCTTGCGTTTGTAGTAGGCGCTTTAGCGCCTAAGTAGGCAAGAGCAACGGGACTTATCGACTGAGGATTATTGGGCCGCATGCCGCTACCGGTTTGAACACAAATTGTGCATTGATATAGCTCAAAGTGACGACAAATCCAATAAGTCATCATTTGTGTTCTGGAATCAGAATGCGTTGCCCCGGCGAGACGGAGTTTTGAAAAAGGTGTTATCATCAGAGTGTGCATATACCGTTGCCAACTCTTTATGACGATAAAAGCCGCAACCTGCTGAAATACAAGGTTTTTTGACACGCTTTCTAATCCGTCAAGGGATCATGGCTACGAATTGTCGCTTGATGATGACGGTAATTTAATATCTGATGCCAACCTCAAATTTAAGTATGCCGACTTAACCGAGACTTGTGGTATCGCTTTGCGTGTGATAATCGAAATACGGTTTTAGGGCGCACTTGGAACGGCGGGTTAATGGAAAAAGCCCAACGTCAAGGACTCGTAGCCATGAGAGAAATCGGCAAACTTATTTCAATATATACTAAACATCGTTATAAACCGAGTTTCTGTCATTTCTATTTTTGCTGAGAAATCTTAGGATCAGCAAATAAATAACGTCCGCCAATAGCTAAAGCAATTATCTCGCATAAGTTATCTCGCGTAGCGAATTACTGCGTTTGTCTAATAGAGTTGTCCGAAAATAAGATTTATTGATTTTTATTCTATCAAATTTTATTGACGGACAAGTTTTCAGAGTTCACAGAGAACTCCGTGTCTCTGTGTTGAAGAATTTGAATTATGGGCCATGACTTAATTTAAAAACATTCACCGTTTTATGGCCCCCAAATCAGAACATAACTACATGAAATAACATAGTCTAAAAAATAGGCTTTGAGCCACTACGGGGCGACATTAATAAAGCCTGTGTATCTACCAGGTTTCAATGGATTTTTCAACCCTTAATTCGCATTATTAGCAGAAACTTGACCGGCCTGTCGAAAAACCGAAAAGCTTAGATAAGCACATAAACCCAAAAATCCCTTATTATATACAATCCTTGTAAAGCATTCGTTGTACTGTGCTTGAGCAATCCGTTGGTAAACTGAGTACAACTTTTTTTAGGCATAAACGGATTGGTTCGGGGAGGACATTGAGGTTGTTTAATGGGATAATTTGCCAATCGTTATTCGTCAATTAACCGGTAATTTGTCAGTTTGAGTGGGTTTTGATTTAATAAGTATTTGTTATGAAAAACCGGCCCACTAAAGGCAAACTCTCGCCGACGACAAACCGGCCCACCAAAGGTGTTGGGCGCCAGCGTCCAGTGTTTCTGGGCCGACAGGCCGCTTTGCAGTTCCTGATTCAGACAAAATCCTTAGTTCCAGTGTTGGAACCAGAGGAACGAAGGGAATATGTGGTGTTGATATCAAGTGCATTGAGTATTGCATAAGGATAAACACGACAAGAGTGATGATGGACGGCTTTCTCAACTCAAGTGCGCTTTTGAGCGTTTCTATGATAAAGTACAACGGAAAGAAAGAGGTATGATTTTAACAAACCATGGTTGAAAACACACAATATTCGCCAGAAAAACATGAACCTCAACAAATGGGATTATTTTCCTTAGCAGAGGCGGAATCGACTGACAAAATCAGTAAGAATCCATTAGAAGAGGTCAAAAACGCGTTTGACATCACTTGTAAACAGGCGTTTCTTCAAAACCCAGAAGGTGCCCTCAAGTTAATGGGAATTCCCGGCAAAGCCACTTTGATAGAAAAAAATGTTGAGCTACAAAGAACCTCTGATTTGAAAGTCGATTTATCCTTTTGGGTGGAGTACCCAGTCGGCTCACAAGCGTATCCTTCCGGGGAAAGATTCTTATTGCATATAGAATTTCTTTCAACAAGCGCAGAAACATATGCCCCAGCGGATGGCCGAATATAAGATGGAGTTGGTCCTTGCCAATGCGGAACGGGATAACAAGGGACGGATTTTAAACTATCCCAAAATCCGAAGCTACGTGGTTTATTTTTGGCCGGAAGAAGGCAAAGATGATCCCGGATTGTGTGCCATTTACGAAATAGAGGTTCGCTATCGCAAAATTTTTCTCTATGAGAAGACGTTAGCCGAACTCAAGCAGATGGAACTCTGGGAATATGTGGCGTTTGCGCCCATTTTAAAAGGCATGGATGAACAACAGCTCAAAGAAGCCGTCGAGTTGTTGGAAACATAAGCCGGAAAGGATGAGAACAAACGCAGTCGGTTATTACTGACATTGGCTTTTTATTTCAAACGGAAATATAAAAGAAACATCAATGAAATCATTGAGGGATTTGACACTATGATCAGCAACACCGCCGAAACCGGATATTATGCGTTGACACCTGAAGAAGCGCGTCAAGAAAGAGATGCCGGCAGACAGGAAGGTAGACAGGAAGGCCAACAGGAAGTTTTAGCGATGCTTTCTGAGGCTGAGCGTGACAAAATCAGGCAACGCTTGGTGAGTAAAACCACCAGCCAAAATCCTAATCACAGTTCTTAACACCGGACAACACTCATTTAGGGTCTGGTTCCAAGGCGAAAGTATTGGCACGAGTACACTGTCAACGACCGTTTTGACGGGTACCATCGGAATCCAAACGTAAGGAAGGGTGGTTCCAAGATAACCGGGTGAGAATCCATTTGACTTTAGAAGTGCTTAAGGAATTGCGGCAAGAATAACTTATATTGAGTACAACTTCTTTTAGGAATAAACGGATTGATTCGGGGAGGACTGGGTTAATTCGTTCATTTCCAAATTCCTTGTACTGTGTTTGAGCAATCCGTTGGTAAACTGAGTAGAACTTCTTTTAGGCATAAACGGATTGGTTCGGGGAGGACATTGAGGTTGTTTAATGGGATAATTTGCCAATCGTTATTCGTCAATTAACCGGTAATTTGTCATCAGTTTGAGTGGGTTTTGATTTAATAAGTATTTGTTATGAAAAACCGGCCCACTAAAGGCGAGTGCTCGCTAATGACAAAATGGCCCATTAAAAGCGAACTCTCACCGACGACGAGCTGGCCCACTAAAGGTGAGCTCTCACCGACGACGATCTGGCCGAAGTCGTTATTTGGAGGCCTAAAGACCATTATTTTTATATGGCTATTGGCACTGGTTTGTGGGCCATCAAACAGTTTTTAATATTCAAACTTTGCCGCGGACAATTTATTTAAGTCATTAATTGTGGGAAAATTATTGAAGTCATTGATGGTAAAATTTCTGGCATTGCTCGTTTTTTAAGTAGAAAAAATGTCTGGTACTCAGACAAACTTGAGGCATTTACTATAAACTTAGGCGCAGCAAGCGTTTATTACAGACTTAGCAAAGAAGTGCCTATTACAAACTTGAGGCGTTTATAAACTTAGGCGCTGACGCGTTTGCTATAGACTTAGGCGCGCTCAGCGTTTGCTATAGACTTAGGTGCTGACGCGTTTATTATAGACTTAGGCGCTAAAGCGCCTACTACAAACTTGAGGGATTTAGGCGCTGACGCGTTTACTAGAAACTTAGGCGCTGACGCGTTTGCTATAGACTTAGCGTCGAGCGCCTACTACAAACTTGAGGCGTTTATAAACTTAGGTGCTGAAACGTTTGCTATAGAATTCGGCAATAATTCGTTTATCCGCGTAATTCGTTGTACTAGGTGGATCGATGCGTTTACTATAGACTTAGGCGCTAAAGCGCCTACTACAAACTTGAGGAATTTAGGCGCGCTCAGCGTTTACTAGAAACTTAGGCGCTGAAACGTTTGCTATAGAATTCGGCAATAATTCGTTTATCCGCGTAATTCGTTGTACTAGGTGGATCGAGGCGTTTATTATAGACTTAGGCGCTAAAGCGCCTACTACAAACTTGAGGAATTTAGGCGCTGACGCGTTTACTAGAAACTTAGGCGCTAAAGCGTTTGCTATAGACTTAGGCGCTGAAGCGCCTACTACAAATTCAAACGTTGGAGTCCTTGTCCAAGTTTTAACTTGTTAAATAGGTACTTCGACTTGACGCAAAATTTCTGTTACCACCTTCTCACCACTGAGTCCACTAAAATGCGCCTGTGAATTGATTTTGAGACGATGAGCAATCACCGGTACCGCGATTTCTTGGATATGTTCAGGTGTGACAAATTCTATCCCGTCAAACAACGCCAATGCTTGTGCCGCTTTCATCAAAGTCAAAGAAGCGCGTGGACTCGCGCCCATTTGTACGCCTTTTGTTTTGCGCGTTGCACTCACTAAATCAACAATATAGCGTTTTAATTCTTCACTAATACGTACCGCTTGGGTGGCTTGCCTCAGTTTATGAATATCATCTTGACTGGCACAGGTGGTGAGAGTTGTTGTTTGTTGCTGTTGCGCGGTGAGAATGGCAACTTCTTCTTCTGCACTGACATAGCCTAAGCTAAAGCGCATCGCAAAGCGATCCATTTGAGCTTCTGGCAGCGGGTATGTGCCATGATATTCTATGGGATTTTGCGTAGCAATGACAAAAAACAATTCGCCTAGCGGATACCTTTTACCATCTATACTGACTTGTTTTTCGCCCATTGCTTCTAACAGTGCCGACTGTGTTCTCGGAGACGCTCGATTAATTTCGTCCGCCAGCAAAATTTCGGTAAAAACGGCGCCTTTATGGAGACGAAAGTTTTGGTGGCGCGGATCAAAAACCGACACGCCCAAAATATCTGACGGTAACAAATCGGGGGTAAATTGAATACGCTGAAATTCCATTTCGAGAGAGTGCGCCAATGTTTTAGCCAAAGTGGTTTTGCCAGTGCCCGGTAAATCTTCCAGTAGCACATGCCCACCGCTGGCAAAGGCGGCTAATAGTTTTCTGATGGCGCTGGCTTGCCCAGTGATGACTTTTTCAAGGTTGGCGGCAAGGTTTTGGTAAATAGCAAGAGGAGATAGTGTGTGCATATACGAATGAAAAATGAAAAATGAAAAATGAACCCTTTCCTGACTGAAAATGAACCATTTTATGAATGAAAAATGAAACCTGAAAAATGAACCTGCTCGTTTGTAAATGAATTATTTTATAAATAATTCAATCACCGGTTCGCAATTTCATTTTCACGGTTTTAAAGTACGTTCCGTATAGCCTTGGCTTAGAGCGTGTTTTATACTAAGCGCCGCCGTAAATTGGGTGAGCTATAGATTTTCAGAAAAATAATTTCGCAGCTGAAAGCTCAAGTCTCCTAAAGGAGACTGAATTAATTATCTGAATATTTTAACCTAGGGATTAACCCTAGGCTGGGGGGGTGAGTCTGCTTTAGCAGACTTGAGCTTTTAGCCTGGGGATTTATCCCCAGGCGATATTTTGGACTAACTATCAAAAACTTGATCATCGAGTTTTTCATTTTTCATTAGTAGACTAACGCTTGCAACGCGCCCCACACTTTGTCCACCGATAAATCTTCATAGCAAGCCGGCGAGACAGTAGACAGTCCACGATAAGCGCATTTTTTACGTAAACAGGGCGCACAAGGAAAGTTAGCTTGCAAGTGCTGTTGTTGTTGTCCATAAGTGCCAGTTCGTGCCGGTTGTGTCGCGCCATATAACGTGATTGATGGCACTGCTAAAGCGGCCGCAAGGTGAGCAAGTCCGGTATCTACGCCAACAACCGCCTGTGCTTGTGCCAATTCGGTGGCAATGCCGTGTAAATTGCTTTTGGGAATAAGGCTAATGTTTGGGTGAGCCGCTGCAATTTGTTGGGCACGGGCATATTCTTGGGCATTGCCCCAAGGTAAACGTACCGCTAAACCGGCCGCCGTGACTCGTTGCGCTAGTGCCAGCCAATAACTGTTCGGCCAGTGTTTTGTAACCCATGTTGTGCCATGTAAAAAGATTATAGTGGGCCGTGCATTTCTAGGCGCATGCCCACTTTTTGAGATTATAGTGGGCCGTGCATTTCTAGGCGCAGGCCCACTTTTTGGATAAATTTCAGTTTTTGAGGAATAAAATATTTTTTGGCGAGTCTGTTGGCACTGAAAATGGCTTACAATTCCGTAATCGGGTGGACTATCAGGCAATGGATAATCCAGCACCGCCGCAAATAATTGCCTCACTCGTGTGACGGCATGTTGATTTTTATCAATAGCATAACGTTGTTGATAAGCCAGTGCTGCCAACGGTTCTCGCGCTGAATGACGATCTAAACCACAACGCGGGCCTCGTGCTTTTAAAGTAAGGAATGCACTTTTGATTAGCCCTTGGGCATCAATGACTCTATCATACCGCTCGCAAGTCAATGTCTGGATAAACTTGCGCCATCTGCCGCTACGCCAAGTTTGCCAAGGCTGTTTGCGCCACCGCCGTAACGCGACGGGAATAACGCGCTTTACCGCTGGATGCCAAGCCGGAATTTCTGCAAACGCTTCCTCAACGACCCAATCACATTGCAAATCGGGATAGTGTTTGAGCGCGTCAGTGAGAGCGGGTAGCGTGTGAATGACATCGCCTAAAGAGGAAGTTTTGACTATTAATATATACATGGTTCTCGCCTCTTGCGAAACTCATTCGCAATGTACCTTTGGTAACATCGTTTCGCGATAAACCTGTGCGGTGACATCGTTTCGCAATATACGGAACTGAAAATGAAATGTTGCTTGGGTTAAGTATTGAGAAGCTCACTAAATAAGTCATTAGCTTCGCTGAGCTACGGTTCACAATTAGCTCCGCTGACCGAAGGTTCGTTTACGTCACAATTAGCTCCGCTGACTTTCAGTTCACAATTAACAATTCACAATTCACAATTCACAATTCGGAGTCATTGGCACGGATATTTTGTAAAAATGAAATATGTCTTGAGCAGCATCTTAACGATGCAGTGATTTTGCAAAAAATTTAGTGGGTAAAGCTAAAAATATAAACGGCACATTTCCTCTACCTATCAGTCTATTCAACTTCATGATTATTCATAATAATAGACAGTAACAATTAATAAGCAATACTCACGATAATATTTTGAACAATTTTTGGGCTGTCTCCGCGCCATGGGAGACAATCGCTCTGAAAAATTTGCTGTTGATTTTTGATAAGATAAGTGACTGTTTTATAAGCTTTAAATCAACGCTTTTTTATTCAATAGGCCAGATATGAGGATTTAAAATATTATTCGTTATAACACTAAACCCTACTTTTATAAAGGGTAATACCAAAACACGCGGCTTTTCAGAAGGCCATTATCGGCGTTTTTAAGCCGTATTTGAGTTAAAATACGGCTTATTATTGATTATCACTAATAATGCGTTATTTTACTAACATAAAATAGGCGATTGTCAGAAAATTTTCGGGGGTTATAATTTTTCCTCGTTATTATTTTGTATAAACTAACTGATTGTTTTACATTAAAAATTTATAACATTTGTTAGGTAGAATCTACAAAAAATAGCATTGGTTTATCTAAAGACACCCCCTCATTGGGGTGATGACTCTTGCCAAGATAAATCTTGCCGACTCCAGCCAAGATAAATCTTGGACTCCTGTCGTATAGGTATTTTATTATCCGGTTTTTTGTGTTATTAATTAAAGCCTAGATAGCAAATAACAGATTGACTTTACAGGAGATGACAATGCCTTCTTACTCACAAGACCAGATAAAATCTTCCTATCCTACTGAAAAACTACAGAAAGTTTTAGCAAGGGCTGGCTTAGGTTCACGGCGGGTTATTGAAACTTGGATCCAAGACGGGCGCGTACAAGTTAATCGGCACACCGCCACCCTTGGTGAACGTGTCAGTACGACCGATGAAATTCGCGTTGATAAACGCAAACTCAGCCTGTCCGCTTTACAAGCGCCCCCTCGAAAAATTTTGTGTTATCACAAACCTGGCGGTGAAGTCTGTACGCGCCACGATCCTGAAGAACGCACAACCGTGTTTGAGCAATTGCCCCCACTCAAACATGGACGTTGGATTAGCATCGGGCGGCTAGATTTTAATACTGCCGGCTTGCTCTTGCTAACAACGGACGGCGAATTAGCTCACCGCTTAATGCACCCCTCTTACAACATTGAACGCGAATACGCGGTGCGAATTCTCGGCGAAGTCGACGAGGCGATGCTTAAACGCTTGAGCGCTGGTGTTCAACTTGACGATGGTATGGCGCATTTTAAGCAAATTGTCGATGCTGGTGGAACGGGTGCGAATCACTGGTATCATGTCATACTCGGCGAAGGGCGCAAACATGAAGTGCGGCGATTGTGGGAATCGCAAGGTGTGACGGTAAGTCGTTTGATTAGAATACGTTTTGGCCCCATTTATTTACCTAGAGGCCTACGTGCCGGTCATTACGTCAAACTAGATAGTCAGGGCCAACAAACATTACTACAAACTGTTGGCTTGAATGCTGTCCCCCACCCAGCCAAAAAAACACGTCCAAAACCGCCTTGGTTCAAAAAACGCACAAACTCCAGGCGCCGATAGGGCCCAGTTTAGATCGAAAAGGCCGTTAAATTGAATCTTATAAAATCAATAACTTCTAAAATGTTTTTTAGATCGATATTCGCATTTCATGTAGTTATGTTCTGATTTGGGGGCCATAAAATTAAGTCATGGCCCATAATTCAAATTCTTCAACACAGAGACACGGAGTTACACAGAGTTTCACAGAGAAATTATTTATGAACAACTCTGTGAGACTCTGTGGTAGTCTGTGAACTTTAAAAAATTTTATATAACTTCTCAATCATAAGTTTTTATAAATCATTGATTTCATAATAATTAATTCAACCCTTAATTCGCATTAATTATTTTCACCACCACACCCATTGCCCCTGGCTCAAAAGGAGAATAACCCATGTCTTACCGCCCACACAATCTAGCAATACAAATGATTGACGAAGGAGAGCGCTTCATGTCTCACAAACCCACCGATAGCACTGCGCCAGACACCACCAAGCTGGAAAAACCCCGCGTGGTTTCTGTCACGCCCTCAAAAAACGACCAACCGCCCAACCGCCCTACCCCAATCAGGCCAAATGTACTTGACCAAAAATTACGGGATGCCGAAACCAGTTTGCAACAACTAGAGGACACCAAAACCAAAGCTATGGATCTGGCCGAAGGTATGGGCGCTGGCATCGGTAATGTCGATAAGATTCGTGACATTTTGTTTGGCGGACAAATGCGCGATTATGATAAGCGGTTTAAACGCCTCGAAGATCGCGTCAGTCAGGAACACATGAACTTTCGCGAGGAGATGTTTCAACGCCTCAAAGTCCTTGAAGAGCGAATGGATGGCGAAATTGACAGCCTGAATGAAAAAAGCAAACTGGAGCGTCAGGAACGTCAATCGGCCCTTGCTGATTTAGAACGTGACATCAAGGGTCTGAAAAACGAACTGAACAGTCGCCTCACGCAATTGGATGAACAAATCAGCCGGGACCTCAAGAATTTACGTCAACAGACGTTGAGCAAATTTCAAGAAATTTCCCTGCAACAGCGTCAGCAAAATGATAGTTTGACCAGCTTGGTTAACCAAGAAGTTGCCCAACTTCAAGATGAAAAAGTTAACCGCAGTGATTTAGCGACGTTTTTCCACGAATTTGCGGTGCGCCTGACGAAAAGCTATGATAGCTCGTCAGAATTAGAATAACGCTATCCGTCTCTCCTTTTAACAAGGTTTAGTTTTTTAGACCTGTCAGGTTTTAAAAACCTGACAGGTCTGATACGCCATAAAAACCCACCTAGCTCATAATGGACGAACTTAAACAATTAGCCTCGCTTTTAGGAACGGCCGACAAAAGTCGGCTAGATAGTTTGGAATATCGCCTTGATGATACTCACCAACGCACTCAGGACATCGCGACAGTGTTACCGGCCGCGTTGCGTGCCTTGGCTGATCAAGCAGAGTTTATCGAAGCATTACAAGCGCCCGTGGACAGTTGTGTTAAAACCTCGATGCAACAAGACTCACGTAGTTTTGTGAAAGCCATTTTGCCCACCATGGGGCCGCTTTTGCGTCGAATCACCGAGGAGGCCACAAAGCCAGTCAAGGACTCTTTGCAGGCACTTGGGACACCTCTTTCAGAGCTAGATAAATCTATCAAGAACCTTGAAAATGCCTACGCCAGTCAATATCTGCAACTGAGTCACCTAGAAAAGCAAATTGATGAGCTTAAACAAGCACAGGTTAATCAATTCAATCAATTACACAACGCATTACAGGCCCAACAAGCACAATTAAATAATCTGGATAAGTTTCTTGAGAGCCTTGAAAAGGCACAAGTCAATCAACATCTGCAACTGAATCAGCTAGATAAGGATTTCGACACGCTTAAACAAACACAGATTAGTCAACTGCTAAAGCGAACCGAATTCTTTGCTAAAGTTTCTTTACGTTTCAATCAATTAGAAAAACGTATCAATACGCCAGAACAGCTGGCCCGGGAAATTGCCAATATTTTACCCGATGCCATCCGTCTTGCCAGCCAGCTGGCTATCTCGGATGCCATGTCTGAAGAAGTGGAACTCACACAATCCCTGCAAACACCAGTCGAGCATTGTATCAAACACTCCATTAACCACGATGTTCGTCCATTTGCCGATGCCCTGTTTCCGGTGATGGGGCCGGCGATTCGTAAATCTATCAATGAAACCTTTAAAATACTCCTGCAACGTATCAATAGAACCTTAGAAGAAAGTATTTCTCCCAAAGGCCTCGCTTGGCGTATGCAAGCGATAACCAAAGGAGTCTCTTTTTCGGAACTTGTCTTACAACAAACCCTTATCTATCGGGTTGAACAAGTGTTTTTGATTCATCGTGAAACCGGCTTGTTAATTCAACATAGCCAGTTAGAGGAAGTCGATGCTGGGGATAGCGATGCCGTCTCGGCCATGTTTACCGCTATACAAGATTTTACTCGTGATTCTTTTTCAGCCAGCAAACAAGAAGAACTTGACAGCGTAGAAATTGGCGAATACACCGTCTGGATAGAACGTGGCCCGCATGCCATCTTGGCCTGTGTGATTCGGGGAATTGCACCCATCACCTTTAAAAACAACATCATGCGTCCGTTGCTGGAAAATATGCATGCGCGTTACGGTTCGTTATTGGAACAATTTGCAGGGGATTCTGAACCATTGCAACCCTGTCAGCCTATGCTACAACAAGCCCTAAAGACAGAAGAGAAAGAACCAGAAAAGCGGCGCTTACTCTCGCCACAATTAGCCTTCATACTGGGTATTATTTTGATTGCGGTATCAGTGTGGGGATACCACTATTTTGAGTATCAACAACGCTTGACGGACTATCTGACTGCATTGCACGATGCTTCCGGCATCGTGGTGATTTCTACCGAAGAACAGGATGGAAAGTTAGTGGTTTATGGGATGCGCGATCCATTAGCCGACGATCCACAACAGATTGCCCAACGCTTTGAGTTGAGCGATAACGACGTACTTTTTAAAGCAAAACCTTATCAGGATTTTGACCCAACTTTTGTGGAACTTCGGCTACGGCAGTGGCTAAAACCGCCCGACTCTGTGCAAATGTCCTTGAACGGAACCACTTTGCATCTGAGTGGACATGCCAATCAGGCATGGATAGATAAAGTCAATCAAAGTGTTGGCATGATGGGTGGAATTACTGAAATTGTCGCCGATAAACTGATTAATACCGAAGCGCAATTCCAAGCCTTTTTAAAAACCTTGAATAACACGCCCGGCATCATAGTCATTTCTAGCGGCACTGAAAACGGTCAACATTTTCTAACGGGAATGCGTGATCCTTTAGCGAAAGAGCCGGCCGAGATTGCCCTAGGTCTGCAAATTACGGATGTGATAATGCGTTGGACGCATTATCAGGATTTAACCTCAAACTTTATAGAAAAACGTGTGCGGCAACGGTTAGCGCCGCCTTCGACGGTACAATTGCGGTTAGAAGGCGATACGTTGCACCTAAGTGGTCACGCCTCGCCAGCGTGGATTGATAAGGCTATTGACAAAGCCAATACGGTTGCTGGAATTAATAACTTAGAAATCAAGTATTTATTGGATACCGATAGCTTTCAGGCCGTGTTGATTCGACCACATTTCAGGCATTACTTAAGCGCATACAGAATTTAAAAAATTCACAACAAGAACTTGCCAGCGTAGAGACGAGTGGATTAGTGGATGCTGAGCGTGAAATTTACCAATTGATACAACGCATTGAAAAAACAATTATTTACTTTTCTGAAGACAGCACTGGATTCATGCCCGGACAAGAAGCGGCCCTGCCCGATTTGCTGAAAGATGTGCAACAGTTGTTAGCCTTAAGCCAAGATTTAAATCAATCTATAATCGACAACTGAGCCAACGACGTGCTGGCGTGATGGTGAATTGGCTACAGGCTCGCGGTATAGAAAAACAGTATCTGATAGTCACGCCGCCACCTAAAATCCGTTTTGGTGAAAGTCAGCCTAATCATGGCTATAGAAATGTGAGTTTTAAGGTTGTCTACAAGGATTAGCTCCGCTGACCTTCGGGTCG
This sequence comes from Candidatus Parabeggiatoa sp. nov. 2, assembly GCA_002085445.1. Taxonomy (GTDB): domain Bacteria; phylum Pseudomonadota; class Gammaproteobacteria; order Beggiatoales; family Beggiatoaceae; genus Parabeggiatoa. The sequence continues at coordinate 20,849 of NBMI01000044.1, forward strand.
TTATAAAACGCAACTACATTCGTTATAAGAAAGGATTTAAAAAAAACCGCAACTACAAGGATTCGTTATAAGAAAGGATTTAAAAAAAACCGCAACTACAAGGATTCGTTATAAGAAAGGATAAAACTCATTGTTCTGGATTTATATTGCTTTTGAGTACGCTATAATAAACAATAAATCAAACTTTTTGTGAGAGATATTCAAAACTTCGGAAAACTTTTTCGCATCTAACAATGAAAATGCTTACCTAAATAGAGTCACTGCGGCGTTTTCCGACGTTTTTAGGAGAGAGAGTGAATAAATAAGGTGTCGTGGTCAATGTCGAAATTACAATTACCCATTACCCATTACCCATTACCCATTCATTGCAGATGCCATCAAAAATTCAAACCCTTCTTGAGGCGCTCAAGTCGTTGCGCGAATTTATAAATAGCCAACAAACTCAGCTCAATGTTTTAGAAACGCGTACTAACCACTTAGAACAGCGACAAGCCCCCGCTGAGTGGCTCAAGTCCATGCGCCTACTTCTGAATGCAGTACAAAAACGCGTTGAGACTATCGAAAAGCGGACTAACCACATAGAACAGCAACAACAATCCAGTGTTGAAGTTCTAAAAGCGCTTGTCGAAAACCTAAAACCATTCTCGGATCACTTCTCTATTGTTGAGGAGTCTTTTGAAAGCTTACAACTGCAAAAAAAACGTTTCGAAGTACTTGAAAAGTCAGTAAAAAACTTAGAAATTTTTAATAAAAAATTCAACTTCATTGATAATGTTAGTGAAAACCTAAAACAGCAAAAGACGCGTTTTAATGTTCTTGAAAATCGTACTAATAATATCGAACAAGCACAGACGCGCTTTGAGGTTTTAGAAAAACAACAACAGACGCGTCTTAATGTTCTTGAAAATCGTACTGATAAGATGGAACAAGCACAGACGCGCTTAGAGGGTTTAGAAAACCTAAAACCGCAACAGACGCGTCTTAATGTTCTTGAAAATCGTACTGATAAGAAGGAACAAGCACAGACGCGCTTAGAGGGTTTAGAAAACCTAAAACCGCTTCTTGAAAATCGTACTGATAATATCGAACAAGCACAGACGCGCTTAGAGGGTTTAGAAAACCTAAAACCGCAACAGACGCGCCTTAATGTTCTTGAAAATCGTACTGATAAGAAGGAACAAGCACAGACGCGCTTAGAGGGTTTAGAAAACCTAAAACCGCAACAGGCGCGCCTTAATGTTCTTGAAAATCGTACTGATAAGAAGGAACAAGCACAGACGCGCTTTGAGGGTTTAGAAAACCTAAAACCGCTTCTTGAAAATCGTACTGATAATATCGAACAAGCACAGACGCGCTTTGAGGTTTTAGAAAACTTAGAACAGCAACAAACGCAGCTTAATGTCCTGCTAAATCGTACTGATGACAACTTAGAACAAGTACAGACGCGCCTTTTAGTCCTAGAAAAGTTTACCGATAACCTAGAACAACAACTGCGTCTGAATGTCATTGACAAAATTAATGACGATTTTGAGCAATTACAAACACGCCTTGAGCCCTTAGAAAAGCGCACCGAGGGCCTCGAAAAACAACAAACCCAGCTTGATGTCCTCAAAGAGCGTCTTGAAAACTTAGAACAGATACAAATCAAAGAATTGGTGTATCGTTTAAGTCGCGTTGAACTGGCTTTGACACGCCTGAACGATTTAGAAACTCAACTCAATGATCCGGAACGGAGAGCGCGGGAAACGGCAAAAGTTTTGCCCCAAGCCATCCGTCAAGCAAGCCAGCCTCTCGACGCGCAAAACACGAATGAAGTAGGAGAACTGACAGAATCCCTGCAAAAACCAGTAGAGTATTGCATTAGACAATCCATCAGTAAAGACACCCGCCCGTTTGCCGAAGCTTTGTTTCCGGTGATGGGGCCTGCCATTCGTAAATCTATCAATGAGTCATTTAAAACTATTATACAATCCATTAACAATAGCTTAGAACAAAGTTTATCTTGGCAGGGATTAAGTTGGCGCATAGAGGGTTGGCGCAGTGGGCGGCCTTTTTCGGATATTATTTTGCAACATACGCTCATTTATCGCGTTGAGCAAGTATTTTTAATTCATCGTGAAACCGGTTTATTAATCCAACATCTGCATCAAGACAGCGTAGAAACAACTGATAGCGATGCCATCTCGGCGATGTTTACCGCCATACAGGATTTTACTCGCGATTCCTTCTCCGCCAGTAAAACGGAGGAACTCGATAGCGTCGAAATTGGTGAATACACCGTCTGGCTAGAACGCGGCCCCAATGCCGTGTTAGCTTGTGTGATTCGCGGTGTCGCGCCTTACCGTTTTAGGAACATCATGCGCTCCACACTGGAATCCCTGCATGCACGTTATGGTACGTTATTGCGGCAATTTTCTGGGGACAGTGTACCACTACAACCCTGTCGGCCTTTGTTAGAAAAAACCCTCCAATCAGAAACAAAATCGGAACGCAAAAAATCAAGAGTTTCTTTAAAGTTAATGGCGATACTCGGTGTGATTTTATTAGCCTTGATAGGCTGGGGATATTTTCATTTTGAGTATCAGCAACGCTTAACTAATTATATTCAGGCCTTGCAAAAGGCACCGGGTATCGTGGTTATCTCTACCAAACACCAGGATGGAAAACTGCTGGTTTATGGGATGCGCGATCCATTGGCTGACGATCCGCAACAGATAGCTCAACACTATCATCTGAACGATGACGACATCGAAAGTCAATGGACACCCTATCTGGACTTGACCACACCATTTATAGAACTTAGGGCCCGGCAACGATTAGAGCCGCCACCCACCGTATCGGTGCGTGTGCAAGGCGATGTTTTACATTTGAGTGGTCATGCGTCGCACGATTGGATAGAAAAGGCGACAAGCGCGGACTTTGTCGCGGGCATTAATCACTTAGAAATCAATGAATTACTAGAAACAACCCCCTTTTTATTGGCCCAAGCCAAACGTGAATTAGCGCCACCTGAGAGCGTGACGATGACGGTGCAAGAGCGAGTTTTACTGCTGGTGGGCTTTGTTGACTCAACCACTTATGAGACATTACTTGAGCGCATACAAAACTTGCCCATTTCGCCAGAGGCCTTTGCTGGCGTTGATACCAGCGACTTGAAAGATGCCGAGCGTGAAAGGGATAAGCTGATACAACGCATTGAAAAAACAAAACTCTATTTTAATGAGGGTGTCACTGAATTCACACTGGGACAAAAAACCGCACTGCAAGCCTTGCACAAAGAGGTGCAACTATTGCTGAGTTTAAGCCAAGCACTGCATCAACCAGTGCGCTTGCAAATTATTGGCGACACCGACGGGCGCGGCTCGAAAACCTATAACCAACAACTGGCTCAACAACGTGCCGAAGTGGTACTCAAATGGCTACACAGTCGCGGGATAGAAAAAGACAAGTTGACAGGGCTTCTCCCACCAAAGATACGTTTTGGCGAAAGCGAACCGAATCCAAAATATAGAAAAGTGAATTTTCAGGTAAGCACGGATGAATGAAGGAACTCTAAATGCGAATTAAGAATGAAAAATGAAAAATGAAGAATGAACCTTTTTTTTTCTGAGAAAAACTTTAGCCTAAAAAAGACTTATAAAATCACTTTCAATCAATACGTTTTTATAAGTCATTGGTTTTTTATGATTCAATTCAACCCTTAATTCGCATTCTAAATAAAAAATGGCTTATTTTTTGCTTAAAAAGTAGAGACTCACCTTTTCTAATAATTAACAATTAATGATTAATGATTAATGATTAATGATTAATGATTAATGATTAATTTTGGACACTTGTGGGTAAAGGTAAGTTTTTCAAAGGGGTGGATTCACCGACAAAATACGCCAGTCGGTTAAACGAACCACGGTAGCGGTTTTAACCGTCGTTTTAACCACAACCGTTCCCTCCGGAACGTGATATACCGGAAAAAAAGACATGGCCACAATTCCTTTAGGTGTTGCCAAATACATCCATTCCATCTGGATGACGGAGACAGATGTAACTTACTTGTACATTGATAGTTGTGATAACCTAATTAGTTGGGGCGGTTCTCCTCACCACTATGGACTTATCGACTTGATTGCCGGGCTTCCGGTAGGTGAACAAGTAAATTTTCTCGAAGGCCTTTTGCCAGCCCCCGACACTCAAGTGTTACCATTTTTAAGCATAGACGAACAACACAGCGCACATGTACATATTGTACCTTTTGATAATAGCACATGGGTGTTACTATTTGACGCTACCTCTGAATATGAACAACAGCAAAAGATGCAACAACAGATTAATGAGCTTAAACTGTTGGCTTATCAACAAAACCAATTAATACAGGCATTAGAACAAGCTTTGATCGCCCCAGGTTTCAATGGATTTTTCAACCCTTAATTCATTTTTAGATCGATATTCGTACCAAAGGGGCTTTAGCCCCTTCGGTAAGTGTTATTAAAGCCTAGGGCATCGCCCCAGGTTTCAATGGATTTTTCAACCCTTAATTCGCATTAAAGAGTTATACTTAACACGGTTAAAAACTTAACTTCAACCCCAAAGGGGTTTTCAGGCTAAAGTTTTTCTCCGAAAAACTTTAGCCTGAAAGGTTAAAGTTTCGCTCCGCGAAACCTGGGGAAACCTGGGGAAACCTGGGGAAGAATCAACAGGTTTTGCCTCGAACCCAATACCCGTGAATGAAAGCTTAATTAAATCATAGTGTTATTCTTTGACTGTTCGCAAATATCCGATTTATTCAAGAAATCGGATATTTTACGGAGGAAACTTAGTGGCTACACTACAGAAGAAAATTTGTATGATTGGCGATTTTTCGGTAGGCAAAACCAGTTTAGTCGCCCGCTTTGTGCGTCAAGCCTTTTCCGAAAAATATATGACGACGGTGGGCGTAAAAATAGATACCAAACTGGTAAAAGCACAGGATGGGCGTGAAGTCAAGCTTATTTTATGGGACATTGCCGGCAACGATGCCCTTACCACGGCGACAACTTCCTATTTGCGCGGCGCGGCCGGTTTTTTACTGGTTGCTGACGGAACACGCCGTCCGACATTCGACAGTGCCCTAAATCTACAAAAGGCCATCACGGCACAAATTGGAAACAAACCCTTTGTCGTGCTGCTAAATAAAGCCGACTTAAGCGATCAATGGGAAATTGACGAATCACTCATTGAGGAAAAAAAACAACAAGGTTGGAAAATACTGTCTACCAGTGCCAAAACAGGCATGAATGTAGAAGAAACTTTTATTGACTTAGCCACGCAAATGCTAGAAGCCTAACCAGGGAAAAGGGGAATAGGGAAAGGCGAAAGGTGAAAAGTAAAAAGCCAAAAGCGGTGATTTGCTAAAAATCCGAGGTCTTGAAGACATCGGATTTTTTGATCGCTACTCTTGGCTCCTTTCCCCTAGCTCCTAGCTCCTTTCCCGTTGCCCCTAGCCCCTAGCTTCTAAACGCCCGGGAGAAAAAACCGATGGCCACAATTCCTTTAAGCATTGCCAAATATATCCGCTCAATGTGGATGGCAGAAATGATCATAACTTATCTACGCATTGATAAGCATGGCAATCTAGTCGATTGGGGAGGATATCCTCAACATTATGGATTGACAAACTTGGCAACCGGGAAACCTGTGACTGAACAAGTGGGTTTTCTTGAAGGTTTGTTAAGCGTTCCCCATACCCAAGTCTTGCAATTTGTGCGTGTTGCGAATGGACGCTGTGCCCATGTGCATATTATGCCGTTGGATAATGGCACTTATGTGCTGATGCTTGATGCCACTGCCGAGCATGATCGACAGCAAAAAATGCAGCAACAACTCAATGAGTTGAGTATATTAACCTATCGGCAAAGCCAATGGCTGCAAGAACTAGAAACGACACGCCAACAGTTGGCCGAAGAAAAACGCCTCCTTAACGAGGTGAGTGAATTAAAAAGTCGCTTTATCGCCACGCTGTCGCACGAATTGCGTAGCTCGTTGACATCTATTGTCGGCTATACCGAATTGCTCGATGAAGCTAAACAGGCGGATGTCCGCGAGGCGAATTATTTATCCAGTGTCAAAAACAACGCCAACCATTTATTATCGCTAATTGATAATGTCCTCGATCAAGCCAAGCTAGAAGCGGGACAAATTGTCCTACAACCTAGCAGTTGTGATGTCAAACAACTCATAGCCGATTTAAAACCACTGTTTTTTCCAACGGCCCAAGAAAAAGGGCTGGCATTTGAAACAGATATTCAGCCCAAAATGCCGGCGCGGGTGATACTTGATGAATGGCGCTTTCGACAAGTATTGATCAATCTCATCACCAACGCGCTTAATTTTACTGAACAAGGTTTTGTGCGAATCACGCTAGGTTGGCAAGCTGGCCGTTTGGAATTCTCTGTCGCCGATAGCGGCCCCGGTATTTCAGAACAAGCCCAGCCAAAAATATTTGCGCCCTTTCACCGTGAAAGCACTACTCACGCGCTCCCCGGCGCGGGTTTGGGATTAGCAATTAGTCACCATATCGTCAACTTAATGGGGGGAGAATTAACCGTTGAATCGTCACTCGGACAAGGTTCCATCTTTGGAGGTTTTGTGGAAGCCTCGCTGGCTCAACCGACGGCCTCAACGGATGAAAACGTATCCACTGCCACCGAAGCGAAAGCCAAAATTTTAATTGTCGATGATAACGCAGACATCCGTAATCTCATGGAAATCTATTTGGAAGACGGCGGTTATGCGGCGATCACTGCCGGCGATGGGGCCGAAGCGATAATTTTGGCACTGCAAACCGAGCCAGATTTAGTTTTAATGGACATGCAAATGCCGGTGACAAGCGGCTATGAAGCGGTACAACAATTACGCTCCGACAATTTTACCAAACCAATTATTGCCCTATCTGCTTCTACTCTCGCCCAAGACAAAAGTTATGCGCTTGAGGTGGGCTGTGATCACTATCTGGTTAAACCAGTGTCTCCTGAAGAATTGCTAAACACAATTGAACAAATTCTTCTCAAGCAACATCTCGCCTAAGATACCGCTTTTCGGTGAGGGCAACCATAAAGGATTGCCCCTACACGACATGACGGTTTGTAGGGGCAATCCCACGTGCAAAGCCCTTAACTTAATGGCATTGAGGGCGTTGCCCCAGGCTATATTAATATCGCCCCGTTGGGGCTTTTCGGTACTTTACGAAGCAGAGATAACCAACGAGAAATCCCTGCTTATATTCAATCCTTGTAGTTATAAGGAGTCAATTTGACCATTATTTTTGTATGGCTATTGACACTGGTTTGAGGGCCATAAAACCGTTTTTAATATTCAAATTAAAGTATGGCCTTACAAACGACAAGGATTGGGTATAATCAAGAAGAAATCCCTGCTTATATTCAATCCTTGTAGTTATTAGGAGTCAATTTGACCATTATTTTTGTATGGCTATTGGCGCTGGTTTGAGGGCCATAAACCCGTTTGAAAGATTCAAAAATAAAGCACGGCCTTACTTTCGACAAGGATTGGGTATAATCAAGAAGAAATCCCTGCTTATATTCAATCCTTGTAGTCAATCCCTTATTTCATTTTCACCGATTTAAAGTACGTTCCGTATATAATGAAAAAAATTTGAAAAGGACAAAACAGCATGACACCGCGTCGTAAAATCTTGATTGTCGATGATGAACGAAGTATGCGCCTACAACTTGAGTCTATGTTGATAGGTGAGAATTACGATATCACGTTGTTAAGCGATGGCAAAGAATTACTCGACAAACTGCCAGAACTCATGCCCGATCTGATTATCCTTGATTTAATGATGCCACAGATAGATGGTTTTGAAGTGTGTCGACGTCTTAAAAACAATAGCAAGTTTCAACATATTCCGATTATTTTAGTCACCGTTTTGAAAGGATCGACCACGTTGACACGGGGCATCGTCGAGGCGGGTGCGGATGATTTTTTGCAAAAGCCGGTCAGTAAACTGGAACTGCGAGCGCGGGTGCGATCCATGCTACGCATCAAGAGCCAATACGAAGAACTCCAAAGAACGATGCGTATGCGCGAAGAATTGTCGAATATGATCGTGCATGATATGTCGAGTCCCATCATTTCCGTGCTGCTACACGCCACCTTGATGGCCGAAAAAATAACTGATCCTGAATTGCACAATCATCTGGAAATGATTCAGATGGCAGCGGATCGCCTTGACTCGTTTGTCAACGACATGTTGATGTTGGCAAAAATGGAGGAAAGCAAACTATATTTAAATCCCTCGGTGACAGACATTAATCAATTAGTGTTAGATGCCGAAAAACATTTCAGCATCATCGCACAATCCAAAGGTATTGAACTCAAGTTAGCGTTGCCTACCAAGCCGCCAGAAATGCCTGTAGATCGTAATTTATTTCGCCGCGTGATTGGCAATTTACTTGCCAATGCTTTGCAGTATTCACCGAGCGGTACAACGGTTACATTGAGCTTGAGCGTCAGGTACACAAATGATAATAAGCCGCATTTACGCATGCAAGTGATTGATCAAGGCATGGGCATCCCGGAAGAATATCGCAACAAAGTCTTTGAAAAATTTGAAGTTGTTGATTTAAAAAAGAAAGGTGTCTCACAAATTGGGTTAGGACTAACGTTTTGCAAAATGGCGGTAGATGCACATGGCGGGAATATTTTCGTCAAACCCAATCAGCCGCAAGGCTCGATATTTGTGGTAGAAATTTAGTTTTTCAGTGAACCGTTTTCAGACTTGGAGTCCAAAGCTTTAGCTTTGGCAGTCGTCCAAACTAAAGTTTGGACTCCTGATCACTGATAACTGATAACTGATAACTGATCACAGATCACTGAAAATGCCTAAGCGATTGAATAACTGACGATCAGGTTCACAAGCCTGATTGCCCGTCGTTAACAGTTTTTCTCCATAGAAAATCGAATTAGCCCCGGCGAGAAAACATAAGGCCTGTAATTCGTCACTCATTTCCGCACGCCCCGCAGACAAGCGTATATAGGAAGCCGGCATTAAAATCCGTGCGACTGCAATGCAGCGCACCATGTCAAATGGGTCAATTTCTTTAGTATCGGCTAAAGGTGTCCCCGCTACACGCACTAATTGGTTAATTGGCACACTTTCAGGGTGTTGTGGTAAATTGGCTAAAGTTTGCAACAGCGCCGAGCGATCTTCCAAACTTTCTCCCATGCCAATAATGCCACCACAGCACACTTTGAGATTGGCGGTACGCACATTGGCAAGCGTGTCGAGACGTTCTTGATAAGTATGAGTGCTGACAATATGCTTGTAATAGGCAGCGGAAGTGTCAAGATTGTGATTGTAATAATCTAAGCCGGCTTTTTTTAACTGCTGCGCTTGTTCCGCATCGAGCATACCTAAAGTCATGCAAGTTTCTAAACCCAACGCTTTAACAGCTTTTACTATGTCTAAGACTTTATCAAAGTCTTTCGGTTTTGGGCTACGCCACGCAGCCCCCATACAAAAGCGCGTTGCGCCATTGGCTTTCGCTTGTTTGGCAGCGGCAACCACTGCCTCTCGTTCCATTAAAGGTTGAGGTTTTAGCCCCGTGTCAAAGCGCACACTTTGTGAACAATAGGCGCAGTCTTGTGAACAAGCGCCGGTTTTGATATTCAACAAGGTACTCAATTGCACTTGATTAGGATTAAAATAAGTACGGTGAATACCTTGTGCTGTAAAAATCAAATCAAACAGGGGACGATTTAATAATTCAATGACTTCATCGAAATCCCAATCGTGACGCACGTCTGGTTGTTCTGAGAGAGAATTTTCTTGAAACATAGAGTCCATAAATTTAAAAAATCCGATGTCTCAAAGACATCGGATTTTTAGCTTGTAAGAAAAGTTCAAATTCTAGCCGTTTGCAGTATAACTATTAACATCTATTTGACTTGGTTTGAAGTCAACAAAAATCAATACATTAAGGGGTACGGGATATTTTATAACTTCACTGAAAAAAACTTGACATTGATAAAAATGTCAAGTCAATTTTATAGGGTTCGATAGTGGTTAGCCTTCTTTGTCAAAAAAAATGGGTTGTCAGCAAAGTAACCCATCGCTCCTGTGAAGGGATAATGGGTTGATCGTTCCCGTGTTCTGATGGTGTAACATTTGTTAATAGATGTTAATACTTAACAACAGAATTGCTATCTAATTCAACTAAAGTGTAGTAGTAAACTTGTCGCTCAGTGATCAGTGTTCAGTGTTCAGTGTTCAGTGTTCAGTGAGTACAGGACATTTTTTCTACTGTCATTTCAAGCCAAGCTGTCATTTCAAGCCAAGCTGTCATTTCGAGCCAAGCTGTCATTTCGAGCCAAGCTGTCATTTCGAGCCAAGCTGTCATTTCGAGCGAAGCGAGAAATCTTACCATCAATGAATAAATTTTCTACAATCAATGAATTAAATAAATTTTCCGCGACAAAGAACTGAAAACTGAAAACTGAGAACTGAAAACTGAAAACTGATAACTGATAACTGAAAAATGAAAAATGACACTTAAACCCAAAGTTACCCTGATTTTAATTCCACTGGTAGTCATCCCCATTGTGCTACTCGGTAAACTCTCGTATGACTATGTGGTTGAGACGAGTAAACAAACAGTATTGACACAAATGGGCGTTTTCTTAAATAAAGTCCATCAAGAAGCACAGTTTCATTTACAAACAGCACAAGTCAACCTCGAACTGTTGTCAGAATCTAGTGGACTGAATAATTACTTATCCCAACAAAAAGCCAACCAAAAGCGGGCTCTGGCAGCCATGCAGCTTCGCATGTCGCTTCTGTTTAACATTCACAAGAATGCCTATCAAGATTACTATAAAATTCGTGTTTTGCTCCCGAATGGCTCCGAAGTTTCCCGCTTTTTGAATGACAATCGTCAACATAATACTTCATGGAAAGACGAAACCCCGTATTTTTCATCTATTCAAAACTCTCCTAACCGAATTGATGTCTTTTTTATCAATAATATCGATAAACAAGAACCTGATTTTATCATTGCTAAAAAACTCTTCCCACCTGGATTTTTCCCACAAGCGCTGAAAAACACGACTGCTTTACCATGGGGCTATTTGCTGATTACTATGCGCCCCAATTTTTTGACCAAACACATCAAAATTGGCGAAATCAGTGAGAATGGCTACTTACTTCTCACGGATGGACAAGGGCGGGTGTTATATCAGCCTCCCCAAAGCATGACAAGCGTCTTGTCTCAGTTGCCGACTTCGGCATTGACTCAATTGATTCAGCCACTCAAGGAGGACAAGTCACTCAAAAATAACAAGCCACTTTTAATCACATTGGCTGACTACCACACAGCCTACATACAAGGTAGGCGACTACATCACGACTTATATTTGTTCGCGCTCGTGCCAGAAGAAGATGTCTTAGTCACCGGACAACCGCTAAAACTCTTGTTTGCTGTCGCTACGTTGGTAAGCATTGTGATGACCTTTATTTTGCTTTTTTTCACACTCAATTCTCTGGTTATTGAACCTATTCGTACCCTTGCCGAAACCAGTCATCAAATTGGTAACGGCAACCTAGACGTACAATTGCCTCCCCGCCAAAACGATGAAATTGGCGAACTGATTGTTTGCTTTAATCAAATGGTTATGCGCTTGCGAACGGCGCTACAGCAAATCGAACAGGCTAATTTTGAGTTAGAAGAAAAAGTACGACAACGTACTTTAAGTCTTCAACAATTAAACGCCGAATTAGAAGTCGAGCGCCAAAAAGCGGAAGCTGCTAACCGTGCTAAAACTGAATTCGTCGCCAATATCAGCCATGAATTACGCACCCCGATGAATGGCATTTTGGGGATGGCGCAATTAATTTTAAATACGCCGCTCAATCAAAAACAATCTCAGCAACTCAATATTCTTTACGAGTCTGGAAACAATTTATTAAATATTATCAATGAGTTGCTTGATTTGAGCAAAATCGAAGCGGGTAAAATGGAGTTGGAGACAGTTCCTTTTGATTTTTTGCAAACCATTGAAAATGCAGTCACACTGTTACGCATTCGCGCACAAGAAAAAGGTTTAAGTTTAGAAATACAAACCAGTGACACTATTCCTCAACAAGTCATGGGTGATAATAATCGCTTAAGACAAGTCGTACTCAATCTGGTGAGTAATGCTATTAAGTTTACCAATGAGGGCAGTGTCACAGTGTCGGTGGTGCTGGAAAATCTTGTTGATGGCAATGCCGTGTTAAAAGTTGCCGTGATTGATACCGGGATTGGAATTGATCAATCCGAAGTGCAGCGTTTGTTTGATAAATTTCATCAAGTTGATGCTTCTACTAGCCGTAAATATGGGGGCACCGGCTTAGGTTTATTTATTTGCCGCCAACTGATAGCGCTTATGGGTGGCAAAATAGGCGTGGAAACCCAAGAGGGAAAAGGTTGCACGTTTTGGTTCACGCTTAGCTTGCCGGTTGTAGAAGCCCCTGTTACACACTTGTCTGTTTCTCTACCACAACTTCAGTTACCAGAAACAGTCTCTTTCACGCCAGTACTTGAGTCAACTTCTGCACCGCCAGCGGCTGATTTACCGCAACCGACTCATCATATTTTGTTGGTGGAAGACGATAAAATCAATCAGATTGTGGCAAAAATGACGTTGGAAGAGCTTGGCTGTCAACTGGATATCGCCAATAACGGTAAAGAGGCCGTCGATATGGTTGCTGACGGGCATTATGACTTGGTGCTGATGGATGTTCACATGCCCGTATTGGACGGCTATGCGGCTACCCAACGTATCCGTCAGCGTGAAGTTGGGACAAATACCCATTTACCCATCGTTGCTATGACGGCCGATGTTATTACCAGTGACTTGGATAAATGTGTTGAAGTCGGTATGGACGATGCCTTGGCTAAACCCGTTGCCAAGGCGACCCTTGAAGAAATGTTGGACAAATGGCTTAAAGCACCGACTGAAGCTGTGAAGGCCGCACATATTTTGTTAGTGGATGACAACGAAACCAATCAGATGGTGGAAAAAATGATGTTGGAAGAGATGGGTTTTTCTGTCAATATTGCTAATAACGGCCAAGAAGCTATAAAGATGAGTACTAATGAGCATTATGACTTGGTGCTGATGGATATACATATGCCTGTATTAGATGGCTGCGCTGCTACCAAACGCATCCGCCAACGTGAAAAACACTCAAATAGCCATTTGCCTATCATTGCCACAACGGCGACTGCTACAACCGAAGATATAGAAAGATGTAAGGAAGCTGGTACAGATGATTTTTTGCCTAAACCCATTGCACAACCTTCTCTCGCAAAGATGCTCAAAAAATGGTTGAGTACAACGGGATAACTCGAGTTTTTTAGATAGGATAGGTTTGTAGTTTGTAGTTTGTAGTTTGTAGTAGGCGATTTATCGCCTTAACGAGAATAAGAGCGTGTTTAAAAAGTCCAAGAATCAATCACTTGAAAAATAGTCTCTTGCTTATAAAACAATGAACTACAAGGATTGTATATAATAAGGGATTTTTTTGAGATAGGTTTGGTTTGTAGTTTGTAGTAGGCGATTTATCGCCTTAACGAGATTAATATCCAAGATTAAGTCGCTAAAGCGACTACTACAAGCGACTACTACAAACTAACTACTACAAACAATTTCACTTCCCAAACAATCTAAACAGCCCTTTTTTCGTTGTAGTTGGGGTGGTAGCAAGTTGTTGTTCTTGTATGCGTAACCATTCATCAAATTCGTCAGAGTCTTCCACGGTTGACGTTGGCTTTTTTTCGCTCAGCTGCGGTTTGCTTAGCTGCGTTTTTGGTTGTGTTTGTGATCCAGAATGGAGAGTTTGTTGTTCGCTCAGCTGTGGTTTGCTCGCTAGTGTTTTTGGGTGTGTTTGTAATCCCGATTGGAGAATCTTTCTTTGTCGGTGCGCTGACTGATTTTTTTCACGCAACACGAGATTATTGGGTTGCCTCGTGATGTATTTCGCCAATTCATCTAAAAAAGGATCATTGATTTCGTCAGGCGCTAAGGTGTAAATTTTCTTGCCGAATTTTGCAAAATTCTTCACTGTCAAGTCAATCGCACTGGCTTTGAAATTAGCTACAAACTCAAAATCGACATAAATTACCGGTTCGATTACAAAGATTGCTCTTGTAAGCTGAAAGTTGGCATCCGTTTCTTCTTCGCAACTGAAACGTATGTTGTGTTTCAATAAATAGTCTTTCTGTAACGCCATTTCGCGCTTTTTGCGTTTTTGAAAACGGATTTTGTATGGCGTTTGACAACGAAAGCGTAACACAAAATTGCTACGGGTGTCTGTAAAACCACTTTCTTGTGCCAAGTGTCGAGTCAATTTACCTTCTCTTATCGCGTTGAGTTCGTCAAGAAGTATTACCCGATAATTTTGTGGTTGAAAATCGTCAATATCACCATAGCCTTTGATTTCATAAGTGATTCGTGTGTCTGGTTTAAGATAGTTAAGTTGCTCAGCCAATTCACGCAGGTAGTGGCGCAATCGTTCTAGTGTTGGTTTAACCTGAGTACGAAAAAGTTCTTCTCGTTGCGCTTGTTGCTGTTGTCGTTCTAATTCCGTTGCGCGATCTTGTGCTTGACGTACTTGCGCTTCATTCTTCAGTTGCTCAAGATAACTCATAGATACCTCAGATTATTAGAGGATGTTTGGAAAACACCTCCAATGTTTGCTAAGAGCATGTTTTAAAAATCCAAGAATCAATCACTTATAAAATAGTGTATTGGTTATAAAACAATGAGTTAAGTAGAATTTTAAAACACGCTCCAAACAAAAATTCCTTATTATATACAATCCTTGTAGTTATGAAGAAAAAGCTGACTGACGTGATTTGAGGCTCTAAACAAAAATCCCTTATTATATACAATCCTTGTACTTATACTTATGCCTCATCCCATAGCAGCAACAAAGATTCCAATTCTGTCAAGGACGTAATTGTTGCATCGGGTGTTAATGCACCATACCCTATTTTTTGGTAACGGTTAATCCAGACAGTACGCATGCCGACGGCCGATGCGCCCGCTATATCGCAAATAGCATCATCGCCAACATGCACCACTTGTGCTGGCAAAGCTTTTGCATATTGACAGGCTGCGTTAAATAGCGCTGGATGCGGTTTAGCGGCCCCAATCTCTCTGGCGAATAAGGCGACATCAAACAAATGCCCTAATCCCACTCGCCGCACATCTGCATTGCCATTAGTCAATGCACACAAAATATAACGCTGGCGTAGTTTTTCTAAGATTGGCAGCACATCATCATATAAGTCAACTTGATGACGCGCCTCCATAAAAATTTCAAAGGCCGGTTCAACTAAACTGTCGCTTAAACCGGCAAGCACGGCCGCTTGTGCTAAACTTAGTTTACGTAGGGCCACCAAATCGTGACGCAAGTGTGGATGTTCTTCTGTCGCACGTTGACGCACAGAGCGCAGGGCCTCAATGCTAAATTGCTGTGTCAAGCGCGGATAATGCTCACTAAGCCAATCATATAACACTTGTTCAGCGTGACTGATCACCGGCTCACAAGGCCACAAAGTATCGTCTAAATCAAAGCAAATGGCACGTAGGGGCATGGCATGTATACTAATGGAAAATTAAAAATTAAAAATTAAAAATGACTCAATTACGGATAAGTCTCTAATTTTTAGATGATTTTTTTTAGCTGTTCCGGCATGTCATTTTCACGGATTTGAAGTACGTTCCGTATATAAGTTAGTAACGTTAGTTCGACTTTAAATATCAATGGCTTATAAAATGAGTCGTTATATCAATTAGTTAGTTATAATGACTTGACTATCAATCAGTTAAAAACAAAACCCATTAGTTGTACTGATTCGTTCCAGCATATGGCCCACAAATCTTGGGTTATTAACGTCTAAAAAATAGGGTTGATATTTTGTTTAAAAGGTATTATTCATCAATTAATTACAGTAAAATGATTGATATTAAATAGAATTGATATAACTTATTGAAAAGTCGAACTCACGTTAGTCGTGTTAGTCGTGTTAGTCGTGTAGTCGTGTTAGTAGTGTTAGTATAGTGTACGCCTTAACGAGATTAAGTCGCTAAAGCGACTACTACAAACATATACTACAAACATATTATCCATTACCCTTTACCAACGATCAATTACTAATGACTATGCGTTCTTGGCTCTTAATAATATTAAGCGTGATTTGTTTACCCGGCGCGGCGATAGAATTGCCTGATATGGGCATTTCCGCTAACACGGTGATATCACAGGCGGACGAACAAAAATTGGGCGAAGCCTTTGTCCGTCAATTGCGTCGCCAGGTGGAAGTTGTAGACGATGCCCAAATTAATAATTATCTCAATGACGTGGGTTCTCGTCTCGCCTCATACAGCGATAATCCTGAGCAGCGTTTTCAGTTTTTTGTCGTCAAAGACTCCTCTATTAACGCCTTTGCCGTGCCGGGCGGCTTTGTGGGCGTACATAGTGGCTTAATTTTAATGACTCGTAGCGAAAGTGAACTTGCCTCAGTACTCGCCCATGAAATTGCCCATGTGACTCAACGCCATACGGCCCGCATCATTGAGGCCTCTCAACGTTTTTCTTTACCCGCGCTGGCGGCAATGATTGCCGCTGTGGTAATCGCCGGCGCGGCCGGTAGTCCACAACTCGGAGAAGCCGCTGCTGCTGCTGTGATAGCTGGCAATATCCAAATGCAGATTAATTTTACCCGTACCCATGAAAAAGAGGCCGATCGCGTTGGGATGCGAACCCTTGCCCGTGCAGGCTTTGATCCACGCGCTATGCCAAAGTTTTTTGAACGTTTACAAGCGTCGAGTCGCTATTATGGCAATGTTCCCGAATTTTTACGCACCCATCCCGTAACAACGGATCGTATTGCCGAAGCGCGTGATCGCGCCGTAAAATATCCGCCCAAGTACAAGCGCGATACCCCACGATATCAAATTATTAAAAACATTAAAAAGAATGCTCAAAGAAAAGCACTATCGTGATGAACGCGCCACCCGTTACGCCCTCGCGCTAACCTTACTCGCCACTAGGCAAAGCAACGGTGTGCAAACACAAATTGATTGGCTATTAAAACACGAAGGCGATAGAGTTCTATATCGCTTATTGAAAGCAAGGTTAGCAGTATTGCAAAATAACGATGCTAAAGCCATGCGGGTATATAAACAAGCCTTGCGCGTTTATCCGGGCGATAAAATGTTAGGCCTCGAATATGCTGAGAAGTTGTTGCAAAATAACGCGGCGCAAAAAGCTAAAGCGGTGTTGTTGAAAATATCGGCCTCATCAAATCCCCACTATTACCGTCTGTTGGCGAGAGCTTATCAATCGACGGGGGCAAAAGCAGAATCGCATTTAGCATTGGCGGAACATTATTATATCATCGGCCAAACAAGGTTTGCCGTTAAGCAACTTGAAATGGCACTTTCTGGCGATGGCCTTGATTTTTACTTGGCATCGCGCATTAATGCACGCTTACAGGAATTACAACTGGAATGGCTAGAAGAGCAGAAAGCGTCAAGAAACTGGTAATGGGTTAAGCGCCGCCATAAATTCAATGCCATTATTCGTTATAGCTCGGCCCCAACCCCGTAGGGGAAAATAATAATTAATGATTAACAATTAATGATTAATTATTAATTGGGCCGAAACCTCAACGGGGAAAATGGGCCGAAACCTCAACGGGGGAATTAACAATTAATCATTAATCATTAATCATTAATCATTAATCATTAATTAGGTGTCAAGTATAGTAAGGATGAAAAACTTATCATTTAGGAGGAAACTTTGATGAATCTACCACGCAGAGCCTTTTTAAAAGGTGTCCTCGCCACGGGCGGTGCGATGGCATTCGGCACAACTGTGCTGCCACAAGCCGTTATGGCCGATTGGCCTAAAACGGCTTTTGAAGCTAAAACAGTCGACGAAGCCTTAACGGCTTTGTTTACAAGTCCTGACACCCAAAAGACTGACAAGATTACTATTATCGCGCCTGACATTGCTGAAAATGGTGCGGTAGTACCTGTTGAGGTGACGGCTGACTTGTCCAAGGTAGAATCCATTGCGATTATCTCGGAAAAAAATCCGGTGCCATTAGTGGCTCAATTTAACTTTGCTGACAATGCCGAAGGCTATGTCAAAACCCGCATTAAAATGGGTGGAACATCTGACATCGTCGTCGTGGTAAAAGCAGATGGCAAACTGTATGCGGCCCGTAAAAACGTCAAAGTCACCGTCGGCGGTTGTGGCGGCTAACAAAAGGAGGATAACCCGTGGCAAAAATACGTCTCAGAGCCAAGCTCAAAGGTGGCATCACCACAGTGAAGGCCTTGATTAAACATCCTATGGAAAGGCCAAGCATAGACAAGGATGGCAATCCGACACCCGGTCATTTCATAACAGAAGTGAAATGTGAACACAACGATAAAGTCGTGATGTCGGCCCTCTGGAGTAGTGGTGTTTCTCAAAATCCTTTCTTGGCCTTCAAATTCAAAGGGGGCGCTAAGGGAGATAAAGTGAAACTGACTTGGACAGATAACAAAGGTGAAACTGGCTCCAAAAAAGTTAAGATAAAATAAGATATCTGCCGGATGTGAATTAAAACTAAACCTCGCCTGTTTTTAAAACAGGCGAGGTTTTTTTATAGGAGTCCAAACTTTAGTTTGGCAATCGTCGTTTAGCAAGAGTCCAAACTTAGGAGTCCAAACTTTAGTTTGGCAATCGTCGTTTAGCAAGAGTCCAAACTTAGGAGTCCAAACTTTAGTTTGGCAGTCGTCGTTTAGCAGGAATCCAAAAGTTCCAACGGCGTTGCCCTTGGCTATATTAATCTCGTACCAAAGGGGCTTGAATGGAAAGGGCATTGCCCTTGGCTATATTAATAACGTGAGTTCTACCTTAATTATCAGTGATTGATAGAATTACTAATTCTATCAACTAGTTATTTATAATTACTTGATTATCAATCAGTTAAAAACACATTGACTGGCTCATTTCACTTTATGGCCCACAATTTTCGGTTATTGACGTATTAATGTTAAGGGTTTAATAGTAAAAAAGTTCGTTTTATCAATTAATTATTGTCAAACAATTGATTAATATAAAATTTCTATAACAAGCAAGAAAATTAAAGTCGAACTCACGTTAATATCGTACCAAAGGGGCTTTCTTTCCAACGGCGTTGCCCTTGGCTATATTAATATCGTACCAAAGGGGCTAGAATTCCGACGGCTTGAATGGAAACGGCGTTGCCCTTGGCTAGATTAATTCGCCCCGTTGGGGCTTTAAAACCTAGCCCCGATGGGCATCTTATTAAAGTTCCAACGGAGCCAAGGGCAACGCCCCTAGTTCTTGGCTATACTATATTAATCTAGCCCCAACGGGGCGTTTTATTAAAGCCAGGGGCAACGCCCCTGGCTTTCCGCCCCTGGCTTTCCGCCCCTGGCTTTCCGCCCCTGGCTTTCCGCCCTTGGCTTTCCGCCCCTGGCTTTCCGCCCCTGGCTTTCCTGTCCGAACCATTAAAAATGTGTTTCAATCCTTTTATTGGCATAAAGTTTGTAAAAAACCCAGATTGAACCGTACAAACTAAAGCTTATACTTCTATACGGAACCTACTTCAACTCCGTGAAAATGACAACTGAACGGCTAATTAAATTCATAATAAAATTATCGGCTTAGTTTTCATTTTTCATTTTTCATTTTTCATTAGTAACTATACGGAACGTACTTCAACTCCGTGAAAATGACAACTGAACGGCTAATTAAATTAATAATAAAATTATCGACTTAGATTAAATAAGTCATTTTTCATTTTTCATTTTTCATTTTTCATTAGTATATACAGGATAACAAACATGAACAAAACCGTTTTTTTAGTCGCAAGCATACTGGTGTTTTCACTAATGGGCAGCGGTTGCGCCAGTCTGTTGCCTTCCGTTAAACAAGCGACAAAATCGCCTTGGCAAAGTTTTGAAGACGCTAAAAAAGCTTTTGACGAAATAGCGCCCCAAAAAACGACCAGCAAAGATTTAAAAGGACTCGGCTTCGATCCGTTTGAGACACCGAATGTTAGACTGATTACTTATCTGGAATTAATCGAACGATTTATGCCTAACCAATCTATCCGATTGGAGGATCTTGATCCGGGCGTACAAACCTGTTTAAGAGCCAGAGAGCATTGCCAAGGTTACGAAGTTTCCCCAGAAATGCTCGATAGTAAACGCTATGGTAATTTCTTTCTTGACTTGTTGAACTTCAGACGAAAAAAAGCCACGAAAGGTTGGAGGTTTAACGCTCTGATTGTGTTGAATGACGACTTAGTGGTTCACAAAGTCTGGGGCGGTGAGCCTAACGTCTCCAAATACGAAGACAAAAAGAATCCGCTCGGCCCACTTCAAGATATTGATGTTAGTAAAATTTTACCGTCTATTAAAATCAATTAACGCAATAGCGCAAAATAAAGCAGTAATCGAACCTAAGTTGGTGATTTGTCGCTGAAGAAAAGCGGCCTTTCTGCCGAATTTTGCGGTATTGCCAATTAACAGAATTTTGTTAAATTTGTGTTTTTTTTAAGCTCTTTACCCAGAATGGGTAAAATGTTAAGAACAACTAGTGAAAACTCACTGCCATTAAGTTAAGCAACAAAACACTTACAAAAAGTATCAATAATGACGCGCAGGGCCATAACTTAATTTTAAAACATCCAAACTAGTTTATGGCCCCCAAACCAGATAGTCGTTTATAGTAGGCAATTTCGTTTGTAGTCGTTTGTAGTAGGCGATTTATCGCCTGACGTTCACTTAAGCAACAAAACACCTACAAAAAGTATCAATAATATGAAGCGCGACAGAGGGCCATAACTTAATTTGAAAGCTGAAAAAGTATTTTATGGCCCCCAAACCAGATAGTCCAAATAAAGTTCACCAAAAAATATTAAACTCTGTGTAACTCTGTGATACTCTGTGAACTCCGTGTTGAAAACTCAGCAAATAACTCATTTTTCATTCTTCATTTTTCATTTTTCATTAAAATAACTATCTCGGCAGCTCAGAAAAGCCTATCAAATATTCATCCACGGCGCGTGCAGCTTGTCGCCCTTCGCGGATTGCCCAAACAACCAAGGATTGCCCTCGGCGCATATCGCCAGCAGCAAATACGTTGTCGATGGTGGTTCGGTAGTTGTTGGTGTCTGCTTGGACATTGCCTCGTCCATCCAATGTAACACCCAATTCTTTGAGCATTCCGTCATGCACCGGATGCACAAAGCCCATCGCTAATAACACTAAATCCGCTTTGAGTTCAAATTCGCTGCCCGCTATTTTCGACATTTGCCAGCGGCCATTTGCGTCTTTTTGCCATTCGACTCGCACTAGATTGATTTTCTTGACATGTCCATTGTCGCCTTCAAAGGAATTGGTGGAAACACTCCAGTCTCGCTGGCAGCCTTCTTCTTGGGAAGAAGAGGTTCGCAGTTTGTTCGGCCAATTCGGCCAAGTGAGTTCCTTATTTTCCTTTTCGGGCGGCTTCGGTAGGATTTCTAGTTGTGTGATAGAAGCGGCCCCTTGACGCACGGAAGTGCCAATGCAATCGGAACCAGTGTCGCCACCGCCAATAACCACCAGATGTTTGTTGGTGGCCGTGATAAGGCTTGCTTCTGGAGTCTTGTCACCAAAGACACGCTTCGTTTGTTGGGGCAAAAATTCCATGGCAAAATGAATGCCTTTTAATTCGCGTCCAGGCACCGGTAAATCGCGCGGTTTTTCGGAACCACCTGTCAAGACAACAGCATCATATTCTTCTAGTAATTGTTTGGCCGGAATATCGACA
Source organism: Candidatus Parabeggiatoa sp. nov. 2 (assembly GCA_002085445.1). Taxonomy (GTDB): domain Bacteria; phylum Pseudomonadota; class Gammaproteobacteria; order Beggiatoales; family Beggiatoaceae; genus Parabeggiatoa. Next base: position 42,729 of record NBMI01000044.1, read on the forward strand.
CCGATATGAGTGTTGGGGCTAAATACCACGCCTTCGGCTTGCATTTGTGCCAGACGGCGATCAATGATTTGTTTTTCCATCTTAAAGTTAGGAATGCCGTAACGGAGCAAGCCGCCCATGCGATCATTTTTTTCATACACCACAACTTCATGTCCTGCCCGTGCGAGTTGTTGGGCGCAAGCCAGTCCAGAAGGCCCAGAACCCACAATCGCAACCCGTTTACCAGTGCGATAAGTGGGCATTTGTGGTTTAATCCACTCTTCCTCCCAGCCTTTATCAACAATGGCACATTCGATGGTTTTAATGGTTACCGGTTCGTCGCCTATATTAAGCGTGCAAGCGGCCTCGCACGGGGCCGGACAAATTCTCCCCGTAAATTCAGGGAAATTATTAGTGCTGTGCAAAACGGCCAAGGCTTCGCGCCAGCGGTGCTGATAAACCAGATCGTTCCAATCTGGAATAATGTTATTGACTGGACACCCATTGTGACAAAAAGGAATGCCGCAATCCATGCAGCGTGCGCCTTGTTGACTCACCTCTGAAGCCATCAGCGGTATCACAAACTCACGATAATGTTGGGTGCGATCCGCCGCAGGTGCGTAGGTGCGATCTTGGCGATTGAATTCCATAAATCCGGTTGTTTTGCCCATTCCTTATTATTCCTCCTAAAAAAGTTAAAGCGATGACGGATTGGCGGTGACGTAGTACAGCTAATGACTCAAACCGAGTACAGCGAATTACTCAAACCGAGTACAGCGAATTGCGCGGATAAACGAATTGGCGGTGACGTACATTATTGATAGCTTATTAACACAGCAACCCCAAAGGGGTTGAATATGAATAGCCACAGGTGGAACCTGTGGGAAAGATGCCCCCGACGCACCAACCCCAAAGGGGTTGAATATGAATAGCCACAGGTGGAACCTGTGGGAAAGATGCCCCCGACGCACCAACCCCAAAGGGGTTGAATATGAATAGAATAGCCACAGGTGGAACCTGTAGCGCGGATAAACGAATGACGAGGTGTAAGTACAGCGACACTTCATTCTGGAACGGCAATTTTTTGAGTATTAAACCCTTAATATTAATACGTGAATAACCCGACAATTGTGGGCCATAAACTGAAATGAGTCAGTAAAGCCTATTTTTTTCAGTTATTGATTTAAAAGTCATAATAAATAACTATTTTACACAATCACTAAATATATAACTCACTGAAATTTCCAGTTTCAAGTAGAGCTCACGTTATGACTCACTTCTTGCAATTCGTTGTACTTCACATCATTAACTGTATTTTCCTACCAATTCGTTTATCCGCGTAATTCGTTGTACTCCGCGTTAGTAGTTGTACTGAGCATCATTTTCTACCAATCCGTTCATCCACGTCATCCGTTGTACTCTCCTCCCAATTCGTTTATCCGCGTAATTCGCTGTACTCGATTTGAGTAATTCGCTGTACTCGATTTGAGTAATTAGTTGTACTTGATTTAAGCAATTAGCTGTACGTCACTCCCAATCCGCTTATCCACGTCATCCGTTGTACTATCCGATCAATCCGTTCATCCACGTCATCCGTTGTACTATCCTCCCAATCCATTGCACCCACTCCACATAATAAACTGTACATTCACCACAAATTCCTGTATCATGCAGCCCTCATTGGCAACGATGTCCAAACCTAAAGGTTTGGACTCCAGCTAGATTCCAACAGGAGAACACCCATGCTTGAAACCGCCTTAACAATATTTGAAGCCGCCACAACCGGCCATGATATTTATAAATGCATGAATTCCCTCATTTTTGGGGATAAAAAACAACAACTCTTAGAACAACTCGCGGCCGACACCAAAGATATAAAATTACATATTGAACAACTCTCAGACACGATACTATACGCGGTCAATTTAGACGGTGTCCGAGCGGCCGAACAGCAACAGTATGTCAATGACTTACGTGAAATACGCCAACTGTTAGCGCCAATCCAACAGTCCTTACAACAACCGCTGTTATCGTCGGCGATGATTACCGCGCCGCGGCCGCTGGAGGCCTTAAAACAACCGCGTCAGGTATTGACGTTTATTTCTCCGTTAGAATATGTGGCCATTCCGGTGATGGATAACTGGGATGGGGTGCCGGTATTATTTCAAGAGAATGGCCGATATTTTGTTGGTTGGCAATTGCCGGCGCATTTATCGAAACACTTAGGCTGCGAATACCTGTCACAATGGCAACCCAATCAGAATGAATTACCGCCCGAACAACACAGCGAAGGACGCATTATTATTCAGAACGGTCAAATCCAAAAACCCGCCCCTCGCGCCGTTGATCAAGGTGGAGAAAGCTCTGTTGACAAAGGGAAGGAAAGCCCAAAACCCGCCCAGCGCGCCGTTGACAAAGGGAAGGAAACCAAAAAATCCGCCCAGCCTTCTGTTGACAAAGCAAGAGAAACCCAAAAATCCTCCCGGCCCTCTGTTGACAAAGCAAGAGAAAACCAAAAATCCGCCCAGCCTTCTGTTGACAAAGCAAGAGAAAACCAAAAATCCTCCCGGCCCTCTGTTGACAAAGCGAGAGAAAGCCAAAAACCCGCCCATCGCGCCGTTAATAAAGGAGAGGAAACCGAATTTGAATTTGAAGTGGTTACCGTTGATGCCAACGGTAAAATTACCAATCGCCGTCCTCATACCGCGAAACAACACATTGAACGGGTTAATGGTGTTGCAATAGAAATGGTTCAGGTGCCGGGCGGAACGTTTATGATGGGTTCCCCTAAAACGGAGAAGGGCCGTTCTAGCGATGAAGGCCCCGAACACAAAGTCACGATAAAATCCTTTTACATGAGCAAATACCCGATTACACAGGCGCAATGGGAGGCGGTGATGGGCAACAATCCGTCCCATTTTAAAGGCCAAAATCGCCCGGTAGAAACTATCTCATGGGATGACGCGGTCAAATTCTTTCAGCGACTTTCCGAGCTCACTGGTAAAGAATATCATTTACCAAGCGAGGCGCAATGGGAATACGGCTGCCGCGCCGGTGATAGTACCAAACCCCCGTTTCATGTTGGCAAAACGATTACCACTGATTTGGCGAATTACAATGGTGATTATATCTACGCCTCAGAGCCAAAGGGCGTTTATCGTAAAGAAACAACCGATGTCGGCAGTTTTCCACCTAATGCGTTTGGCCTATACGACATGCACGGCAACGTCTGGGAATGGTGTGCTGATGTTTGGCATAAAAACTACCAGGGTGCACCCACAGATGGCAGTGCTTGGCAAGAGGTAAAAGAGGGAGGGGGGAGACTGCTCCGGGGCGGTTCGTTCGGCAACGACCCTAACTACTGCCGTACTGCCTACCGTGTCAGGAACTCGTCGGACTACCGCTACGGCAGGATTGGTGTTCGTGCTGCTGCGGCTGCGTGGACTTAGCACTTTGCGTTCTTGCCTTGTTGCACTCTGCGCTCTATGTACTTTACCCTTCATTAATAATTAATAATTAATCATTAATAATTAATTGTTAACGAATTAATAATTAGCAATTAACAATTACGGTTTTGTAGCGGAAATAGGGCCCGTTTTTAATAATTAATGATTAATGATTAATGATTAATTGTTTTTTAATTGTTAATGATTAATGATTAATTGTTGTTAATTGTTAACAATTAATTGTTAATAATTAACAATTTCGGTTTTTGAAAATTTTCTGAGAAATCCGATTTTTCCAAAAAATCGGATTTCTTTAACTCTCTGAGAAATCCGATATTTCCAAAAACTCGGATTTGTTGGTGGTACGGTGGGGTGATAAAAAGGAGGTTCCTTTGATTCTAAAACGTGATCCCATTTTTAGTCTGCTTCAATTTTATTATTTTAAAAACAATAAATTAACTATTCTTGAATTATCTCGCTCCGCTCGTTACTACGTTTCATTAATCATTAATCATTAATCATTAATCATTAATCATTCATCATTAATCATTAATCATTCATCATTAATCAGGGGTGGTGAGTAGATAAGTTCATTATGCGAGAAAACATGATCCCCGAAAAGATTCCGCTTCAGTAAAAAAAACCAAAGTTTAATTAATTAATCATTAATCATTCACCATTCATCATTAATCATTAATCATTAATCATTAATCATTAATCATTAATCATTAATCATTAATCATTAATCATTAATCATTCATCATTAATCATTCATCATTAAACTTCGCGTCAACACCAAATGCCCATAACCAAACGGACTCTGCCCCCGCTGCCCCATCTCAACATAAAAACACCAAAGGCCTTTCTCCGCATGAGGCGTTGCAGAACAATACCAATCGGGGTGGATATCAGGAAAATAGCGTTTATCAATAACGCTTTTATCCTTAAGCAACGTTTCCAACTCCGCTATCGTCGGCACTCGCCAATCACTCGCGCCAGCCAATTTCATCTCATTAATGCGCGCCACATAAGCCGCCGTATCACACCGGCAACCTTGACAACTTCCGCCATTCTCTTTGCCCACCACCTCACCTTCAGGATCATACCAAGTAAAAGTATGCTGACTATCCTGTAATTTGCCATCATTGGTTTTCGCTTCCCAAATCAGCCCTGTTTCATTATCCTGAACAGCGGCCCATTCTGTAGCCTCTTCAGACAGAAGTTGCCCATTTGCACCTCGTTTGACAAAGCGATGCGGGTGCTGATAACGCTGATAACTCGCTCGGAATTGTTTAACATCCTCAGAAACGGCCGCTAGGTTCTGATTAGCCGTTTCTAATTGCTGTTTAATCTCTGGTTGAGCGTTTAGCAATTTCTCCAGCGATTGATTAGTCTTTTTCCATTGCTGATTAGCAAGGGATAAAACGGCCGCCAAGGATTGATTAGCCTTCTCCAATTGTTGCTTGATATCCAATAGCAGCGTATCAGTCTCAAGCTTTTTTTCAGGTTGCGCCTGTAACACCGACAACAAGACTGACAACGCCATACCAAAAATAGACGTAAAAAAAGCCAATTTCAAACCATCCAGCAATTTAGGCACACTCTCAGAAATATTTTCGCTATCAAAATCCCACAACCCCAAAATAATCCCAGAAAAAGTGCCCAAAATACCGAGACTAACAATCATCGACTTATAATCAACATGCTGCCCCCTTTTAAAACTCCTATAATCCTTCACAGCCAAAATACTCATAAAGACGGCCACCACAACAGCCACTATTAACGGCATTTCCTCTATTCTCATAACAAACACCCTCCTAATAACATGGAATCCAAAACTTCAGCTTTGGCTAATGACTCAAATCGAGTACAGCGAATGACTCAAACCGAGTACAGCGAATGACTCAAACCGAGTACAGCGAATTACTCAAACCGAGTACAGCGAATTACGCGGATAAACGAATTAGTAGTGACGTAGTACCGGATTGGCGGTGACGTAGTACAGCTAATGACTCAAACCGAGTACAGCGAATTACTCAAACCGAGTACAGCGAATTGCGCGGATAAACGAATTGGCGGTGACGTTGTCCAACTAATTGAGTACAGCGAATTGCGCGGATAAACGAATTGGCGGTGACGTTGTCCAACTAATTGAGTACAGCGAATTGCGCGGATAAACGGATTGGCGGTGACGTAGTACAACTATACTGTCCACCGTTACAATTTGCGCTTTGGCCTTTTGGAAAAATCCCCGAGCGAGATTAGTCACCTTTAGGTGACTTGAGCTTTCAGACAACTGCTTTAGCTGTTGGCTGTTAAAAAAGCGCAATTTATGACGATGCTAAGTATACACAAGCGCGGATAAACGAATGACAAGGAGTGAGTACAGCGACACTTCGTTCTGGAACGGCAATTTTTTGAGTATTAAACCCTTAACATTAATAGGTTAATAACCCGACAATTGTGGGCCATAAACTGAAATGAGTCAGTAAAGCTGGTTTTTTTCACTTATTGAGTTAAAAGTCATTATAAATAAATACCTTATACAATTACTAATTATATAACTCACTGAAATTTCAACTCGAGCTCACGTTATGACTCACTTCTCGCAATTCGTTGTACTTCACATCATTGTTAATCCGTTCATCCACGTCATCCGTTGTACTATCCTCCCAATTCGTTTATCCGCGTAATTCGCTGTACTCACTCCGCGCCATTAGTTGTACTCACTCCGCATCATTAGTTGTACTCACTCCGCGCCATTAGTTGTACTTTCCTCCCAATTCGTTTATCCGCGTAATTCGTTGTACTCACTCCGCGCCATTAGTTGTACTCACTCCGCGCCATTAGTTGTACTCACTCCGCATCATTAGTTATACTTTCCTACCAATTCGTTTATCCGCGTAATTCGTTGTACTTCCCCACCAATCCGTTCATCCACGTCATCCGTTGTACTATCCTCCCAATGTACTCACTCCACGCAATTAAATCTACTCAGAACGAGAACGCTCCAAGATTTGATACAACCTATCCTCTGCCTTAGTAACGACTTTAAACTCAACGCGTCGAGATTTTTCAACATCCTCCGTCTTATCCGCCTTCAAAATCAACCGAGCAAAAGACAAGCCATTAGCTCTCAACACTTTTCTGAGCCATACCCGTTGCTTTTCCGTTACCGAAGTATCCTTATAACAATATTCCAACGTGGCTAATGCCCGTTGTTGGGATAATTCAACATTATTAAGATAACGTGTTGCCATCTCATTAGCACCCAACCAATCACTAGACGTATGCCCTTCAATTCGGACAGCCTCAATCTCTGAGGCATAACGCTGCAATATATTAATATAACGAGGAAAAAAATCACTTAAAATACTTTTAAAGCGGCGGCGCAACGTACTTCTTCCCGTTTTAAACAAAACTTTAGGTGCCTTAAAGCGCACCGTATTATCCTTCAAAATCTCAGCGTTCCACGCCTTTAAATTACCCGCAAACTCCTCCGACAATTCTTTATTTAACTGTAAACGGCTACGCTCCGCCATTTCGGCAATTTCTGCCATCGCATCTTTTTGACGCTCAATCTCATTTTTAGAAGCCTCCACAGTTAACATAAACGCGACAGCAATCAACATAAACACCATCATCATGCCTGTCATCATATCAGCAATACCTAAATACTCCTTACTCATTGAAGTTTCTGACATAGCCTCCTCTCCTTTATAATGAATTGTGAATTGTGAATTGTGAATTGTAAATTGTGAATTGTGAATTGTGAATTCTTATTGCCTAATTTGTTGTATTATAAACTAAGTTTGCAAAGCGATATTAGCTTAGCCCGTCTCGTACAAATGAACGAAACAATGGCTCATCAAAAATAGCCAATTACAATTACCCATTACCCATTACCAATTACCCGTTATCAAAACATGAAAGATTCTATCCGTACCAAACTAGAAAATCTCACTGAGCGTTTACAGGAACTTGATGCCCTACTGGCTGAACCTGAAATCATCGCCGATCAAAACAAGTTTCGTAGCTTGTCCAAGGAACACGCAGAAATTCAACCCATTGTGGATTGTTTTCAACAATACCGCAACAATTTAGAAGCCATTGCAGGCGCTAAAGAGATGCTGCGCGATAAAGACGCCGAAATGCGAGCCTTGGCAGAAGAAGAGTTAGCGCAAGCGCAAGCCGAAGAGGCGCGTTTAGAAACAGAACTGCTAGAACTCTTACTGCCCAAAGAACTCGGTGACAATAGCAATATCTTTTTAGAAATCAGGGCCGGCACCGGCGGCGATGAAGCGGCCTTATTTGCTGGCGATTTGGCGAAGATGTACGCATGCTATATTGAGCAGCGTGGTTGGCAAATGGAACCCATCAACAAAACGGCAGGTGAACATGGCGGCTACAAAGAATTTATCATGCGCGTCAGTGGGCCGGGCGCATATTCGGAATTCAAGTTTGAATCGGGCGTACATCGGGTGCAGCGTGTGCCAAAAACGGAGTCTCAAGGCCGTATTCACACCTCAGCTTGTACGGTAGCGGTGATGCCGGAAGTGCTAGAGGTGGATGACATTAAAATCAATCCGGCGGATTTAAGGGTAGATACTTTCCGCGCCTCTGGCGCGGGTGGACAACACGTCAACAAAACCGACTCTGCTATCCGCTTAACCCATTTACCAACTGGCATCGTGGTGGAATGCCAAGACGAGCGTTCCCAACATAAAAACCGCGCCCGTGCTAACTCCTTATTGAAAGCACGCCTCTTACAGGCCGAGCGTGATCGTCAACAGGCGGAACAAGCAGAGACGCGACGCAATTTAGTAGGCAGTGGTGATCGCTCCGAGCGCATTCGCACCTACAACTTTCCACAAGGACGAGTCACTGATCATCGCATTGGTTTAACCCTATACCAATTGAACGAGATTTTAGCGGGCAACCTCAATCACCTGATTGAACCGCTGAAGCGTGAACATAAAATGGACTTATTGGCGAGCATGGGAGAATAATCTAATTGTGAATTGTGAATTGTGAATGATGAATGATGAATGGTGAATTGTGAATGATGAATTGTGACGTAAACGAATTGTGAATTTTAGATTTGTAGGGTGGGTAAGCGGGCACTCTGATCTCAAAAAATACCACAATATCAAAGCCCGCTTGCCCACTTTTTATTTCGCCCACAGCCGGCCCTCTCAGCCTGCATCCAAACTGGTGTCCAAGCTAAAGCGACTACTAAACAAGAGCCTTTTAACATAACGAGCGGCTTGTGAGTCGCTAAAGCGACTACTACAAACCTAGTACAGTAAAGCGGAAGTTTCGATACCACCCCAACGCCAACAGCTAAAGCCGTTGTCTAAGAGCTACTGTACGTGTCAGGGCACTGCAAAAGGCTCAGTAGGCTTTAGCCTCAATGCCATTAAGTTAAGAAATAAACGAGAAAGAGCCAAAGCTAAAGTCCCCTAAAGGGGACTGGTAAATTCAGGATTTTTTTCTAAGCAAACGATATGGCATTGAGTCTTCAGTGCCCTTTAGGGCACTTCAGCTATTA
>NBMI01000257.1 GCA_002085445.1 Candidatus Parabeggiatoa sp. nov. 2
TTTTATCTGTCAATCATTACCAAACTTTCACGTCCATAGTTTATTAGTGAGAAGTTTAAGTGAACAGTCGTGCAAACTTTAGTTTGGCTGGAGTCCAAACGCTTACGAATTTCTCTGTGAAACTCCGTGTAACTCCGTGTCTCTGTGTTGAAGAATTTGAATTATGTTTAAAAACAAAGTACAATGAATTACGCGGATAAACGAATTAAGTACAACGAATATTGCTACTAAACGAATTAGCCTCTTGCAACTTATCTTTAATAAGAATTGATATTAACCGGTCATAAAACGTGTCAACGCGTAGGCCCTATATGTGTTGGATTACGGCTTATCTCCAGTCCCCTTTGAGAGGCGTGTAGGGATAGGGGATAGGGGTGTAAGGGGTGGCTTGCTAAAAAATTTATTTTTCTGAAAATCTATAGGATATCCAAGCCAGGGGCGGTGCCCCTTTTTATATCAATAACCCGCTATAACGGTAAATAGGAGATAATATCTATGAATATCAATAGGTTGCATAATACCAAACTGCTTGACTCTTTAGGCTCATGCGGAAATTTATTTTTGAACTTCTCTTAACCATTTTATAGCTGATGGAGGCTACCTTAGGCCTGTGCCCACTAAAATCAAGGATGAACCGCTTGCGGTTGAGGCTGGTTTTGTGGTTGAGAATTGGTAGTCCGATTTAGGTGTTTGAGAAAATATCGGATTGTGTTAAAGTTAGTTAAGACCATTAAAAAATGGACTTAAAACACACCCCTAAATTCCCTCTCGACATGGGACTTGCCGCGGTTTGGCTCCCTTCTTGAGAGGCGCTGGGGGAGTATAAAAAGTCCAAATCCTAACCGTTTGCAGTATAAAGAGGATATCGAAAATACATTGATAACAATGAGATAGCCTATAGAACCTGTCAGTTACCGTTATAGCGGGTTATTGTTTTTTAACAGGTGCGCCAAGGCATAACTATGCCAAGGCCACCACCATCACAACTAAACCTTCATAGGAGGTTAGTCATGTCTAGTGATAATTAGACCAGAAGATTCGGGGTAGAAATAGAGTTTTTCTTTCCAACAGGGAGAGAAATTGAAGGTGTCATAAACCAAGGGCGGGTGCCACTTTGGGTTAGTCCCAGTAAATTCCCGGCCGGTGGTTCGTCTTATCAGTATGACCTATATGGCAAAGAGTGGAAACTCACCACCGATAGATCGGTCAAAAATCATGATGGCACAAATGGGTTTGAAATTAGCTCACCAATTCTCCAAGGAAAAGAGGCCTTTGAGCAAATTGCTCATGTCCTCAATATGCTGAAAGAAACGGGTGCCTTGGTTGATAGCCGTTGTGGTTTACATATACATATTGGAGTGCAGCCTGATTTGAAATTACCGCACTTCAAAAACCTCTTAAAACTCCAACTGAATTTGGAAGATTCTTTTGATTATCTGGTTGACGCCAGCCGTCGCTGCGATAATCCTCACTGTAACTCCAATCTGTCACCGTTCTATCGTAAATTCATGGCGCGTTTCGCAGACGAACCGACCGCTCTTTGGACAGTAGATGGCCGTGCTAAGCTTGTTTCACAAGCTGACACGTTTATTGATAATGCCTCCAAATTCATGGATTTAGTTTTCACCCGTCGTCTAAAACTCAATATCAGTGCCTTTATGATACACGACACTATTGAGATCAGACATCACCACGGTACCCTAGACTACACTGAAATCGTTAATTGGCTTCAATTGCAAATGGCGTTAGTAGAAAAAGCCAAAAGTGCCAATGAAGTCAAACCCGCCTCTGAGTTTTTTAACGGGCCTCAAAAGGCCTTCACGACTTTGGCAGTCAATAAAGAAGTCGCGGAATACTACTTAAAGAATAAGTCGTCTTGAGGCTGACGGGTACTCTCGCTGAGAGTACCCGTTTTCTACCTGTAGGTAGTCTTATTAAAATTTCTATTTTTTACGGATGTTTAAAAAATGTTGCGTATTTACGTTAAAATTGAAGACTTATTGTTAGAAGGTGAAACTTATCAGCAAATTATGGAAGAGTTACGGTTTCACGCTTTTGATTCAAAAAAAGATGTAGAAACGTATGCAAAAGAATTAGCTAAACGAGTCCAAATGCTAACGGGCGAAAAAATTAACATGCCCGTTTTCAGTTACGAAACACTGGTGAAAGAATTGATTCGTATAGGGATATTTGAACAAGCATGATTGTTTTTCTATTCTCTACGGAGGTTTAAAAAATGTTGCGTATTTACGTTAAAATTGAATACTTATTAGAAACGTATGCAAAAGAATTAATTAAGTACAACGAATTACGCGGATAAACGAATTAAGTACAACTAATTACGCGGATAAACGAATTAAGTACAACGAAACTTCGTTAAGGAACGCCTATTACGCTTCAACAATCAATCCGATACGAATAGACTTTTGCATTATTCAACCTCAAGCATTTCTTCAATTTGACCCATTGTCCAAACTTGGCCGAGCATGTAATCTTCAAGCCATGCTTTGACGTTGCGGATATTACGAATCGGAGCAAATTGGGTTGCGTGTTCTTTATCACGGTAAGCAACTAATACTTGTACATATTCTTGTTGATAGGGATCGAAATGATCTAGAAAATCAGCATTATGTGTTGTGATAATTAATTGTGTGTGCCGCGCGGCTTCGTGAAGATAGTAGGCCAAACGACTCAACATTTTAGGATGGATTGACCGTTCAGGTTCCTCAATACAGATAAGTGGAACCGGATTGCTCTCACTCAGTACCGTCAATAACGTCAACAATCCTACGGTGCCATCAGATAAATTATCCAAACTAAAAGGTCTCAAACCGGCAAAAGGCAATTCCTCCACCTCTAAATGGACTTTGTACAAGTGTCTGTCTTTCATTTCCTCCTTTCTAGTGTATAAATCAGAGAGATTTAAAATCTTACTCATTTCTTCTTGGATATAGTTGAAATCAACTTTCCTTTCCTGACGCAGATAGTGCAAGACATTAGACAAATTACCTCCATCTTTCCCTAACCGCGAATGTTTTGATAAGTTTGACCAATAAACCTGAAGACGACGTGCTTCATCCGGCACAATGAAAGAAAAACGCCCAATCTTTGATGTAACCTGCGGCAGATTTCACGACTTGGAAGGCGGTACGTGCATAAGAATGTAATGCCAAATCGTAAGCTTTTGGGTGAGGGCAACCATAAAGGATTGCCCCTACATTACATAACGGTTTGTAGGGGCAATCCCACGTGCAAAGCCCTTAACTTAATGGCATTGGGGCTTGCCTGGGGCGATGCCCCAGGCTTTATTAATTCGCCCCTTTGGGGCTTGCCTGGGCGGTGCCCCAGGCTTTATTAATGATTGCTTCAATCAATTTGATAACCTGGCCCTCAACAGAACTCGGTTTTATAAAATGTGACTGCATATTCATAAAAACTGGCCCAATCAATTTGATAACCTGGCCCTCAAAAAGAAACCTTAAGCCAAACGTTAGTTTGGACGACTGCCAAACGTTAGTTTGGACGACTGCTAAACGACTCCTGCCAAACGTTAGTTTGGACGACTGATTACGGTTCACTGACAACACAGCAAGTTGAGTTGCCTTCGCCAGATGATGAGCCTTGCCAGTTGCAGATATGGATGGATTCGAGCTTGTCAGCCGGTGTAAAATTGAGCATTTGCGAGTAGAAGTAGAACTCGGCTTCAAGTGCTTGGATGATATTCTTAGCGATGCGGAGGCCATGTTGTTCATGAGGAAAAATCATGCAAGCAACGGGAATACCCTGTTTCTGGAGTTTTTCGACAATCACTTCAGTCTGATTCGGAGGTACAACCGGATCATCAGCGCCTTGGAAAAATATCATCGGTGAGTTGAGCATATCTGAGACATAGTATGGTGAGCGTAATTGGTACGTTTTGACTGATCGTTCGGCCGGTTCTTTGCTCATCAGTTCTTCAGGTGGCTCTGCTCCAACCAGTTGGTCGATATAGTACTTCTCAAACTTATGAGTACCGGCGTAGAGGAGAAGCAGATCGGATATTCCAGCAGTACTCGCACCGGCCTTAAGCAGATTGGTGCAGGTTGCTAAAACCAACGCGAGGTAGCCGCCAGCACTGGTTCCGCGTGCAACGACGCGCTCGATATCAATCCGATTCTCCTTTGCGAGAGATTTCGCCACGTTAATACAGTCATCGCGATCGTAGATTCCCCACTGTTTATACAGAGACAGCCGATATGCACGACCAAATCCGGTACTACCACGGTAGTTGATATCAACAACACCGAATCCTCTACTGGTAAAATAATGGATTGCTAAATTAAGCGTGGTTGAAGCCGCTCCTGTTGGGCCGCCATGCATCTTGATAAGCAGTGGTGGTAATTCCTCCTCTGGATCAGGCCTCTCGTAATCGTGGTTATAGGGTGGATAATAGAACGCATGTACCATCTCTCCTTCGTTTGCCGTTTGGAAGGTGATCGATTCATATCCTGACAGGTTTTGTTGGATATCAGGATTAGGCATATTCGGTGTGGAAAGCATTTCAACCGCGCCAGTGATGGGATCGAGAGACAGGATTGTGTGTGGTAATCTCGGCCCGCCAGCGACGAAAACCACTTTGCCTTGGAGCGTTTGGACATATTCGATCTTGGTTACCTCGCCAAACTGTTCTTCTAAGTTGATATTGAGGGTTTTAAAATCGAAGTTCTCCAAGTTAATGGTTGCCAAAGCCCAGATTCCGTCTTTGGTGTAAGTACACACGATCTGTTTTTCCGATAGGAACGTGTAGGTGGATAGCCCAAGCACCCATTGCGGAGTGCCTAACTCGGCAGTTTTGGGTGCTTGACTGGACACGAGTTCGATCTGTTGACTGGCGAGTACATAGCGGTAGAGGCTCCACCAGCCGTCGTTGCGATCGGAGACAAAATAAAGAGACTGGCCGTCTGGAGACCATTGCGGTTGAAAGATCGATTCACCTTGTTGGAGAGGCACGTTGGAGTCGCAGGTGAGCCGGCACTTGCTGTTAGGAATGAGCAAGCCATTGTCGTCAAGTTCCGCCAGCCACAATTCACTGTTGTCCCAAGGCATGTGCGGTTTATTCCATCTGATCCAGGCTAAGTACTTTTGATTGGGGCTAAGGCAGGGCGAAGAATAGTAGTAGTCGTCAGGAGAAGGCTCGTCATCCGAGACAAGCGTGAGTGTTTGTTTCTTGCCTTGGGTATCAATAGAGATGAGTGATAACAATGATTCGCCGCCTAAGGTGAAGTCTTCCGCGACACAGACGAGCCGATCACCTTCGCTACTTTGGTAGATGATGCCTTCGCCATAACACTTTTTGACGGTGGCGGTGATTGGCACTGGTTCATAGCCCGGCTGTTGTCGGAAAATTCGCTGATCGTTGGCACCGACAAGGGTGGAGTAATTGGAAAAATAGACAATGCCTTTTGATACTGTTAACGCACCGCCTCCGTAGCTGTAAATCAGGGTTAGGGCATTGAAGCCGTGCGGCGTGATGTCTTCTTTGCTTTTGGTGTTCAAATTGTATTTCACGACGATATGGCGATTGCCTTCATTGGGCCGACTTTCCACCCAGTAAATGTCGTCACCATCAGTGGCGATTTGTGTAAAGCCCACGGCTGCCTTTGTCACATCCTCAGCTTGGATCGGAGACTTCCAACTACCGTAAGGTTTTTTTTCTTGGTTTGGCATAAAATATTTCCTAAGGTTGAAAATGAGTGATGTTAATTGTCTGAATCAGAAAAAAATAATCAGAATTTTCAGAATTTTAGAATTTTCAGAATAATCCTTTTAATCAGAATTTTCAGAATTTTAGAATTTTCAGAATAATCCTTTTAATCAGAATTTTCAGAATTTTAGAATTTTCAGAATTTGTTCATTCTAAAATTGAATAAAATTCTTATTTAGACATGGTACAATAAAATTAATGATTCGGTACTTATATTAATGAAAAATGAAAAATGTGTCAAATAAATCCGAAAAGAGGGCCATATCTTAATTTGAAAACTTCCAAAATCTTTTATGGCCCTCAAAATAGTCCAAATATCCCTAACAAAAATAGGTCAATAACCGGCCGGCGTCTTATGCCAAACACAAAAATCCTGCCATCTGGTAAACCTACGCCAACATACTATACTGTATATGTTCCGCCGGCAATGTGAAAACCGCATTTCGATCTGATATATCTTGAGATTATCCCAATAACGCTTGACGTAATTCGTTAACACTTTGAGGTTTAAGCGTTTTCTGCTTAGATTCTTCTAATGCCGAATGCAAACGCAAGGCATTTTTGGGCGAACTCAATAGGTGAGCGGTTTCCATCAAACTCTCTAACTCCGAGGCTGCAATCAGGGCCACGTTTTCACTCTCTGGACGAGTAATAATAACGACATCCCGATCATCAACGACTT
>NBMI01000258.1 GCA_002085445.1 Candidatus Parabeggiatoa sp. nov. 2
AAAAAGATGTCTACGCAACTTAAACTTATTAATGATGATATAACCACATTGGCAGTCGATGCTATCGTTAATGCCGCCAATGAATCTTTACTCGGTGGGGGTGGCGTTGATGGCGCGATTCATCGGGCGGCAGGGCCGCAATTATTGGTAGAATGTCGCACACTCGGCGGTTGCCCCACTGGGCAAGCGAAAATTACCAAAGGTTATCAGTTACCTGCCAAACAGGTTATTCATACCGTCGGCCCCGTTTGGCGCGGTGGGCAAAATAATGAGGCGGATTTGTTGGCCTCTTGTTATACCAATAGTTTGAGGTTGGCTTTAGATAATCAGTTGAAAACCGTGGCGTTTCCGGCGATTAGTTGCGGCGTGTTTCGTTATCCTATTTTTGACGCAGCGATCTGTGCGGTACAAACAACGGCCGAGTTTACCACCGCTAACCCCGGCATTGATACGGTTTATTTTGTCGCGTTTGGCAAGGAAATTGATGATGCTTATCGAAAGGCATTGTCTAAACTGAGTTTATGATTAATGATTAATGAGTAATGGGCAATGGCGAATGGAAAATTACCTATTATCTATTACCTATGCGAATTAAGGGTTGAATTGAATCAAAAAAAATCACTGAATTATAAAAACATCTTATTGAGAAGTGATTTAATAAGTCTTTGTTCATTCTTCTTTTTTCATTTTTCATTCTTAATTCGCATTACCTATTACCACTTTTTGGAGTCTGATCTTAATGAGTCAAAAAAAACCTCGTAAACATTCTGCGTCTCGTTATCTTATCACTGGTATTTTGACGGTGATACCCATTTGGCTAACTTGGGTGGTTTTCAATTTTCTGTTCACTCAATTGTCTAAAATCGGTACACCTGTGGTGCAAAAACTGGCGGAAACTTCACCGACACTGTCTGAGTGGCTGGCCCCCGATTCTTGGTTTTTGCAGATTCTTGCCGTGGCATTCACGCTTGTCGCACTCTATTTGTTAGGTTGGATAGCGACGCTTGTGATTGGCAAACGTCTCATCAGCATGTTTGATTCGATTATGAATCGGCTGCCTTTCATACAAACCGTCTATGGTTCTATTAAGAAACTCCTTTCGGTGTTACAACAGAAGCCAGAGGGTGCTCAGCGAGTGGTTCTTATCGATTTTCCTTCACCACAGATGAAGACGGTAGGATTTGTGACGCAGATTTTGACGGATGACGATACGGGGCAGAAACTGGCCGCGGTTTATGTGCCTACCACACCTAATCCTACCTCTGGTTATTTGGAAATTGTGCCTTTGGAGAAAGTGGTTTCGACGGATTGGACAGTGGATGAGGCTATGACTTTTATTATTTCAGGGGGTGCAGTGGCACCCGATCATCTGAATTACGCTAAGGGTGTTGATAACATGGAAAAAGCCGATTAGCCGATAAAGGGGCAAGGGGCAAGAAGCTTGGGGAAATGGCAAAGAAAAAAGGACAATTTTTTGGCTTCAGCCGGGGAGCGATCCAATCCGTTTTTTTGGGTGTGTCTTACTTGTCCAAGTAGCAAGTTTTTATCGATAGGGCCATCAATTAAATCAACAGTTCAGGCTAAAGTTTCGCTCCGCGAAACTTTAGCCTGAACATCA
Source organism: Candidatus Parabeggiatoa sp. nov. 2 (assembly GCA_002085445.1). GTDB lineage: Bacteria > Pseudomonadota > Gammaproteobacteria > Beggiatoales > Beggiatoaceae > Parabeggiatoa. The sequence continues at coordinate 1,619 of NBMI01000258.1, forward strand.
ATTTGACAACATGGCCCTCAAAAGAAACCTTAAGGTTTGGGCAGCAAGATAACGATAAGTCTGTAGGACAACTGGGACACATCCTTTGTAACGCTGGCGCTTCGCTTGCCTCAGCCAGGGAGCGATCCAATCCGTAACATTTTCGGCTTCGGCGTGATTTAATAAGACATTTTGGACTTGGTTAAAAACTCCGTCTAGCGAAGCGAAAACCTCCGAGTAAGGCATACTCGGAGGTTTTTAATTCCAAAATTATTTAGATGAAAAACTAGAGTTTTTGCATAAGTCATTTCGAGCGAGAGGGAGAAATCTTATACTGAAAGTACAACTTCTTTTAGGAATAAACGGATTTTTATATTCAACGTGGGCATAAGGCAGGATTTTTATGACGGGTTATTAATATATAAGGCGTATTAATTAAAGCTAGGGGCAACGCCCCTAGAGGTTTTTCAAAAAGTCCAATTTTTTTCCATCTTGAGTATAAGTTTAATATTTGAATTGAAAATATGCTATAGATTTTCAGAAAATTAATTTCAAAACAGCCAACAGCTAAAGCAGTTGTCTGAAAGCGAAAGTCCCCTAAAGGGGACTAAATAATTATCTTAAAATCGATAGCTTGCTAATTCAATCCCTTATTTCATTTTCACCTTTTTCAAGTACGTTCCGTCTATCTGGCACAAAATATTAATATTTCTCCCTATAGGTATGACTTTCATCAAATCGTTTTTGGATAGTGCTGCAATGTGGGTGATAAGCTTATTTCAAGGCTCATAAATAATTAATGATTAATGATTAATGATTAATGATTTATTATTTATGTTTTTAAAATAATAAAACTGAAGCGGAATAAAAATTGGTTCAAGTTTTAGAACCCGTTGGAGCCTCCTTTTCACCTCCCCAGGAGGAGCGTGAAAATAGGTACCCGTGCAGGTATTTTCAATAAATATAACAACGACTTTCGTCTCCAAAGTTCCTTAAAACTCTGGCACGGGTACTTACAAACTTTAAGTCGCTAAAGCGACTACTACAAACTCAAAAATTCTCACAACGACTCCAAAGTTCCTTAAAACTCTGGCACGGGTACTTACAAACTTTAAGTCGCTAAAGCGACTACTACAAACTCAAAATTTCTCACAACGACTTTCGTCTCAAAAATTCCTTAAAACTCTGGCACGGGTATTTACAAACTTTAAGTCGCTAAAGCGACTACTACAAACTCAAAAATTCTAACAAAAAAATTCTAACAAAAAAAACGACTTTCGTCTCCAAAATTCCTTAAAACTCTGGCACGGGTATTTACAAACTTTAAGTCGCTAAAGCGACTACTACAAACTAAAAAACTTTTGTTGACCTACTTAAAATTTATGCCAACAAAGCAATACTCTTCTTCAACTTTTTCAACGCGTTGCTTTCAATCTGACGAATCCGCTCCGCTGAGACTTTATAATGTTTAGCCAATTGTTGCAACGTGACTTTCTTCTCGCTCAACCAGCGTTTTTGCAAAATGTCTTGGCTGCGGGCATCTAGTTTTGCCAAGGCTTTGTGCAGTTGCATAAGCCCGTGTTCTTCCCAGTCGTTTTGTTCAACGATGATGGCAGGATCGTAGCGATTGTCTTCTAAGTAACCCGCCGGAGAGAGCGTTTCCGTTTCTTCATCATCCGCATCTCCGGGGGCATCAAACGCCATGTCGTATGAGTTTAAGCGTAGTTCCATTTCCCGCACATCTTTAGTGCTCACGCCTAAATCTTTGGCGACTTGTTCAATTTCATCTTGACTCAACCAGCCCAAGCGTTTTTTCGCACTACGCAAGTTAAAGAATAACTTACGTTGGGATTTAGTGGTTGCCACCTTGACAATACGCCAGTTGCGTAAAATATACTCATGGATTTCTGCGCGTATCCAATGCACAGCAAACGATACCAAACGCACACCGACACCGGGGTCAAAGCGTTTTACCGCTTTCATCAGGCCAATATTGCCCTCTTGGATTAAATCCGATTGTGGTAAACCATAGCCTCGATAGCTGTGTGCAATATGCATCACAAAACGCAAATGCGACACAACCAGTACGCGAGCGGCCTCAAAGTCATTTTCATTATGCAAAAGTTGAGCAAGCTTGCGCTCCTGTTCAACACTGAGCATCGGAATGGTTTTAATGGCTTGGGCATAGCCATCGAGGTTTGGCCCCGGTACAGCGAGTTGCTGATTTAAGCTTAATGCGTATGACATAGTTTTATTTCTCCCCAGTATAAATCTTGCGTCAATCGATGCACGCGAGTTGCCGTGCTTATCGGGTAACCATTACTTAATCAGTCTCACATCATTCCTGACTATATTGGTAAACTATTATGAGAAAGTCAAGTAATTTGGTATTCTTATATTGATTTTTAAGGACTTAAAGTTATGTGTCAACGTCTCAATGTGCTACAAGATTGGTTACAAACCGATTTAGACATCCACGCTCCGAAGCCTGTGGCAATCACAAATGATGCCAGTTTTCGTCGTTATTTTCGGGTGGCGGTGAATGGCGTTTCGCATATAGTCATGGACGCGCCGCCCGATAAAGAGGATTGTGGGCCGTTTATCGACGTTGCCCAGCGTTTGCGAAAAAGTGGCTTGAATGCTCCTCAAATTATAGCAAGTAATTTTTCGATCGGCTTTTTGCTGTTGACGGATTTTGGGTCGCAATTGTATTTACCGGCTTTAACTGAGGATCGGGTTGAAAGCTTGTATGGTGAGGCTTTGAAGGCTTTGGAGGTGATGCAAACTCGCACAGAAAGTGGCGGCTTGCCGTTATATGATCATCATTTGTTGCATAGAGAAATGAATTTGTTCACTAATTGGTTGCTCGGCAAACATCTAAACATATCGCTGTCAGAGGCCGAGCAAGCCCTTATGGAGGGGTGTTTTGAATTATTAAGCAGCAACGCCTTGGCGCAGCCCCAAGTTTTTGTCCACCGTGACTATCATTCGCGTAATTTGATGGTTGTTCCTCAACATAATCCGGGGATTTTAGACTTTCAGGATGCGGTGAAAGGCCCGGTGACTTATGACTTGGTGTCGTTATTGCGAGACTGCTATATCGCTTGGCCTCGTGAACGGGTTAATGGGTGGGCAAAAGGTTATTATGCACAAGTGCAACCGGCGGGGATTTTAAATGGTGTCGATGAGGCGCAATTTTTACGTTGGTTTGATTGGATGGGCATACAGCGGCATTTAAAAGCCAGCGGCATTTTTGCTCGCTTGTTTCACCGTGATGGTAAAGTGGGCTATCTGAAAGACATCCCTAGAACGTTAAATTATATAGTCGAAGCCGGTGCTGACTATCCAGAGCTTGCCTTTTTATATGAATTGGTTAGCAAGCGAGTGTTACCGGCTTTTCAACGCAGTGATCAGTGAATCGTTCACAGTTTTCAGTGAATCGTTCACAGTAATCAACGTGAGTTCGACTTTAAATCTCAATGAGTTATGAAATTATTATTTATATCAATTATTTAGTGATAATAACTTTTAAATCAATCAGTTAAAAAAAAGCCAACTGGCTGTCCTGATTCATTCCAGCATAAGGCCCACAAATATTCGGTCATTAACGTATTAATATTAAGGGTTTTATCTGAAAAATGTTTTAAAATCAATTAGTTTAAAACAACTATTTGATTAATCTATAAATTATCTAACTTATTGAAAAGTCGAACTCACGTTAATCAATGATCACGGAAAACTGATAACGGATAACTGAAAACGGAAAACGGCTCACTGAAAACGGATCAGTGATAACTGATAACTGAAAACTGAAAACTGATCACTGATAAGATAATATGCGAGCGATGATACTTGCAGCGGGGCGGGGTGAACGAATGCGCCCGTTGACGGATACCACCCCGAAACCGTTACTAAAAGTCGGTGGCAAATGTCTGATTGAATACCATATTGAACATTTGGTAGCGGCGGGCTTTACGGATATTGTGATTAATCATGCCCACTTAGGCGAACAAATTGAGCGCACATTGGGCAATGGACAACGTTATGGGGCGCGATTCTACTATTCTCCCGAAGGCACGGCGTTAGAAACGGGCGGCGGGATTTTCAAGGCCTTGCCGTTACTAGGCAAGGCCCCATTTTTGGTTGTCAATGGTGATATTTGGTGTGATTATCCCTTTGCCCCGTTGCGCCGCCCTCTTTTCGGGCTTGCCCATTTAATATTAGTCAATAATCCCGAACATCACCCGCGAGGCGACTTTTGCATCGTCAAGCACTGCGTCTCTCAAGACGGCACACCGCGCCTGACGTTCAGCGGCATCGGAGTCTATCACCCTGATTTATTTAAAGATTGCACCCACGGCCGCTTTTCCCTAGTTCCCTTATTAACCAAAGCCATGCAAGCTGGAAAAGTTAGCGGCGAACATTACCAAGGACAATGGATAGATGTCGGGACACCTGAACGCTTGCAGCGATTAGAACAAATGTTATTAACGTGAGTTCGACTTTTCAATAAGTTATATAAATTGATATTAATCAATTGGTTGAAAATAATTAATTGATTAACAAAAATTTTTTACGATTAAACCCTTAACATTAATACGTTAAACCTACAAATTGTGGGCCATAGAGTGAAATGAGCCAGTAAAGCTTTGTTTTTTTAACTGATTGATTTAAAAGTCATTATAAATAACTATTTGATATAATTAATAATTATATAACTCACTGATATTTAAAGTCGCCTATAACTAATACATTAAGTTAAGTAAAAACAATGAGTTACAGTACAACTCAATTTTGGGTACTGTAGTCAGAATAAATTGACAAAAAGAGGAGTGCAAGGCTAACCTTGCACAGATAGGATTCAGTCGTCGGCGACAAACACACTTTTTTTTACTAAGTAAATCAAAGCGGTTGTCTAAATCAAAGCGGTTGTCTGCTACACTTGTTAGAGGTGCTGTGCGTTGTTTGAAATGTGTTCACCTTGCGAGTTGTTTAGACGACTTAGGAGTGCCACCCAGTAACCGTTTATATCAACTGAGTGGTGATGATCGTGAGGGATAATATTCTATCCGTATAAATGACCAATGGCGGGTAAGTTTTCGCTTTATTGAAGAGCCGTATAACGTTATAATTGTTAATTCTCATTGACAGGTTAGTTTTATGAATAGTTTACCTAATGACACAAAACGCGAAAGTTGTCCAACCCATCCAGGGGAGATGTTAAGAGAAAAATTTATGCCGGAGTATGATTTAACGGCCACGTCTCTTGCTGACGCGTTAGGTGTATCACGCAAGAGTGTTAGTGACTTACTCAATGAACGCCGTGCCTTAACACCGGCAATGGCGCTACGTTTAGCCCGTTTGTTTGGGAATGGCCCAGAATTTTGGTTAAATGCACAACAGGCCGTGGATTTGTGGCACACTGAGCAAAAGTATAGAGATAAATTGGCTCAGATTCAGCAAATTCATGTCAATAAAGGAGCTAGCAAAACGTAGAGATTCCCTCTCCCTTGAGGGAGAGGGTTAAGGAGATGGCTAGTTACTAAAAACAACAATGCTATGGTTTAGCTCTCACTTATGAATGAACAGAATCATGTTGAGGTGTTTCATTCTGTCAATTCTGAAATTCCGTTAATTATGATTCAGAATATCAATAAATATTTGGGGGGTTAAAAACCTCCCTCCGAGGCAAACCTCGGAGGTTTGCCTCAAGATTTTTCTGAAAAACTCTAGCTATTTTGGACAATGACTGATTCGACTGAAAGGGCATAAAAATTGGACTCTTTTAGGCATTTTGTGGCTCTTATGCGAGTGTTGTGTTGAATTAAAGGCGAGAACTTTAGCTAGGCTTTTTCTTACAGAAGCAGCGACAACGTATGAGGGACTAGGAAATTGGGTAAATTTAACTTAGGCTCAACGAAAAAATAACCCATTTCGCCGCCGATCTGACTTGATTGATTCTCAAGGAATAGACTGCACACCGTCATAAGTGATCTCGCACAGCTTCGAGCCTTCGTTCTTTGCGTGCGCGAGATCAGTCGTAAGGCGTTTTTGAGAACGGTTACACACCCCAAGCATCCCTCTATCACACCCTCTACCCCTCTTACTAATAATTATTAATTTTTTGAGAGCCGTCACATACCCCGTTGTGTGAAAAGCGCCGATGAAACAAATCAGGCGATATCACGAAGTTTGTGACAGTGCTAAGTAGACTTTATTTTAATCACGCAAATCTATTGCTTATCACGGCATCAAGGAAAGAAATTTTTAGGTCAAAATAGTGCGGTAAAGGTAGTGGCGCACCAAACCTAAAGGTTTGGATTCCAACACCAAACCTAAAGGTTTGGACGGAAGTAACTGACTCCAATAACTTTAGTATAAACGGTAATTTAAGTCCAAACCTTTAGAAAGAAAACAAAAACATGAGTAACACCGTGTTGACTGAAAAATCCATTGAGTTATCCATTACTAACGGATTAGAAGAGGATGTGGTTTGGCGGCGAGAATTTGCCAAATTAGTCAGCGAATTGCCAAGTAATGCTGTTAATATTTGGCACTATGGATTTACGGAAATGCTGAACAACGCTATTGATCATTCTGGTGGTAATAAGGTGATTATTACGTTTAAACAAACGGCTATCAGCACAGAAATCACTCTTCTTGATAATGGCGAAGGCATTTTCAGAAAAATTCAACAGGCACATCACCTTGAGGATGAAAGACATGCTATTTTAGAATTATCGAAAGGAAAACTAACAACGGATCCAGATAATCATACTGGAGAGGGCATTTTTTTCGCTTCAAGGATGTTTGACGATTTTATGATTCTGTCAAGTGGTGTGTATTTTTCTCACAATCTGCACACCAATGAAGAGTGGATAATTGAGGATAATCAAGCAGAAAATGGTACGATGGTTTTTATGAAATTGCTTAACAATACCACGCGGACAGATAAAGAAATATTTGATCAGTTTGCCTCGGAAGATGAAGACTATCAATTTACTAAAACTATCGTGCCGGCTCGCCTAGCAAGATATGGTGATGAGCAATTAGTCTCACGATCCCAAGCCAAGCGACTTATGGCGAGAGTGGATCGCTTTAAGGTGGTTTTATTGGATTTCAGTCGCGTAGAGACTATCGGACAAGCGTTTGCAGACGAAGTATTTCGTGTGTTTGCGCGGCGCAATACGGATATTAAACTGGTTCATATCAATGCCAATGAACAAGTCATGCGGATGATTAAGCGAGCTTTTCCGCAATAACTATAGATTTTCAGATAATTATTTAGTCCCCTTTAGGGGACTTTCGCTTTCAGACAATGTTGGCTGTTTTGAAATTAATTTTCTGAACATCTATACAAGGATTATATGCGAATATCGAGATGATTATGAATTCACTCTCTTAACGGAGTTTTTTATAACCCATTGATTTTACATGATTCAATTCAACTAACTTACCTTTATTGTTGTTAACTTAATGGCATTGGCTAGGCAAGCGGCAATGCCATTAAATTAAGAGCATGTACCCCAAGGTTTTTTGTCAAAGGGCATTGAGGCAAGCAGGCGGCCCCATAAGGGTTGAAAGTTAAGTTGTTTCGGTAATTTCTCCGAATGAACGAAACATCAAAGCTCAAAATCAACAGTCTACCCGTTGGGGCAATGCTTTGCTATAGATATTCAGATAATTATTTAGTCCCCTTTATGGGACTTTCGCTTTCAGATTGGCTGTTTTTAAATTATTTACCTGAAATGTCATTATGCCGGGCTTAAGGAGTACAAAGCTTTAGCTTTGTAATAAATTGATTTTAAATAAGTAAGTAATCGTACTACGCTTACGCGTTGTACTCCAGCGCACCTTGTTAATTTAATTAATGGCATTGACCCTTTGGGGCAGTACCATAGATTGTATTCATCTGTTTAAAGTTATAAAAAATGGCTACCGATAAAAAACACGCAAACGAGCAAACGGCCGAAATGTCAGCCGAAGTACAAGAATTGTTGTTAACCGCCCAACAAGGAGATGTTGAAGCGCAATTTCAACTAGGGAAGGCCTATGAAGTCGGTGAAGGCGTGGCTCGTCCAGATGGACAAGCGGCGGCTGATTGGTTTCGTCAAGCCGCCGAACAAGGGCACATTCAGGCACAATTTTACTTATATCTCCTTCTGAGTATGGGTTATTTTGAACTGGAAAAAAATGATGAAGAAGCCATTTACTGGTTGCATAAAGTGGCCGATCAAGGATACGCTGAGGCGCAAATTGAGTTAGCTCGTGCTTATAAAAGGGGTAACGGTGTTGAACCGGATGATCACCCATCAGCAGCTTTTCAGATTTAAGCCCACAAAATGATGCGCGACGTGAATTAGCTAAACTCTATGAAAGAGGCGAAGGCGTTGGCAAAGATTATGAACAGGCCATTTTTTGGTACCAAAAAGCCGCCGAGCATGGCAGCGATCATGCCAAAGATCGCCTAGAATCCCTTCAAAGAAAGACGCAATACATTACTGAATATCGGCAAGCGGCCGAGCAAGGAGACGCTCAAGCACAATTTGGCTTAGGTTGGGAATATCGAAATGGTCAATTCTATTCAGAAGACTCTGAAAAGGCCGTTTATTGGTTTCAAAAAGCTGCTGAACAGGGACATATTGAGGCCCAATTTGGCTTAGCTGTTGCGTACGAAAAAGGTCAAGGTGTTGCTCAAGATTCTGAAAAAGCGGTTTATTGGTATCGGCAAATTGCCGAGCGAGAATTTGACGAAACGCCATTTGAATTACACAAGAGAGATAACGAAACACAAGAAAGTTATGAACGACGTGTTGAACATACTCGTCAGCGTCTCAAAGAGACACACACCAAGGCGCAATTTTACTTAGGTTGTGCATACTCCGATGGAAAAGGTGTCATACCGAATGATGAACAAGCCATTTATTGGTACCGTCAAGCCGCCGAAAACGGACAGAAAAGGGCGCAATTTTACTTAGGTTGTGCCTACTCCGATGGGCAAGGCGTTCCTCAAGATGATGAACAAGCCGTTTATTGGTATCAGAAAGCGGCCCAAGACACCGATCGTTATCGAGAAGGAGATCGCTTAGAAGAAGGTGACATCGATGCCGTATTTAACTTAGCTTATGCCTACGAAAAAGGTGAAGGTATTCCACAAGACGATGGCAAAGCGGTTTATTGGTATCAAAAGGTGGCAAACAAGGGAGATACTGAAGCGCAATTTGAATTAGGCAAAATCTATGACAAGGCCATTCTTATCCAAGATTATGAAGAAGTTGTTTCTTGGTATCGCTCGCTTCGGGTAAACGAACATGAAGACGCTTACCAGCAATCTCATGTAGGCGAACAGCTTGACAAAAGAGAAGCACGCGATAGCCAAGATTTGGGACGAAAGTGGTACCAAAAACAGGTCGTTTATGAGTGCCAAAAAACCGCGACTGATTGGTATCGTCAAGCCGCCGAACACGGATATAGCAAGGCACTACTTTATTTGGGTGTTCAAACGACAACTGACAATGATGCAGAAGCCCTAAACTGGCTTTGTCAACTGGCGGTCAACCCCATTCTGGAAGGCGATGAATATGAAGGCGAGTTATCTGAGACTGAAGATGACAAAGCCATCGCGTCATTGCGTGAAAAAGCCGAGCAAGAGATATCAGTCGCGCAAACCGTTTTGGCTTACCTTTGTAAAACGGGCAACGGTGTCAGCCAAGATCAACAACAGGCCTTCTTTTGGTTTGAAAAAGCCGCCCAACTAGAAGACATTGTGGCTCAATATTGGTTAGGAAGCCTGTATTTTGAGGCTCGGAAATTTGAAAGAGCTAAGGAATATTTCCAACAGGTTAGTCAAAATCGTCATCATGGATATTATGACGAATTAGACATGGCTAAAATTGAGTCACTGGCAAAGGATCAATTGCTTGTACTGCAAGGTATTGAACTTGAAATTAAAAACCACAAAGAACTTGAAAATGTCATGGCAATGTTTGCCGACAAATTGACAGGGCCTTTGCAACGCATTGAATACCTTGAAAAAGATGAGCGTCTCCTTGAAGATGTGCGTCTCATGGGCAGCATGCTCAATATTTTTAGCCTAGTTTCTAGCAATGCTAAGAAACTGCGCGACAACTTATTACAAGATAGGGCGGGCGAAGGCACACTCTTATCCGTGCTAGAGCAAGCCTTATCCATTTCAGTTGCCGCTATGTTGACGCTCAACAATCGGGATAAAATCCGCCAACATTATCTCAACTATGCCAAAAGAACTGAACAAGTGCCAGTCACCACCACACGGAAACAATGGAAATCCAACCATTTAGAGTTGGAATTGCAATTACAAGCGGATTGGCAACGCAGTTTTATGGACATCTCGAACGCTCCGCGTTTAGAGAATCTCTCAAGCTGGCTAACGGAACGATTTTTTCCCATCGAAGTGCAAGGCTTTGCTGAGGCGCCCATTCACTTTGAACGCTACGGCGCGACAGAATCCACGCTACTGGTTATCATCTCAGAAATTTTCACCAACGCGCTGAAATATTATGCCTCTCAAACACAGCAAACCGTGCTACTTCGTTGGAAATGCGACACACACAGATGTAAATTTGTGTGTGCTAACCCAACGAGCTATAAAGAACAAAGTATTGGTAAAGGCAATGGTAAAGGGCACCAATTTTTACCCATTATTGCTCGCCAATTAGGCGGCGAATTCCCATTGCCCCCGTTTGTCAAAAATTATGCGGTAGAATTCAAGATTCCTACCCATTTATTGAAGGAGGAATTTCCAAAACAGGAGTCCAAACTTTAGTTTGGCAGGAGTTCAAACTTGAGTTTGGCGGGAGTCCAAACTTGAGTTTGGCAACGGAGTCCAAACTTGAGTTTGGCAGGGTGAAAAAAAGTGCAAAATTAGAAAAAAATTAACACCCCAGAGCGGTGCTAAAGCCTGATAGAACTACGTGCGAGCGTACAGATACCCTCCTTAAGTAAGTACAACGAATTGAGAAATAACCGAATTAAAGGAATTAAGTAAGTACAAGGAATTGAGAAATTAACGAATTCAAAGAGTTCATAACTCTTTGAGATAGAATAAAATCCATTTTACAATTCGTTTATTTCCTAATTCGTTGTACTTAGAATAGGTTGAGTTCATAATTCGTTGTACTTACAATTGGTTTATTTCCCTGTTTATACTCAATCCATGTCGTTTTTCTACAAGGATTTGATTAACGCGACGATTTTGGCAACCTATTGTTGGCTGAGATAGCAAACTTGGTGTGCTACAATAAGTCACTTTTCCATAAACAGGTAAAACACGATGTCTTATTTGACGATAAACTTTGAAGCTGATTTACTCCGCCAAGCCAAAAATTATGCGGCTTCACAAGGAGTGAGCCTAAACCAAATAGTCAGAGACTACCTTGTCGAAATCACCAAAGTAACTGAAAAAACCGCGCTCTCACCCTCGTCAACGGATAAATTACCTGTTCTCCAACAAGCTAATGAACGACGCCTTGAACAAGAAAGGAAAGCCAAACAAGAACTAGAAGACATTATGGCAATGTTTGCCCACAAATTTCGTGGGCCTTTGCAAAGTATCCAGTACAATGCCGAACATGAAAACCAGAAAAAACACACAATAGAATATGTGCGGACAATGACGGGGTTACTCAATATTTTTAGTACCGTTTCTACCAGTGCCAATGAACTGCGTAATAAAATATCACAAGAGAGACAAGGAGACAGAACACTTACCACAGTGTTGGTAAAATCTTTATCAATGGCGATTACCCAATTATTAACCGTCAATAATATGGATAGAATTGTGCAACATTATTTAGGCTATGCACAGGCACAAGTTCCTAGCACGGCTACTCGTGAACAATTGATGGATGAGTACCTTGATATATGGGAAAATTTGCAAACTCAGTGGGAAAACAGTTTTATGCAATTAGGAGTTAAGCCTGATGACTTGAGTCTTCTAATCGCTTGGATACAAGAAAGATTTTTCCCTATACAAATAGTCGGGTTTGACGATAACTTGATTCATTTTAAACCGTATGGTGTCACAGAATCCGTATTTATCATTATAATGACTGAAATGCTCTTAAATGCGATTAAATATTACAGTTCTGCAAGGGCAGAGCCAGTCATTGTACGTTGGGAATCTCAAAAAGAGGTTTGTAAATTGGTGTGTGAAAATCCCACCACTCAAATTGAACGCGATAGCCCCAAAGGTAGCCATAAAGGACACACTTTTTTGAACACGATTGCCAGAAAATTGCAAGGACATTTTGCCCAAACATTGGAGCAAGATCACTATTATATTGCGGAATTTAGTCTGCCTAGTCATTTACTCATTAAGTTCCCCCTTCAAAAGCAATAGGAGATATTTTCTGATTCTAACGGATGAAAGTTGATACCTTATCAAAGTGCCAACCCCGTAGGGGTTGAATGTTAATAAGTCTGGTATTGATATAAATAAAATTCAACAAGTTATACATTTCAACAGTTACAATCAGGATATTTTGGCGTTGTTTCGGGCAGAAGGGACGAATTCCCGAAACACGGTATGTGATGTTTTCGGATAGGCTCTAAGTTCCCCCTTCAACAGGGGTAGGAGATATTTTATATGAGTCAATTTTTGTGGATTGAAGATTTTGGGGATGTAGCGGTAGGTACAACGACAGAGTCTGTATTTGGTGAAATTTTAGGATATCTGCAAATCCCCGCTAACAAATATAGACTGATAAAATTCCTAAAAAGCTATGGTGTTTTGCTCAAACTGGATTTTTTGGAAGCTTTAGATTTTATCCGTAATCCAGAACAATTGCGTCGTGTAGACTACATTATTTTAGATGTGTGGCTGCCCGTGCCAGTTAACCACCACCATGACTATTTGCGGACTCTTTTGCAACGCTATGACAACGCAGATGAACAAATAGCCATAACCCAATTAGAAAAAACGGCCGGTTATCAACTGTATGTTGAGTTAGTGATGGAACTCGGCTTTCCAAAAGAACCTATTTTGTTTTGTTCTAATCATGCCGAAGAACTTGGCTCTATTCGCAAGGCATTTAAGGCTGCTAAAATCGAATTGCCGGAGATTCACACTAAAGGAGAGGAGGATAGAGCCAAAGTTCAAGCTTGGGTAAGAAAGTGTAGAGAAAATCCCTATTCCGTGCTACGGCGCGGCATTCTCAACGTGTTAGATGACATTGAAGACAAAAACATCAACTTGAGCGAAGCCTTTGAAAAAGATGTGCCTGTCAATAAGGACACCTTTTTGGATGGGTTAAGGTTTATGTTAAGTACACTTCAGGTACAAGAAAAACGCCAACATTTATACCGGACTTTGTGCGATTACCTGACTAAATACTTTGATAGATTCTCTAGTCGGGATTTGTACAAAGGTATGTATAAGGAAAATGGCCTTGAAATTGAGGTGCCTAAAGAATATGTCATACCCGCCTACTTGGTAAGAAATTGGGTGGCTCACAACATTATCAATAACGCCAAGAGTGAGTTCTGTGCTCAAGATGTTGGCTTTTTGTTTTCTATCGTCATGAAAGCCATGTTTGATTATTCAAGCATTGAGACGTTCAAATCTCTCTACAGTTATCCGCTGGTAAACGACCGTGATTTGCAAACCGTGTTATGTGATTTGCACAATAGGCATTATAGCTATTCAGGACAATGTGAAATTTTCGAGCTGATTCGACTGAAAGGGCAGAAAAATTGGAATCGAAATTTAGAGGCAGAAGATTTTGTAGCTCATATGTATGCGAGTTTTTTGTTCGGTGGTGTCGAATTAAAGGCGAGAACAAAGGCTAAGCCTTTTACAGAAACAGCGACAACATATAAAGGCCCCGGATACTGGGTCAATTTAACGTACTTGATTGATTCTCAAGGAGATACTTTATTTGAATCACTCAAATCTATTGCTTATCACCGCCTCAAGGAAAGAAACTTCTAAATCAAATCAAATTATTCTCTCATTCCAACGCGCCGGCGTTGGAACGCATTTGGTTACTGCCATTAAGTTAAGTGGTTACTGCCATTAAGTTAAGCAACAAAACACCTACAAAAAGTATAACTAATGAAGCGCGACAGAGGGCAATTGATAACTGAATTTGAAAACCGCCAACGTCGGCAAAAGTTTCGCGGAGCGAAACTTTTGCCGACGTAACTATTTTATGGCCCTCAAAATCCACCAAAAACCCGCCAAAAAATAGGTCAATAACCGGGGCCCGCGTCTCACTACTCTTAGTTGATTGCGTGAGGCGATAAATCGCCTACTACGAACGAACGTTATGGAACGAAATGAGGTTGTTAAAAATGGCTAATACAGACAAAGCAAAAAATTTGATGACGGTAATTGCAGTAGGAGCAATTCTTTTAGGAATAATTGCAATTATTTTAAGCGTACCACAGACTGGCATTCCAAAGGAAACAATAATATTCATAGTGGTATTGTCTGTACCGCTTCTTCTTATTCTGGCAAATCAATGGTTGCCAAAATTACTGATATTGATTTGCCAATGGTTTTGCAAAAGGGCTTTCAGTGGTAATTCTAAAGCCCAAAAAACGCTCGCTTTTCTTATTTGGGCTACCAGCAGTACTTTTAAACTGCATTTAGGGCTGTCATCAACAGATGACATACAAGCCGTTTATTGGTGGCGCGAAGCCGCAAAGCAAGGCAGTGTTGAAGCGCAACTTAATTTAGCGCTCGCCTATTTTACCGGTAAAGGTGTTCTCCAAGATTATGAACAAGCTTTAACAGGGTTCAATCAAGTGGCTGAACAAGCAAAAGAGGGGAGCCCCAACGCGATTATTTCTCAATATTACTTAGGAACAATGTATAAAAATGGAGAGGGATGCGCTAAAAATACCCAAGAAGCCAAAAAGTGGTTAAAAACAGTTGTTGCATTCAGAAATGTTGATGTCAAGGTCAATTCTTCAAGAGATGTAGAATTTGCCTTTTTTTGCCTCAAATCGGCCAATGACTTATTAATAGATATTGCCAAAAACGAAGAACAAGAAAAAGCCAAACAAGAACTAGAAGACGTCATGGCCATGTTTGCCCACAAATTTCGTGGGCCTTTGCAAAGTATCCAGTACAATGCCGAACATGACAACCTGAAAACCGTCACCTTGCAAGCCGTGCAAACGATGGCGGGGCTACTCAGTATTTTTAGCATCATAGCAACAAATGCCCAACAACTCCGTAACAAATTACAGCAAGATATGCAAGGCGAAGGCACGCTAGTGGGCGTATTGGAAAAAGCATTGTTACCCGCTATCAAACAAGTTTTAACCCTTGATAATGCAAAAAAAATCCGCCAACACTATCTTGGCTATGCCAAAAAAACGGCACAAGTTCCCCCTACGACAACACGCAAACAATGGGTGGAAGACTATGATTTAGAAGAACAATTACAAGCTCAATGGGAAGAAAGTTTTTCAGACTTAATTGCTCAACCCCGTTTAGAGAAATTCGTCGCATGGGTTTCTGAACGATTTTTCCCGTTAGAAGTGACTGGATTTAATGACGATGCTATCCATTTTGAGCATTACGGGGCAACGGAGTCCACCTTAATCATTGTATTGACTGAAATTTTATTGAACGCCATTAAATATTACCGTTCTGAAACGAACGAACCGGTAAAACTAAGTTGGCAACATCGCAAAGATTTTTGTCGCATTACGTGTGAAAATCCTAGCCATCGAGATGAGCGGCGTATTGACAAAGGCAGCAAAAAAGGCCATAAATTTTTAAGCATTATCGCCCTAAATTTACAAGGAGAATGGACAGAGCCATTGCCTAAAAATCCTTATCGGGTAGAATGGCACATTTCCACCGAATTATTGCAACCAATCGTTTGGCAAGAGTCCAAACAGGACTCCAAACTTTAGTTTGGCAGTCGTTTAGCAGGAGTCCAAACTGGGCGCATTTCTATTTTCCCGCTCACTTTACACCGAAGGAGTCAAATCGCCTCAACCCCGATAGGGGTTGAATATGAATAGCCACAGGTGGAACCTGTGGAAAAGGTATTTAGTATGCCCCAACCCTGAAGGGGTTGAATGTGAAAATCTTTTTCTCTTTGGCAAAAACTAGGGCTATTCACGAAATAAAATAATTATCTGAAAATCTATAGCAGGAGTCCAAACTTTAGTTTGGCAGTCGTCAGGAGTCCAAACTTTAGTTTGGCAGTCGTTTAGCAGTCGTCCAAACTTTAGTTAAATCACCTCTTGATAGATGAACAGGGTGTGTTACGGCACTCAAACTTCGTTATCGAGCTTCGCTACGATAAAAAACGCGCAAATTATGATCGAGGCAGTATAACTTAGCACTGCCAAACTAAAGTTTGGACTCCTTCACACTGATTACTGGAGAACTTATGAGCCAATTTTTATGGGTAGAAGATTTTGCTGGCAACACCTTGAAATCCGCCACCGAAACGGTATTTGGTGAACGGATCAAAAATCAACCAATTGGGAAAACTGAAAAATCCGTTAAACAACTGCTCACTAAAAACGGTGTTTTCGTCGAATTGACGTTTTTAGGCGGTTTGGAATTTATCCGTAACCCCAAAAAATGGCTCTCTATCGATTATGTCATATTAGACATTGATTTAGCCATTACGTCAGATTTAGATACCGATGACAATCAGTGGTTGCCTAAAATCTTACAAGATTATTATGGCTATGAACCGCAAGAAGATGAAATCGCCGACGAGCTGCATTTTGAAAAAGCCAAAGAACAGCTAATCCCCGTTGCCGGTTATCAACTTTATATTGAGTTAGTGATGGAAATCGGTTTTCCCAAAGAGCATATTTTATTTTGCTCTAACCATGCTGACGAACAAAAAACTATCCAAGCCGTCTTTAAAAAAGCCAGAATTGAATTACCCTTGCTACTCTCCAAAGATGACAAGGCAAAGGTGCAAACCTGGATAAGGAAGCGTAGCGAAAATCATTATGCCGTACTAAGGCGGGGGATTATCGAAGGCTGTCAGGAAATTAGCGCGTGCATTAAAAACAGCCCTGATCAAATCCAGTTTGGTCAATTTCTCAAAAAACAAAAAGGGGCAACGGTGCGGGATGTGACTGTCAAAGATATGCAAGAGTATTTGGAAACCTTGCAGAACTTATTACCGCTACGTGAACCTCAAGAACTGCCGCGATTCTATAAATTGTTTTTGAGGACTTTAACCCATGAATGGGATTCGGCAGATATCAAGAAATTGCAAAAAAGCAATCAACTCAATTTGAGCTTTGGCTGGATTATGAAAAATGCCAGAAATTGGTCAACGCATACTACCGTGCTTGATAAATCAGCGGCACCAGACATCGCTTTTTTATTCATGGTTGCCATGCGAGCGATGTTTAAACTAGATAATACCGCACCGCAACCCTACGAGACTTATTTATTAAGCAGTCTATTTGAGGAAACCCCCGATTTAAAGATTAATAAAATCCCGTTAGCGGCAACTTACTTAAATATAAAAAACCAATTCTTAAATGTACGGGCAAATAATGCCAGTGATTTCCTTGATTTTCATGCCATGCTCAATCATTTGGTTAATAAAGCGGTGGATTTAGATTATGTAACCGGGCTATTTCAAATGTTTTGGCACGGACTTGCTCCAGCAAAATTGGCGACTTCTGAACAGGCTAAAGTTACTAATAACACTAATAAGTATAGCTTTGATACCTCACACGGTTTTGGAAATGCGGAAAACTTCTTTTTATTGAAATTTGCGCGGAGTATCTATAAAAGAAGCTTTCCATGAAATTGTAGAGATTTTCAGAAAAATAAACTCAAAACCTGGATAGCCCAATGCCATTAAGTTAAGGGCAACCACAAGGGATTGCCCCTACGAAACCTCGCGTCTTTATTCATTGTTCCAAATTCCGCCACAAACATTTCCCACCACTGGCTTTATCTATCGCCACTAAACGCCCCGCATGCGCCTGTAATTCTTCTTCGGTGGGAGCAATCGTAGTTAAAGTAGGCCTTTCTTTAGAAAGGCGTTTAATGGTATTCTTTACACCAGATTCTGTCTTGTCATCTTGAGCCAACAAACTGACTTGTCCACCCGTCATCGCCAAGTACATTTCCGCGAGAAGTTCCGCATCAAGCAACGCGCCATGATGCAATTGACGGTTAGAATTGTCTACACCATAGCGTTTGCATAAGGCATCCAAATTGTTTTTTTGGCCGGGGTGGCGTTCTCTTGCTAAGGCTAAGCTGTCTGTAATTTTACAATACTCGCTTAGCGGCTTCCAACCTTGCTTGAGCAATTTGAGTTCATTGTCGATAAAACCTACATCAAAATCGGCATTATGGATAATCAATTCTGCGCCTTCGATAAACGCTATAAATTCTTTTACCACTTCAGCAAAACGCGGTTTATCTTGGAGAAACTCATCAGTGATGCCGTGGACTTCCAAAGCTTCTGGGTCACTTTCGCGATCAGGTTGCAGGTATTGACGATAATGCTTGTCAGTGGGGCGTCGATTTAAGAGTTCTACACAACCTATTTCAATAATGCGATGGCCTTTAGCAACTTCACGGCCGGTGGTTTCAGTGTCTAAAGCGATTTGGCGCATGTTTTATTTCTTTCCTATTCATAGAAAATGGTTTAGATTTGAATTTTGAGTTTGTAGTAGGCGATTTATCGCCTATCGCCTAGTAGTATGTTGTCAATTTAATTCCCATTCCAAAACCAGTTGAGTTTGTCACCTTGTTCAGTGTCTAAGCCATTTGTACGGAACGTACTTAAAATCCGTGAAAAATCCGTGAAAATGACATAACTAATTCATAGTAAAATCATATAGTTGCTTATGTAATATCTTAAATTTTCAGGTTAATTTTTAATTTTTAATTTTTAATTTTTAATTTGTCATTAGTTACCCCAATTCTTTTTTCAGTTCTTCAAGTGAAATATTTTCGCCGGGTTCATCTAATGCTTCTATGGCTTCTTGATAATCAAGCATATCTTCTAGTACAGGAGGGCGGAAATCCCCATACCACCAACAGCTAAAGCAGTTGTCTGAAAGCTAAAGTAGGCTAAAGCCTACTAACCCTCTTGCAGTGCCCTTCAGGGTACTTGAGCTTTCAGACAACTACTAACTCTCTTATAGTGCCCTTTAGGGTACTTAAGCTTTTAGACAACGG
The DNA here is from genome assembly GCA_002085445.1 of Candidatus Parabeggiatoa sp. nov. 2. Lineage (GTDB taxonomy): Bacteria > Pseudomonadota > Gammaproteobacteria > Beggiatoales > Beggiatoaceae > Parabeggiatoa. Next base: position 20,775 of record NBMI01000258.1, read on the forward strand.
CTTTAGCCGTTGGCGTTAGGGTGGTATGGAAACTTCCGCCTTACTGTACTAGTTAGTCGTGGTACTTTTTATTAAGTCAGAAAAATGTTGGCTTGCTTCAGTAATCGTTAATTGCGGCATTTCAACGGATATTTCTGGCAGTGAAGTTGTTGGTAAAGTCATTGTAATCACCTATTGAGATTAACCATCCTACCAAATTAAAAGTTTGGCAGTCGTCCAAACTAACGTTTGGCAGTCCAAACTCAGTCGTTGAGAATGGCTCCTTCAACGCGAACGCTCGCCGACGATGAACCGGCCCACCAAAGGCGAGCAATCGCCGGCTACTAACCTTAGCATCATTCTCAACTACTGAATTTTGGATCGGTTGCTAGGAGTTCTTGTTCGGTGTATTTTAGGATTCCAACGGAAAGTTCGTCCAAAGCTTCTGCTTTGGACTCCAACAAAGCGGCTTTAGTTATTTTCTGGTTTTGAAGAGGACACTGCTTTTGACAGCATCTCCTTGAAAATTTCTGTGTCAAAACATTTAACAGCCTGTTTGTGAAGTTCTGTCAAGTCATCAGGCTGTGAAATGGCAAGAATCTGCTCAGTTACATCAGTGGGTACCATACCAAAACGCACATCTAGAACTTCAATCACTTTTTTTCTCGCATCTTCGATGATTCCGTTTTGGTGTCCCATTTCATAGACTTGTCGGCCCGCCACCGAGTCCATCAAATCAAAGTTCAGCATAGCAATCACCTCTTCGTATTTCAGTTGGCGAAATCTGTTTAGGACAAATAAGCCTAAAATGTCTAAGGCTTCTCGTTGTTGTTGGCTTGGAAAAACTTTTCCTATTTTATGGCCCCATTCTTGGCCTTTCTCAAGTACTAAAGTTTTGTCGGTTGTCGTGGGAAGGGTAAATGGGGCCAAGACAATCAGCTTGGGATCGGTTGCTAGGAGTTCTTGTTCGGTGTATTTGGTTAAGACGACTTCCTTAATCCAATTCTTGACCAGATAATCTTTTTCGCTACCCGTCGCCACTTTTGATAGTGGTAAGGCCGCTTTCTGGTATTCTTTGTCACTATAAACGATACCGGCTATGACGTTTTCTTTATGCTGTTGTTGGGTACAGCCTAGAAACACTGAGGCGGCCAATCGGTAGCGAATAAATGGATCGGAGTAAGCCTGAAATTCCACAAAGACGGGCCCTTCTTTGCTCTTCAGCTTAGGAATCGCTTCTACATCCGGTTTAATGTGCTTTTCCTTGAGTGTGACAGCGCGAAAGTGGTATTTGTCGGCTTGTTTTGGGGGAACGCCAAGGAGTTTTAAGAGACTGCTGCCACTGATTGCCATCAGTTTCAAAAAGGCCTCATCAGTTCCCCGCGTGGTTTGTTTTTGTTTTAGCATTTTGTTTTGTTCTTGATTTTCTTTGGTATTAGTATAGTGAAACTTCGTTCTGGAACTGCACAGTTTGTAGTAGGCGCTTTAGCGCCTAAATTAGGCTTTAGCGCCTAAGTTATACTCAAGCGAAAAGCTTAATAAAAAACGCCTAGGGCGTTGCCCCAGGCTATATTAATCTCGTACCAAAGGGGTTTTTCGGTAGTTACTTAAGTTATTTTTTTTCTAAAAAAAGTCCAATTTGTTCCCTTCTTGAGTATAAGCGAAAAGCTTAATATTTAATTTAGTTTGGCAGGAGTCCAAACTTGAGTTTGGCAAAAGTCCAAACTTGAGTTTGGCAGAAGTCCAAACTGGAGTTTGGCAGAAATCCAAACTCAGTAGTTGAGAATGGCTCTTTCAAGGCGATCAATCGCCGACGATGAACCGGCCCACTAAACGCGAACGCTTGCCGACGATGAACCGGCCCACTAAACGCGAACGCTCGCCGACGATGAACCGGCCCACTAAACGCGAACGCTTGCCGACGATGAACCGGCCCACTAAACGCGAACGCTTGCCGACGATGAACCGGCCCACTAAACGCGAACGCTCGCCGACGACAAACCTGCCCACTAAAGGCGATCAATTATTTTTAGCATCATTCTCAACTACTGAAACTAACGTTTGGCAAGGAATCCAAACTAACGTTTGGCAGGAGTCCAAACTAACGTTTGGCAGTATCAAGTTAAAACGGTTACCCGTCAATAGAACATTGACAAAGTACTCGTTCCCAAACAGAGTTTGGGAATTCATTCAAGGACGCGGAGCAAACAACTTTTGTTAATGGCTTACCATGCCAAGGTGTCTAAAACCTGGCGTTTTTTAGACGGAACGTTCTTCATTGACAATTATTTTATAAGTCTCTGTTCATTATACCTTTTTCATTTTTAATTCTTAATTCGCATTATAGGTTTCCGCTATCCTGCACACACGAACCTAAGCTTGGATTTCCTGGGGCGCTGCCCCAGGCTATATTAATCTCGCCCCGTTGGGGCTTGCTGCCAGGGGCGATGCCCCTGGCTATATTAATCTCGCCCCGTTGGGGCTTGCTAGTGTAACCATCTAAAATTTTTGTTTCTCAAAAAGTCCTATTTGTTCCCATCTTGAGAAGTACAACGGATACTCGAAATAAACGGATATTTCTAATGGCTCCCCGACGTGGGGCCTAATCTTTAAAATCCATAACAATCAAATATTTAAAAACTTATGTATAAGGATGAGGGTGCAACTTGGGGAAGGGCCGAAGAAGGCCCCAACCCCGATAGGGGTTGAATATGAATAGGAAACCTGGGGAAGGGCCGTGGAGGGCCCCAACCCCGATAGGGGTTGAATGTGAAACGCAGTAACTCGCTACGCGAGATAATAGCCCCAAGTGAAACCAACATAAGCTACGTTCAATGGTGCCGGGAACGCCCACGACGCTTATTATGTTCAGTCTTTGAGGAAATTAAAAAGGCATGTTTTATATCTAAACAAAAAAAGTTATTATCGTGTATTTCAGCAATTCCAGTTTCTACTGGCATAAATTGAGTTATTGCCGCTAAAGCCTCGTTATCATTTTTAATGACGACAACACGAGATAAGGACATGAGCTCATCCTTATTGAGTTGAGTGGTCAATTGTTCGGTAATGATTTTTAATGCTTGTTGTTTATTGGCATCAATCCACCTAGCAGAGACCAAAACGTCCCACTTGCCGGGCGATCCATCTCTGAGGAATAAGGCAAAAAGTCTAAAATCACCTTTTTGACTGGCAAGGTACTTTTCAATATTAACCCGTTTTTGAATTAATTCATTCATAGCACTTTCATCAAATTTTTTGTAGCACTTATCATATCATAAGCATCTGATTTTGAAACTGTTCCTATAGGCTCATCTCTGGCCTCTGGATTCCAATTTGCAACATTTGACCAGTCACTAAAGAAAAGGGTTTTTATCTTCTATTCCTGATAAATGTAGTTAAACATCTAAATCATCTGTTTTGAAACAGTTGGCGCTAACCGGCCCACCAAAGGCGAGCAATCGCCTACGACTAACCGGCCCACCAAAGGCGAGTTTATTAAAGCCAGGGGCGTTGCCCCCTGGCTATATTAATCTCGCCCCGTTGGGGCTTTCCTGTAGTTACTTAATTATGAAAGGTTTCTCAAAAAGTCCAATTTGTTCCTTTCTTGAGTATAACCGGCCCACCAAAGGCGAACAATCACCTACGACTAACCGGCCCACCAAAGGCGAGTTTATTAAAGCCAGGGGCGTTGCCCCCTGGCTATATTAATCTCGCCCCGTTGGGGCTTTCCTGTAGTTACCTACGACTAACCGGCCCACCAAAGACGAGCAATCGGCTACGAGGCCCACCAAAGGCGAACAATCACCTACGACTAACCGGCCCACCAAAGGCGAACAATCGCCTACGAGGCCCACCAAAGACGAGCAGTTGAGTTATTCATTCCCAAACGTCGTAACGAGAACAAGGTAGGGTGCGTGGGACACATCCTACGCTTGCTTTTGTATTATTTTTGCTCTTTATTTTAAAAATCTCTGGCAACGATTTTTAGCCACATTGTTTCTCTTTAGCTTAGCAATAGCTTTATCTAAATCAGCTCTATTTTCTTCTTCCTCTAAATATTTATTTTCAAGATAGTTCCAAAATCCATCTTCCTCATACTCTCGCCGAATAGCATCGCAAGTATCATCAAGTTGATAGAATGATGGAATTTCAATATCAATAAATTCGATCCAGTCAATAAGATCACTATAGCTATATTTTACCGTTTTACGTTTTATAGCTTCTGATATTTTTTTTGCCATATTGACCATTTGATTTACAGGCAACGATTCCGAAAAAACGAGTTCACACACATGTAGCAAGTCGAGAAAAAGCATTATAGAGGTATTTTTATCACAAAATATTAATCTTCCATGAGCAACATCATTCCTGATTACAGGGAATATGAATGAATAATACTCAAAATGATAAAACTCACTATCCTTCTTATTTATTAGTTCCAGCTTCTCATTTATTGAACTAATTTCAATAGTTGATTGATCTATCCCTAATTCTAGACAATAATCATGGAAAATTCCTTCAATTTGTAATGGAACCATATTAATGAATGAGATATAGTCACCATTATTGTAATGATTTATTAGTGCAGTAATTACTTTTTTCCTGCTATTCAAAAGATGTGACTTTTCTAATAAGTCACTTATTTTTGAAACATAACCCTTATCATCAATATATTTTTCGGCTTGAACAAAAAAGGCGTTTTTATTAATTTTGAATAAGTCACGCATTTTTTTATATTCTTTAATATATAAATCTAGAAATTTATTAGACGCCTCAGAAAAGTGTTGAATATTATAAGAATCTTCACCCAAAAACATCCTCTTTGCGAAATTGTAAGGCCCCTTATTGGAAAATATAGACGGAATACGTAGACGTAGTCGTTTTTTTGATGAATCAGAAGATGCTCTTTTTCTTATGCCAAGAGACAAAAAATTAATAATTTCTTCTCTTGCTGATATATTCTTCTGTCTATAAAAATCAATCATCTTAAGTCTGTAACGTTGTTTTCCACTTAACAAGTTACCTGCCTTTTTTATTTTTTCTATGCGCTCCTTGTCAGTCTGTAAATAGTCCAAGTTTGCCTGTATTGACTGTAAATCCTTACTGGCATTGTTGTATAAATTTAGAAGACTTTCCCTTGGCTCCTTAACAAGCTGCAAGAATTCTTCAGCAATATAGACATAAAATTCATTTTCATCTTTCTGTATGGTTTCATTAACGAGTTGCTGAGATATTGCTTTATATACAATGTCAAAATCTTCGGTAAATGGATCAACATCCAGAAAATGAGATATAAAGTGCTTTGCAATAGTCTCAATGTTTGAATTAAAGAAATAATCAGACGAATATATGTCTGAGCGTATTTTATTTAATTCGTCACCGGTGATTTTGCTAAGGTTTTTTTTTCATGAATCTAAAAATACTACTTTTGGGTATAAAATAGGAAAATAGGATATAGCCTACTATAATGAAAATAGCATAAGAAAATAAAATATAAATTATGATATGCCCTTTATTTCTAAAATTTTTTCACAACGCTCTGCGTTGCATATCATTTATAAGGTAAAATCCGACAATTTCAACACCACCGCCACCGTTTCCAAACTCACCTGCTAAAGCAGACTAACCCCCCACCGAGCGTAGTGCCCTGATACGTACTTGAACTTTGAACGCTGAGGAACCGCTCATGGCGTTCGTTCCAAACTTGATCATCAAGTTATAGTACTCTCGGCCGTGCTTGGCGTTGGAGTAGGACTCGGCTTGGTTTCAAGACGAATGGTTCTATCCACCGTGCTTGGCGTGGTATTCGGCTTGGTTTGAAGAGGAATAATAATACTACCCTCTCCAAGGCTTGGCGTTGTTGGCGTTGTACTCGGCTTGGTTTCAAGACGAATGGTTCTATCCACCGTGCTTGGCGTGGTACTTGGCTTCGTTTCAACCTGCTAAAGCAGACTAACCCCCCACCGAGCGTAGTGCCCTGATACGTACTTGAACTTTGAACGCTGAGGAACCGCTCATGGCGTTCGTTCCAAACTTGATCATCGAGTTTTATCAACTTTAACCCGATATTGATCAATTACCCAGCTACTATCGATAACAAAGTCTTGCCGCTCAAACTTCAAGGTTTCTTTTGGGGGCCAGGTTTTCAAATTGATTGGATCAGTTTTTTAAAATGTGCTTTCACAAAAAAACCAAGGTTTTATCGAACTGGCAGTTGGGGGCCAGGTTGTGAAATTTTATTGAAGGCCCTTTTAATAAAATTTAGGGTGTGTCCCAGTTGTGCTACTATCGATAACAAAGTCTTGCCACTCAAACCTCAAGGTTTCTTTTGGGGGCCAGGTTTTCAAATTGATTGGCTCAGTTTTTTAAAATGTGCTTTCACAAAAAAACCAAGCTTTTTTCAAACTGGCGGTTGGGGGCCAGGTTGTGAAATTGATTGATTCACTTTATTGATGGGCCTTAATTGAAACTTAAGTAGGACACAGCCCAAAAACTTTAAACCATCTGTTGTTGATGCTCTTCATCATCCAACCGATTCGGAACATTAACAATGTCACTTCTTTTATCAACTTTAACCCGATATTGAGCAATTACCCAGTCAAGGATGGAACGGTTACAGAATAAGAACATTCATTATCCTTTAACCACAATGTCTGATTCAGTGTTATTATTCTTTCCATCCCAATGAGCAACTTTAGTTCCTTCCTCAGTCAAGTAGGTGTCTAAGTAGACGGTGTTTTCAAGTTGAGTAAGTTAGGCCTTTTTCTGAGTGAGTTAAGTCGTTTTCAAGTGAGCAAACCCGTTGCTAAATTCGTTTATCCGCGTAATTCGTTGTACTCAGACGGTGTTTTCAAGTTGAGCAACTTTGGTTCTGTTCTCAGTCAAGTCTGTGTATATATAAGTAGATATTGATGGCCCATTTAAGAAACTTAAGTAGGACACACCCCAAAAACTTTAAACCATCTCTTGTTGATGATGCTAATTCAGGAATTTTGTCTTCCTTAAAAAGTGCATTGGCTTCGTTATAGCTTAAGTTCATTATTGTTCCTTATTTGGATATTCAGACAACCAGCCAGGTATTTCACAAAAATGCTTGACTATTTCTTGACTCGCTTTTTTATGAGCACTTTTTATATAAATGAGAACATAATCATGTTTTAGCCCACCAATACGGTTATCTTGAACCACTGAACCTGCGGAATATTCCATTGGATAGCAGCCGACATAGATAACTTCTTTACTTTCGTCTAATGTATGCAAACTGTCCCAATGCGCTTTTGATCTGGCATTAAACATCACAGCCAGTACGCCGTTATCAACTAAAACCCTGAGACTTTCTGACAATATCTTGGCAAGTTTTTGGTTATACTTTTCAACCGTCTTGCCTCGTTCTTTGGCATTAGAAACAACCAGTTCATTGCGATAGTCGGCTTGATAGCTGCAAATGCAGTTCCAGAGTTCGCTCAGTTCAAGGTACGGAATTCTATCCCCGTGAGGCGGATCAGTCAGCACTAGCTTGATGCTCTGGCTTGGTATTTCCTGAAGCCATTTTTCACTATCGCCACACTGAAGGAATGAATTGCAATCATTATGAAATAATTGCGGGATTGATTGGGCGAGTTGACTGGGTGGCAAATCATCAATGTCGTTTAAGGCTTTAATTAACTTGTTGGCTTTGTTTTCAAAGCAATTCCACGCATTGACTTCAAAATAGACTGCCGGCAGCCAATAACCAATCACCCAACTACCGACTTCAATTTTATCTGTCACCGCTCCTTTGGTTTTACCTCGCTTAGAGACAGCAAAGACCATTTTTGACATTTGCCCGACTGAGGCGGTTAATATCATCCTAATAGCACGGCTCAGGTTGTCATCATATTGACTCGATAATTCCGATAAGAGATCAATCAATCTCAAGGCCCTTGGACTGAATAAATCTGATAACTTAAGCGATTTTTTGGCATTGATTCTTGAATTATCAAAAAATATGGGTTGCCGACTCTGTTTCGAGTCATAATATTTTGAAGAAACCAGATTTTTTATATCGCGCTCAGTTGGATCAATTTCAATTCTTTTTCTACCTTCCTTGATCCAAACTTTAGATAATTCTCCCTTATTCCAAAGATAATGGCTGGCATTCTTACCATTTGATAAACCGTATAGAACACTTATTTCATCTCTTATGGATGAATAGATTTCAGAGATAGCCTTTCTTAATTCGCTCTGTTTGGGCGGAGTCAGATATAACTTTGTTAGTTCAATACTTAAAGGGTTAATATCAAAACCGATAAATTTTCTATTCAGATCGAGACATTTTCTAGCAATTAAGCCTGAACCCAAAAAGGGATCTAAAACAACCTCATTTTTATCAGTCAAATGTGCAATGAGAAATTCCCAAGCTTCTATTGGTTTTTTGCCCCAATATTTATGGAAACCGGATAATCCTTGGTAACCCTTAGGAGGTTGTGGTGTCTCTAAAAACTCGCCAAACTTAAATGTTTCTTGTCTCATATCTTGCTATCATTCGTTCGCGTCACGTAAAAACTTAACATAGTGTCAAATCCGACAATTTCAACACCACCGCCACAGTCTCCAAACTCACCAAAACCACCCTACCAATCAACCGCACAATATACTCTTCATCATCCAACCGATTGGGATCATTAACAATCCCGCTTCTTTTATTCACTTTAACCCGATATTGAACAATTACCCAGTCAAGGGCGGAGCGATTGCCGAGCCGATAGTCAACAGTTTCGGGTGGAATGCCGCTTTTGTGAGTCTGATAATATGCGTTGCTTGATAATCCATAAAATATCAGTGTGCAACCCGATCTTTTCTTTAACGGTTCTGGTTAGTAATCTGCGAAAATGTTCTACTCTCGGTTTTGGTTCATCAGTGTATTTGTACATAACTTGATGAAGAAGATGTTTGCCTTCAATCATTTGATAGGCTTTATCTATGCAGTCTAATTTTGATTGGGGCGCATTCCCATTTTCCGGGTACGAAAGTTAATAACGATAACGATTAGATTATCCATAAGGATTGATAAAAGTCGATTTTTCGGTTGAATACTTGAGTACACAAGCGTGGATAACCGAATAATTAAAACGAGCTATTAGACATGAATGGTTCGATAAATGCTTCGGTTTTGTTCGCTTTTTTCAAGGAGGATTATCAATCGGTGGATTTTAATTCGTTTAGTAGCAATATAGGCGTTCCGCCACGGCGTTGTACTAAATTCGTTTATCCGCGTAATTCGTTGTACTAAATTCGTTTATCCGCGTAATTCGTTGTACTTACTTAGCCGTGAAAACGGGAATGCGCCCTTTTGATTGTATGATGACTTCCTTTTCCACTATTTTTTGTTCTACTCTTGCCAATTCCCAATTTAACCGTCTGGAAGTTTCTTGAATAATGTTTGCCCTATCACTCATGATGTAGCCTTCTTTAAATAGTTTGTAGTAGTGGCTTTAGCCACTAGACGATGGGCGATTACAAGCCGACTACAAACTGATTTTATTACAAGCCGACTACAAACTCCGGAAACGACAATTCAAAGCCTGAAGCAGAGAGGGCCATGATTTGAAATCAGTTGAGCCGTTATGCGTTTCGGGCCCACAATTGACGGCCATCAGTCTATCGAACTCGTTTGTAGCTGAAGGAAAGCCACTAGGCGGCATTGGATGAATCGCCTACTACAAACTCCCTAAACGACAATTCAAAGCCTGAAGCAGAGAGGGCCATGATTTGAAATCAGTTGAGCCGTTATGCAAGATGGCCTGACTGCCTGAGAGCAAAAATCCTCGTACCACCCGCCATGAGGCTCTCCCTACCATCCCTGCCGGGTGGGTATTTCCGCTCTCCGGCACTAGGTGAGAACCAGTTTACGATTAGAAACAACACAGTCACGTAAATATAAATTGATGAGTTGTTGGTAGGGTATTCCTGTCTCTTTTGAACAACTTTGGAAATATTCTAGTATATCGGTTTCTACTTGAATCGTAATTTGTTGTTTTAGTTTTGAGGCATAAGGGTTTTTACGCCCCTTCATCTGTTCAAAATCATATTCCTTTTTCATAAGCTTTTGCCTCCTTTTTAGTCGCTTTTCGGGCTGATATAATTCTAATTGAATTACAATGTATTATACAATGGCATACTACGAGTAATCTAAGTTGATAACTGATTCCTAACATAATGAAACGTTCTTCTTCTAAGGAATGAGTGTCGTCATAATACTCAATAGCATTTTCATCGTAAAAGACGGTTTGAGCTTCCTCAAATGATACACCATGTTTCTCATGGTTTGACTTGTTTTTATTCTGATCCCATTCAAAATGAAAATTATCCATAACTGATATTGTGGTTTGATTGGTAGAATTGCAAAACGATACTTTGAACATTTTATCGGATTTCTATCACCAAACGGGATGTTTGGAAAATCCAATTTGTTCCCACGCTGAGTCTATGTGGGCTGTTGTACTTTGCGTAGCAAAATGGAAGTCATTCCAAAAAATTTTGGAACGAGAAAAATATCAAAAAATGCGTTACGACGTAAAGATATATGCCTAACGCACCCTACGCTTAAACGATAAAAAACCTCTTAATCTACAACTATTCTTCTGGTGACAACGATTGGGGGTGCATTCCCATTTTCCGGGTACGAAAGTTAATAACGATAACGATTAGATTATCGATAAGGATTGATAAAAGTCGATTTTTCTATTGAGTACTTAATTCGTCTAGT
>NBMI01000045.1 GCA_002085445.1 Candidatus Parabeggiatoa sp. nov. 2
TGTTCTCTCAAACCGCCCGTGATTTGGATATCCAAGTCAAGTATCAATGGGTATTTCAAACCCACGATGTGTCTGTGGAGCAGACATTAAGCAAAATTGCTAGAGAATTGAAGGCAAAATCGGCCGAGGCCGGTGTCATCTTTTTGGCAACTCATGCCAAGGATGGCGTCAAACTGGTCAAATTCATCAAAGAGTTAGGCATCAAAAACGTCATGGTAGCGCCGGATGCGTTTGCGTCAAAAACTTTTCTGCAAGGTTTTAATAAATACCCAAAAGAACAACGGAATCCCGGTTATTATACGGACGGGTTATATGTTGCCGCGCCTCTCATCTTTGATAGCGCCAATAAACAAGCCTTGCAGTTCAAAGAAATTTATCAAACCACCTATGAAGGAGAGGTGGCTGATTGGCAGACTGCTTTCGCTTATGATGCGGTTATGATGCTCATTGAGGCTATTAAGAATGCGGGTATTTCGGGTACAAACCTTGTTGAGGATCGGCAAAAACTGAGGGATTATCTGGCTAACTTGACTCATATTGATAAGGCCATAGAAGGTGTTGCCGGCTTTAATTATTTTGATGAGCATGGCGATGCCCAAAAACCCGTTTCTATTGGTGTCTATAAAAATGGCGCGCTTATCTCTGCCTTAACTCAGTTTCGAGACGTACCCAATTTGAGTGACATTTCCAATCTTCAAGCCGCTCACCGTGACAAGCGCGTGTTGCTGATGGGCGACAAGTATATGTACAAAACCCATGTCGTCTACACCGGTATCAAAATCACGGTTAAACCCATTCAATTAGGTGAACCGATTGAAGAAGAAGTTGATGGAATTATGAACTACCGTCTTTACCATGTCAAGGGCCGTTTTAAGGCGAACTTTATGTCCAAATATGACCTGTTTGGGGTACATATTTTTGGTGTGAGTTTTCTTCACCGTCAGTTACCCCGCTACAACCTGATTTATGTGTGGGATGCGCTTGGAATGGCACTTTTCACGAAGGACTCCTTAGTGGAAAAACTTCAACAAGCACAAGTACTTAGTCCTAAATATAAGGCCATAATAACCCAAACTTGGCTTTTTCAAGATATTACCCTCAAGGATTCTTTGGGTAATCCTAAATATCTCAAGGCTCAAGATGCGGGCGTTGAATATTCTCGGTTTAACATGGGTATTATGGTGAAAGAGGACAAATTGTCTTTGCTGTACCTTATTTCCCGTGAAGCTGCGGCTATAATTTGGGTATTAAGCCTCTTTGTCATTATTCTACTGCTGATAGTGAGTCAACATTACTCATTCCAAGATTTTTTGGCCTGGTTTTATTTTTTTCAGATGATCTTTGTGTTTCCGTTACTCTTGTCAACTGAGATTATCCTAGGTAACTGGCTTATGGCACCACATATACAGGCCTCTTACCTTAAAGCTACCGTCATGGTATTTGATATATTGTGGTGGGTAATAGGGGCCATTTTTGTTCATATTGCGAGTAATTATTTATTATGGAAACCCATTGATAAAAAAACCGGCCGCTCCATACCAAAGGTTGTCCATCATTTTTGGGTTTTCACCATTTATGCCTTGGCACTTTTTGGTATTGTAGGCTTTGTATTTGAACGGGCACTTACCAGTTTATTGGCAACGTCGGGTGTCATTGTCATGATTATCGGTTTGGCTGTTAAAATGAATCTGTCAAATATTTTCTCAGGCCTTGCGATTAATGTGGAACGTCCATTTCGCATCGGTGATTGGGTCAAAATCGGTTCGTATGAGGAAGGCATCATTGAGGATGTTAATTGGCGTGCTACCCGAATTTGCACACGCACTGGTTTGAGTTTAATTATTCCGAACAGCACGGTAGCCGAATCGGATATTTTAAATTTCAGTTCTAAAGAGAACTTTTGGTTTAGGCCGGCAATTTACGTTGATCCTCGCCACCCGCCTGAGATCGTTAGAAAAATTCTTGATGAGGCCCTGTTATCCGTGGAGGGCATTCTCAAAGAGCCTGCGCCTTTTAGCGTGTATGAAGGTATCAATGACTGGGCGGCTGGTTATTGGATGTATGTTTGTCTTGATGATTACGGCAAGAAATTTCGCGTTTTACAGTCGGTATGGGAAAATGCTTGGGTTGCTCTGTCGCGTGCTGGTATCCAACCGGCCATTCGACGGCAGGAAATTTATGCCTTTAGAGGCGATAAAGAGAGAAAATGGGTGCCCGCAATTATAAATGAAGAATGATGAACAAAGGCCTTACCGCCTATCCGTTTTGAAATCTTCAACACAGAGACACGGAGTTACACGGAGTTTCACGGAGTTTCACAGGATTTCCAGGTAGTTACACTGGCTTTATTAATATCGCCCCGTTGGGGCTAAGAGCCCAGGTAGTTACACTGGCTTTATTAATGTCGCCCCGTTGGGGCTAAGAGCCCAGGTAGTTACACTGGCTATCCTTAAGCTTTTTTGTCATTTCAGTTTCGGTTTCTTTGATCGGAGAAATCTTGAGAAATCTTGAGAAATCTGGAGAAATATTATTAGAAGGACGACTTATGTATCGCTCAAAAGACATGACAAAAGCGCAAATTGTGTAAATCGCACGAGCGTACAGATACCTTCCTTTTGAGGGATGGTATCTGTGGAAAAAAACGCTAAAGCGACTACTACGAACTTTGAGAAGGCCTAAAATAAATTTGCCGTTTGAACAATGGTGCGAATGTCCGGCCCTTCAAAGCCACGATAGTAGACATGCACTAAAAGTGCGATACGCTTGTTGTCGGGTGAAATATAAAGACGGCCCAGTTGATATTTTTGGGCAGATTTCCGGTAATTATTGAGAGAATCCAGCACTTTTGTGACATCATTGCCCATCTCGCCAAAAGCCCTCACGGTGATTTGGACGGCCGCTTTTTTGTGAAACTCATCGGGGCCGGGTACCGCCTTTTGCTGCATACTCCGATCATCGGCGGAATAGCGGGCATTTTTGCAGGTTTCGTCATAAGGAAAATAGGGGCCTTTTGCCAGATAACCGGTTTGCGGCGGTGTGAGTTTCAGCGATAACCGGTTTGCGGCGGTGTGAGTTTCAGCTTTTTGCGGAGTTTCCACGTTTTTTTGTAAACTTCTTTGAGAACCTTTTGTTCTGTTTTCAAGTAGCTTTCTGAGCCACTGGCAGATTGACATCCTCCCCGAACGCACTTGTTGGTTGCGACATCAGCGATGATGATTTTTGGCAGATTGACATCCTCCCCGAACGCACTTGTTGGTTGCGACATCAGCGATGATGATTTTGGCCGACGCTATGCCAGAACCATCGCCCGTTACCGATTCAGCGAGGATAAAAGACTTGCTATCCGCTGAAAATCCTAACATATCAATATTCCAGTCAACGTCCGCCGAAACGGAAGATAGGGTGAGTGGGAAGCTTGCCAATAAGGCTAAAGGTATGGTGACACGTTTAAACATCTGTTGAACTCCTTATAATAAAAAATTATACGATACTCTGATTAATAAATAAGTCAAGCGATAATAACGGTATAACGAATTGAGTACATCTACACAAGCGCGGGTAAACGAGTACAACGAATTACGCGGATAAACGAATTATTGAGTACAACGAATTACGCGGATAAACGAGTACAACGAATTACGCGGATAAACGAATTGAGTACAACGACACAAGCGCGGTTAAACGAATTGAGTACAACTAATTACGCGGATAAACGAGTACAACGAATTACGCGGATGAACGAATTATTGAGTACAACGAATTACGCGGTTAAACGAGTACAACGAATTACGCGGATAAACGAATTGAGTACAGCAAATTACGAATTGAGTACAACGACACAAGCGCGGTTAAACGAATTGAGTACAACTAATTACGCGGATAAACGAATTTAAAATGACGGGAATAAATATCGTAGTCCATCGTTATAAAAGCCAGCCGTTTTTTTTCGCAAATTCGTTTATCCTTTTTAAAAAAGTAATGCCTATTCAAGTATTTATACCACTGATAGGTGGTAAGAACGGTACAACGAGACGGGTATAAGTAATGGGAATTAAAGGTAAATAAATTATGTGTGGTTTTTGTTCTGAAGGTACTGCTATAGAACTTGCAAGCGCTTTAGCGTCAGGAAAAGTCTGGGCGCCTGAATTGGAAAACATGATGACTTTTGATATTGCTTATCTGCAAGAGAGCGAAATTGTTTTTCCAGCGCTTGAGCGAGTTGAAGAGCAATTCAAAAACGCCGTGGCTGAATTAAATGCAAAAGGCATTCAATCCTTAGCTCAGTTAAAAGCCGCTGACGGCATGGTTCCCCTAGAGAGTTGGTTTGAACGGGTTGGTTTGAGAGTGGCTTTTTGTCGTATTGTTGAGCTATTGGTTAAAAAGGGTTTTGATTCGGATGAGTATCAGAATCTGATAACCACTCCTTTTGTCGCTGAGGTGATAACAACTTTGTGTCAATTCACACCGCCTTTCAATGAGCGTTTTTTTGCGCCCGATTCTTCACTCAGAGATGTTTTTCAACGCGATTGGTTTTTTTTTGATAAGGCTTTTAGTAACAAGACGTTGAACCGTTCTGATTTCATAGCGGATTGCGTCAAACTACTCACCACGTATGTTGAGCAGTGGCATTCTAAGGGAGAGGATTGGGAAGAAGATTTTGAGTCAGTGCAAGTGGCTTTTCCTTATATATTCTTGAGTTTCATCGTGGTTGAAAGTCATTATCCTGATTCTGGCGTGTTTGCACAAATGGTTAAGAACACGCCTGGGCATTTTGGGGCTTCTTTTGAAACGCTTGAAATGTGGTTACAGCGCAAGGCGGCATTAAGGCTTTTCGAGACGATGGGATTATCAGCTTTTCTGCCTGAGTCTGAAGATGAAGATGAAGAAAAATCACGCCCGCCGTTAATTTATTATCTGCTCGTGAAACAGAAACTTAACTCGGTGGCAAAACAGACTTTACGAGACTTTATTTTACAATCGGGAAAGTATGATCCTGATGAAGATTGGTCACTTGCTAAAAAACGAAGACTTATTTATATGGCACCCCAATCATTTATTATGGAAAAGCTAAAGCGCCAACCCTGAAGGGGTTGAATGTGAATAGCCACAGAAACCTGTGGGTTTTGTGGGTTTTGTGGGTTTTGTGGGTTTTGTGCCAACCCTGAAGGGGTTGAATGTGAATAGCCACCGGTGAAACCGGTGGGTTTTGTGGTAAAAGTGCCAACCCTGAAGGGGTTGAATGTGAAACCTGTGGGCCTTCGGGGTAATGTAATGTGAGCCGGAAAATAGAAATGCGCCCGTCCAAACTCAAGTTTGGACGACTTGCCAAACTAAAGTTTGGACGCCTGAGAGGAAGCGTATCCTCTCATAAAAATGGGGTAATGGGCAGGCTTAAGGCGGTGACATTGCGCCTGCAACTATCCCAAAAAACACACCAAGCAACAGCACAAATATGAAAATCATCAGCAGCCAGTAGGCGAATCCCACCAATTTATTCAAATTCCCAACCGCATCCATCATATGGTCGATGTCATTGCCTTTGGTATCGACAACTTCTTGGAAAGAGCGAGCCGCATTGAGGCCCCAAACACCAATCAACAGGGAAACAAGAGACCCAACGAGATCGGGCCCTAACTGGGCTAGGCTGGACATTCCCTTGAACATGGGAATAATGGCACCAACTATGGAAAGAATGGCAATAACTATCATAAAGACGCTGACAACCTTCATTTTGTGGGAAAGGCTACCAATGGCTTGGTTTTGTTCGTCATTAAACTCGTATTGTTCTGGCATATAAAAAGTTTCCTTTATAAAGTTAGTTGATAAAAGGGTGTCAATCTCTTACGAGAAAGACATGTCGTCGGTTGGATTAGACACAATGAAAAATGAAAAATGTGCATAAGTAAATGACTTATTTTATAACTCATTCAATCACTCACTCGTCTTTTCATTTTCACGGTTTTAAAGTACGTTTCGTATCTTATCACCTCCGCCCACTTGGATAGGTTATCAGACGGGGGAGCATTTTGTGGATGTCGTTTTGATAACGCATTGAGTTATACTGTAAACGGTTATGATTTGGACTAAAAACTTTAGCCGTGCAAAAAAATGAAAACCGCAACGTCTGGATGTATTTACATGAAGTCTTTTATAAATCAATTAGTTATATAGGCGATCCTTTGAGAATGCGCCCGTCATCACACCTAACCCAATGGAGCGCGTATTGTACACGATAATTTGCATAGCCGGGTAATTTTTTCGTTGTTGCTCCCAAAGTCTCGTGATCTCGCGTAGCGAAGAACGAAAGGATCGACGTTGTGCGAGAGCACTGGCGGTTCAATGTTTGGATGCAGGTTGCCAAACTAAAAGTACAACGAATTACGCGGATAAACGAATTAGCCAGGGGCGGTGCCCCTGGCTATATTAATATCGCCCCGTTGGGGCTTTTCTTGTTAACCTCTATGAGGAATAAATTTCTACAAGGGCATTATTTGAATTTGACGCACAAACGCGCTTTTTATCTCGTGCTGCACAAAGTCAAGTTGAAGAAGGGTTAGCTATTTTAGATAAACTTGAGGCTCATTTTTACAACAAATAATTATTTGTAGGCCATGCGACGACGCTGAGCGTCGATTACGGCATTTATAACCAGCAAACGTAGAGGATTAATGCCATTAAGTTAAGAAAAGGCCCGTTTGTTGTAAGCGATTTATCGCCTCACGCGCAGTCGTCCAAACTAACGTTTGGCTGTCGTCTAAACTTTGCTCCAGTTTGGAGAGAGCAAAAACTTTTTAGTTTGGCAGAGTAGTGATACGCAGGGATTGTTATTTACCTATATATTTTAGGGTTATTGGGGCTAGTTTGAGGGCCATAAAATAGTTTGGATGCTTTCAAATTAGGTTATGGCCCCCTGTTGCGCTTTATTGTTATACTTTTTGTAGGTGTTTTGTTGCTTGCTCTTGCAGTGCCCTTCAGGGTACTTGAGCTTTCAGACAATGTTGGCTGATGGATGGTCTGGATATTTCCGCCCTCCTGTACTAGTCGTCCAAACTTTGCTCCAGTTTGGAGAGAACAAAAACTTTTTAGTTTGGTAGAGTAGTGATACGCATGTATTGTTATTTACCTATATATTTTATGGTTATTGGGGCTAGTTTGAGGGCCATAAAATGGTTTGGATGC
Organism: Candidatus Parabeggiatoa sp. nov. 2; assembly: GCA_002085445.1. Classification (GTDB taxonomy): domain Bacteria; phylum Pseudomonadota; class Gammaproteobacteria; order Beggiatoales; family Beggiatoaceae; genus Parabeggiatoa. The sequence continues at coordinate 7,180 of NBMI01000045.1, forward strand.
TTTCAAATTAGGTTATGGCCCCCTGTTGCGCTTTATTGTTATACTTTTTGTAGGTGTTTTGTGACTTAGATAGGCATATTTACCTGATTGACGACATGGCCCTCATTTGAAAACCTCCGAGATTGCTCCGCTCGGTAACGAAACGTCGTTATCTCGCGTAGCGAAGAACGAAAGTTTATCTCGCTACGCTCGTTACTGCGTTTCAGAGCTTTGCTCGATGAGTTTGGCAAACCTTGGAGGTTTTGAGTGACGACATGGCCCTCATTTGAAAACCTCCGAGGTTGAGATCGCAAAGCGACTATGCTCCAATTTCTATGGTAAGGCTCCAACCCCTTTCAGGGTTGTGGTGCCGGGACGATTGATTCCCTAGGTTCTTTCTTAAGGCTATTCACACTTTCAGGGTTGTTTTGGTTGGTTAAGAGGAGTTTTTATGACAACACAACAGTCATCTGATGCAGTCGTTTTATGTAAGTCAACAACGGAACAAAAGCAGATCAAAATGTTCCTGCTTTCTTTGCCGATATTGTTAGTAGTCGCGGCGTATCTTGCTTTGGCGGATGATTGGTCAGTGCTTTGGCCTAAATTTCAGGCAAACCCGACACCCTTTTTCTTAATGGGGTTGGTTCTTCTAGTTATTCTAGTGTTGCCTACTTTGATATTATTCTATCGGTATCAAGCGGTGAAACGTGAACGACTTATCTTGGATGCGGCCGGCATCCGCTATCAGTCCAATTTGCCGACATTCTTGCAAGGCTTGCTACCAATGACTTATCGTGATTGGTCAGCACAATGGTCCGAAATCACGGCGACTTGTCTCAAGCCAGCAACGATACCTTTTGCACAGGGGCCTCAGTTTATCACTCTTGGATTTCATCTTGGCTTGCGCTATCACGAAACTTTTGCTTGCCAATGGGTAAAGCCTGATAAGGCCGATGACGAACCGTTTAAGTTGCCTCGTGAACAGCGTTCACCGACTCCAGAGCAAGTTCAAACGGTTTTGCAACGTTGTCCGCTTATAAAAGCGCTCACTGAGAGAGGGATTAAGATAGAAGTCGATTCCAAGCTGTCCCTTAAAACGCCATTTTATCAGGCCGGTTTTGCGCTGGAGTCTAATCCGCATAGTTTGACGGCGGCGATTTTCTTTTTCCTGTTGGTGGGTTATGGTGTGTTGGATTTTATGTTCTTTAATAAGGAAACTTATGCCGAGCTGCCCTTATATCAAGTTTATCTGTTAAGCGGGGTAGGTATGGCCTTTTTTGTGATGGGTTGGTTGAGTAGTGCTAAAGTGCCCAAGCGTGAGAGCGTGATGGTGGCCTTGCTGGTGGGTGGGGCTTTTGGGGCCGCTTCGTATCCCGCTTTGCTGAGGTTAAATCAGTTGACGGATACTGAGGGTTTAAAAACCTATCGGTATGAATTACAACGTGATTTGTCTTTTGAACCGCTGGAAGATAAGACATTGCCCATTTTGTACTTGGGTGATGACGCGTTTTGGTCGGAATTTGAGTTTGGTTCAATTCACCAATTTGAGTTACGCAAGGGTGGCCTAGATTTTTATCAGATTAATCTGGCACCGATTGAGGAACTCAAGGCTGAGTATCAGAAACCGAGTCTCGTCGTGACAGAAGCCACTGAGCCGACTTCTTATACGTTACCCAATAAGGTATTACATACTTTAGAGGGCCATAAGAGCAATGTGTTATCGGTGGCTTTTAGTCCAGACGGCAAGAAAGTCGCGTCGGGTAGCAAAGACAGAACTATCAAATTGTGGGAAGTCAGCACTGGCGAACTGTTGCAAACTCTGAAAGGGCATCGCAATAAAGTGCAATCGGTGGCTTTTAGTCCAGACGGTCGTCTTCTCGCGTCGGGTAGTGAAGATAATAGTGTCAAGTTGTGGAACGTAGACACGGGCGAGCTAATAGATACGCTTAAAGGACATGAGGAAAGTTGGTTGGCTGCCGACCGAAAAGTGTTTTCGGTGGCCTTTTCGCCGGATGGAAACAAGATCGCTTCTGGGAATTGGGACAAGAGTATTATGCTATGGGAAGTGCGCTTTGGCAAAGCGTTGCATTTTATCAAAGGCCGAACTAAACGGTTTTGGGGATTGGTTGAAGAGAAGGGTGATGGGCATACCGATTCGGTTAACTCGGTGGCGTTCAGTCCTGACAGTAGCATTCTTGCTTCGGGTAGCTTTGATAATGTTATCAAGCTGTGGGAGGTGAGTCGTGGTAAACTGCTTAAAACGCTCAAAGGGCATGGTGATTTTGTGCTGTCTGTGACTTTTAGCCCCGATGGCAATATGCTTGCTTCTAGCAGCTATGATAAAAGTATTAAGCGGTGGGAAGTGGACAGTGGTAAAGTGTTGCAAACGATGAGAGGCCATCAGGATGCGGTGACGTCGGTGGCTTTTCGCCCTGATGGACAGATTCTGGCGTCGGGCAGTTTTGATAGAACGGTCAAATTGTGGGAAGTGAGTAGTGGTAAGCTTCTTAGCTCCTTGGAAGGGCATAAGGATTATGTGAATACCGTGGTTTTTAGTCCTGATGGTAGTTTCCTTGCTTCTGCCAGTGGCGATGATACTGTGAAAGTTTGGTGGAACGATAAGGATTGAGTATAAACCGGGTTGAGTACTACAACGGGTTGAGTACAACTAATGGCGCTAGTACAACGAATTACGCGGATAAACGAATTAGGAGCAACCAAGTACAACTAATGGCGCTAGTACAACTAATGGCGCTAGTACAACTAATGGCGCTAGTACAACGGATGACGTGGATAAGCGGATTAGGTTGAACTGAAATCCTGGCTTATATACAATCTTTGTAGTTATTACTGTTAAAACGACAAGGATTGAGATAAAACGGAGGATGACTTGAACAAATACGAAAAAATCCGTGGCTTTAATACAAAATACGAAAAAAATCTTTATTATATACAATCCTTATAGTTATTGCTTTTAATAACTAACTACAAGGATTGAGATAAAACGGCGGTTTAGATAGAAGAAAATCCTTGTTTATATGCAATCTTTGTAGTTATTGCTGTGCTGTTAGGATGCGCTGGCAGGATAACCGTAAAATAAGTACGTTCTTCATTAAATTCATAACGTGGGGGAGGTGAACCATTTGCGATCATGGCCCCAAATACCTTGCGTATCCCAGTGCCGCGTGCTTCAGCCAGTTTTATTTCTTTGAGCATTTCGCCAATGCGACGATTTCTGGCCGGTACGGCCGGCACTTGCTGTTGTTCAAAATGTGTTTTAGTAAGGCCAGGCACCGGCCCAGGATAACTGGTAACTTCAATCCTATCTGGATAAATATAAACTTTGGTTGGTTCCAATACCCCTTCATAGCTGCGATGATATACCGCATTCACAAGAGTTTCCTTTAGCGCCGGTAACGGAAAAGTGACCCAGCGGGTGGCCTCATAATGATTATCCTGTTTTTGAATGTAGGTGGTCGAAAAATGTTCTAAGTGGTTCATACAGTCTTTAATCTGCTTGGGCAGTGGCCCCCGAAATGTCCATTCTTGTAACAGATTACCACTGGCATCATCAGGAAAATGTACCACTTCTATGCGGGCCCCCCGAAAGGCCATTTCTGGATCATCCATAAAAAACAATAACGCGACATTTTTAGGGACTTCGTGGCCGTTGGCTTTGGCGGTGAGCCATAAATGCCGATAGATTTTATAATCGTCTTGTTCTTCGATAAGGCCGCTATCTACGTCCGATAAAAACTCTCGGACTAAAGTTGATCTTAAGTCATTCAGGGTAAACTGGCTGGCTCGACGATCATCAAAAGGAATTTTGGCACAGAGATTCAGTAAGTCGGTGAGCTGTTGGCCTTTCGCTTCTATCGTTTCTGAACCTTCACGTATATAATAAGCCCGTTGCTTATTTTTTCCGCTGGGTGCTTGATGAGGACGCGCATCGCTGCCGGGCACCCAAACCACTAAGATGTGTTGAGTATCAACGACTTCAGGGGACAATCTGAATTGTACTTTGGGTTCTAATTTGTTGCCATTTTCCCTAATCCATTTTTGAGCGGCATTGAGGTTTTTTGGACTTAATCCCAAAGGTGGTAAAACGGCGAGCCCTTCATTTTCGCCCACGCCAATAATAATATAGCCGCCATTGACGTTGTAGAAATCATTGGCAAAGGCACAAATCGTTTTTAGCACTTGCACCCCGGTGGTTTTTTCGTCCCAAGATTGTTTCAATTCAACCCGCGCTGATTCTACGCCTTGAAAGCGAAGTAAATCATTAATATTGATAGGTAGGCTGGAAATCATTTTTTCGTTCCTTTATAGTTTTAATTTGAACATTGTTTTTGAGCTTTTTACACTCCGCCCTCTCAAGAGGAGAGTAAGTCACGATTTTTTAACAGCAACTACAAGGATTGGTTATAATAACGGATGAAAGATAAAAGCAACTACAAGGATTAGCTCCGCTGAACTTCGTTTCGTTATAATAACGGATGAAAGATAAAAGCAACTACAAGGATTCGTTATAATAACGGATTTTTTAACAGCAACTACAAGGATTAGCTTCGCGATCCTTCGGTTCATTATAATAACGGATTTTTTAAAAACTATTGCTTTTATCCGTTTTTATAACGAATCCTTGTAGTTATTGCTTTTATCCGTTTTTATAACGAATCCTTGTAGTTATTGCTTTTATCCGTTTTTATAACGAATCCTTGTAGTTATTAACATGGAGTTCAATGTGTTAAGTGTTTCGGCGGCGGTGCTAAATTCTTCCCGCGGTATTGGATGACGGCCGCCTTGACGATAGCCATCGCCTCTTTACGTGCCTGTTGTTCATCTCCAAAACTAAAAGTGAGTCGTTCATCGATTAAGCATTTCGCTAACACAAATGATACAATCTCAACTGCCATCGGTTGCTTAGGAATTTTCTCAAGATCGAGTCCTGCCTCTGCTAATTGTTTTCTGAGCGCGGTGACGGCCTCTTCAACGGCTTGTTGTAGTTTGTCCGCTGCGTCTTGGTAATCTTTTTGCATTGCTTGGTTTCCATTAGGTTATAAATAATTAGGAACGGCAAAAAATAACACACACCTTGCATCAATGCTATAAACGAAAAAGCGAGAGCATTCGTAGAGCGTTTTTGTCCCCGATAAACATATCTCTTGCATCCCCGCATAGGAATAGGCAAGAGTTATACTAAACGAGCCTGTTGTCCGGCACGAGTTTTGCTATAATACTTAAAAAAAGCGCAATTTGTGACGGTGGCAAGTATATTCACCTCTTTTCCGGGGTTAGGGGTGTGTCATCAAAAGCGTAAATTATGGCAGTAATAACTCTAATAGGCCTAATTATACGGAACGTACTTCAAATCCGTGAAAATGAAAAAATGAACTTTTCATAAAATTCATAGCAAAATTATCTACTTATCATTAATTTAATCATTTTTCATTTTTCATTTTTCATTAGTATAATCAATTACCAATTACCAATTAGAAAAAAAGGAAAAAAGATATGTCTTATGTTAAAATTATTAGTTTTATCAGTGCGTTATTGTTGATTGTCAGTTGCGCCTCTGGTGGGCCGCCAAAAACGTTTGTTGAAGCCAATAATGAGAGCGGTTGGAAAACCATTCATTTACACGGCAACTACGGGTTGTTTCGGAATAAGAATCAAGAAGTCTGGCAGCGGGTTGTTGACATTTTGTCCAAGAAAAAATATCGCTTTGAAGAGCGAGACAACGTGAGCGGTTACATTCGCACTTCTTGGAAAAACCGCTTGTTCACCGACGACAGCGAAAAACAATACCGTAGTCGAGTCATTATCAAAATGGTGGGGCGTCGCTGGCACACGGCACAACTTAAGGTGGAAACCCAGTGGCGGGATAACACGGGTGACTCTTGGGTGACGGGTTATGACAGCTCTATTTTAGAGGAGATCGAAAAAGACCTTCAGGGGCGTGTTGGTACGTCGGTCAGGTAGATGAATGATGAATGATGAATGATGAATGATGAATGGTGAATGATGAATTGTGAATGATGAATGGTGAATTGTGAATTGTGAATGAAAAGAATAGCCACAGGTAAAACATCTGGAAGGAATGGTAAAGCCTCAACCTGGGGTGGTGAAAATAAGGTTATTTTTGCCCAAAAACTGATCCCGTTTTTTTATTCCGCTTTTAAAAAAAAAATTCTATCAAAAAAAATCACTTAAATAACCCTATTTTCATTAGTTTACTTCGTTCTCGTCACAGTTCACCATTCACAATTCACCATTCGCGGCTAAAGTTTCGCGGAGCGGAACACAATTCACAATTCACCATTCATCATTCATCATTCACAATTCATCATTCATCATTCACAATTCATCATTCATCATTCATCATTCACAATTCATCATTCATCATTCACAATTCATCATTCATCATTCACAATTCATCATTCACCATTCACCATTCATCATTCACAATTCATCATTCATCATTCATCATTCACCGTTTTCTTACTCACCGCGTCGGTGGACTCTTCTTCACTTTCCGCTTCCTCAATTTCCTCTTCTTTCTCTCCCACCGGTTTGAGGACAATGCCTCCCAAGGGCGCCAAAGTAATGGCCATGGAATAGGGCCTCTCCATCCAAGGTTTGTCTTCGGCTAACAGTATCGTCGCACCATTGCCCACATTGCTACCGCCATAATATTCCGCGTCGGAGTTGAATATTTCTTCATAAACGCCCGGATTAGGGACGCCAATCCGATAATAATGGCGTGGTACTGGCGTTAAATTAAGCGCGATGACGAGTATGTCCTCACCACTCTTGCGTAGGTAAACCAGCACCGATTGTTCAGCATCGTGACAATCAATCCACTCAAAGCTTTGCCATTCAAATTCATCGTGGTACAACGCCTTTGAGTTGTGATAGAGTTTATTTAAGTCTTTGACGAGATGTTGTATCCCTTTATGAAAAGCATAGTCCAACACGTACCAATCCAAGATATTGGCACTATTCCATTCTACGCCTTGACCAAATTCTGTGCCCATAAACAGCAACTTTTTGCCGGGATGGGTAAACATATAAGTATAGAGTACGCGCAAATTGGCAAAGCGTTGCCATTCATCGCCGGGCATTTTGTGGAGCATGGATTGTTTGCCATGCACGACTTCATCATGCGAAAACGGCAGCAGAAAGTTTTCCGTGAAAGCGTACAACATGCTGAAAGTGAGCATGTCTTGATGGTATTTGCGGTGAACCGCTTCTTTGGACATATAACTCAAGGTGTCATTCATCCACCCCATATTCCATTTGAGGCTAAAACCTAAACCGCCGCTTTCGATGGGACGAGTGACTTGAGGCCAAGAGGTTGATTCTTCGGCCATTACCAATACGCCCGGATGTTCACTATGGGCGACGGTGTTGAGTTCACGCATAAAATCAATCGCTTCTATGTTTTCACGGCCACCGTGTTCGTTAGGAATCCATTCTTCGCGGGAATAGTCCAAATAGAGCATAGAGGCGACTGCATCTACCCGTAGGCCGTCCATGTGCATTTCCTCTAACCAATATAAGGCACTGGAAAGTAAGAAGTTTTTCACTTCATAGCGGCCGTAATTGTAAATCAGCGTTGACCAGTCTAAATGTTCACCTTTGCGGGGATCTTCATGTTCATAAAGGGGTGTGCCGTCAAAACGGGCCAAGCCATGGGCATCTTTGGGAAAATGGGCCGGCACCCAGTCCAAAAACACGCCGATATTGTGTTGATGACAATAATCCACAAAATAGCGGAAATCCTCTGGCGTACCATAGCGGCTGGTGGGCGCGTAATAGCCGGTGGTTTGATAACCCCAAGAGCCATCAAAAGGATGTTCGGTGATGGGCATTAATTCAATATGGCTAAAGCCCATCTCGGTGACATACTCCACCAAACGTTTGGCTAATTCGCGGTAATTGAGCAATTCGCCTTCCGGCCCTCTTTGCCAAGAGCCTAAATGTAGCTCGTAAATGGACATCGGCGCGTGTAGCCAATCCCAGGTTTTGCGTTTTTCTAGCCACTGTGCGTCATTCCAAGCGTAAGGCGTGTTATCCGTCACGACAGATGCCGTTTTAGGACGCACCTCAAATTGTTGTCCATACGGATCGGACTTATAGAAAACATCGCCCGTTTGGCGGTTGCGAATTTCAAGCTTATATAAAGTCCCGGGGCTGATGTCTGGAATGAATAATTCCCAAATCCCGTTACTTCCGTGTGTTCGCATCGGGTGGGCGCGTCCATCCCAACGATTAAAATCACCCACCACACTGATACGTCCCGCATTAGGGGCCCATACCGCAAACAGCACACCGCCGATGCCGTCCACTTCATGGACATGTGCCCCCAAAAAGCGGTAGGCGTGCCAATGTTTTCCCTCACTGAATAAGTGCATGTCAAAGTCAGACAATTGGGGCGGAAAGCAGTAAGGATCGTGGGTAATATGTTCACGATGATCTTTATCGCGCCAAATCAGGCGATAACGCTTTGGGATTTTAGCGTCGCCTCGCCATTCAAAGATATCTGTGCCTTCTATTCGTTGCAGGGGCAAATCGCCTTCGGCAATAGCGACTTCTTCGGCATAAGGTATGTAGACACGTACTATGGTTTGTTTACCAACAGTGTGTTTGCCAAGCACCGAAAAGGGATCATGGTGACGGGCATCAACGATTTTTTGTATATCGGGTTCAAGCTTTGGGGTTGTCATCTGTTTCCTATAATGGGTTGGTAATGGGTAATGGGTAATTGGTAATTGGTAATGGGTAATTGGTAATGGGTAATGGGAATGAGTTCTATCTTTGTCACATTGAGACATTATAAACCGGTAAACAAAAGTTTTAACGGTTTGTAGTAGCGTTTGTAGTAGTCGCTTTAGCGTTTGTAGTAGGCGCTTTAGCGCCTAAGTTTGTAGTAGGCGCTTTGCGCGCCTAAGTTTGTAGTAGGCGCTGAGCGCGCCTAAGTTTGTAGGCGCTTTACCTATCTTGACAAGGTTTTTTTCAAAGGGGAAGGGTTTTGGGGTTTCTGGAATTAAGGCGATAAATTGCCTACTACAAACTATTTATATGGGTGCTTTTTATTTAGTTCTTTTCACATTTCAGGCGATAAATCGCCTACTACAAACTATTTATATTTCAATCGGTGTAACCTGCATAAATCCGGTTTTCAATGAGAGAATCAATCCATTCTTGCGGATTGTCAAAACTCGTGATCATGCTACTGGTGCCGGCGTTTTCCAGTGCCATTTTGACATAATACCCAAAGTTTTTACCAGCGACATATTTACAGTCTTTCACAATTTCAGCAATCTGCCTGTAAATATCTCGCTCTTCTTTATTATTCTTAAAGAATTCAAGTTCTTTCCGACCATATTTTGCTTTGCAGATTGCAACATACGGATTAGGACGATATTCACGCAAAATCACTTCTTTCCTATTTTTTAAATCGACGATTAAAAAGCGATCAGAATGAGTGAAGAACTCAGGGTACTCATCCTCATCCGCTATCACGCCAAAACCCATGCGTTGAATTTCACTGGGCATCGTATTTCTCCTGTTAATGGAATGGTTGTGTTCTGGAAATAAACTTAGTTCTCTCTATACTGCATACGGCTTAGATATGATGGTGATGTTGTATCTGATTTTCAAGCTGCTTGAGTTTGTAGTAGGCGCTTTAGCGCCTTAATTGGGCGATTGTTTTCTAAATCCGACCCCAATCTCCAATTAATATAACAGAGGCCCAAAAATAGGGATGATCATATTTGTAACGGCGAAATTGCGGATTTGTCATCATTTGTTGTTGAGTTTCTTGCAACGCTTGTGCTTTTGTTGAACCATGACTTATCTTTTGATAAAAAAGCGGCATAAAATCTTTCATAAAGCTGGATTCTACTTGCCAGAGCGTTGCTATCGCACTTTGAACGCCGGCCCGAAATGCAATGCCGCCCAAACCTAATGCGGCTCGATCATCGCCCAATGCTGTTTGGCATGCACTGAGTGTGATGAGGTTTAGCGGAGATTCAGTCCTTCGATTGAAGATGTCGCCAAATTGTTCTAACGGTAGAGGCCCTTCTTTGGTGAGTATGAAAGTATTTTTGACTTCTGCGTCAAAAACGGCATGAGAAGAAATATGTAGCGCCGCTGTCTTCTGGGTTAATTGATCTTTCAAACCCGATTGGGTGAATTGTTCATTGAGTAAGGTTGTGGATTGATAACGGCCCTGAATACGTTGTTTAATCTCATTAATTTCGGCGGTGCTATTGAGTGGTTGGAGCGCGTAGCCGCGGACAGACTGTTTTTCGGTTAAATCCAAACCAGCCAGTAACATCTGGTTATGGTTGGGTTTTTTTTGAGAAACCGTTGTTGTTAAGGTTAAACCGGGCACAACCGCTATTTTATAGTGATTGATGAGGTAATTTTCGCCGTCATGGAGTGCCGCTAACGGCATTGTGCGTAGAATACCATCCGGGACAAATATCAGCGTATCAATCTTCATGATTGCGAGTTCATCTTGAATAGGAGAAATGAGCCAGCGATACAACGTTTGGGCGGGTTCTAGAAAGTGGTTAAGCCAAAAGGTTTCTTGTTCTATAAACTTTCGGAATTGAGCAACTTGTTCACCCAATTTGTTACGGTTCGTGTTATAAACAGTCCGCCTGATGATTTTATCCTGATGATGTAGCAAAAGTTCTAGTTTATCCTCAAAAAGAATGGGATACAATACGGCCGTCTGTTTTTCTAATTCAATAGCGCTCAGTTCTATCTGATCTTTAATCAGGCATTCTTTCTGGTAATAATCAAACAGTTCGGCCGCTTTTAATTTTTCCAGTGTGTTTTGTGCGGCTTTAAGACAGGGATATTGAGAAGCCTTTGCTGGGTGTGCTTGAAAATGACACACTTTTCTCCTTTCTGTCAGGGGTAGACTCGCTTGTTCTAACAACAACGCGATGAAGTCAAAAAACAAGGGCCCCACTTGCTCACGAAATGATGAGTGATAGGCGCGATAAATCCTAGATAAGGCTAAGCGAATGGACCATAAAGTCTCAACGGCTTGATGATAGGCTAACAGGGCTTCTGACTTTTTACCTTGTTTTTCAAGTATTTGGCCCACTTGCCATTGCCATCGGTAAAGTAATTCTGGGGCATCGTCTTCGTTGGCATCGTGTTGTTGAGCAAAAAAGGCGGCTTGGCGAGTGAGCGTCAGTGCTTCGTCGTAACGTTTTTCATCTTTATACAACTGAGCAAGATAGCCTAATGCTTGAGATTTTCCTTGTAGGTAGGTGTGTTGTTGAGCCAAATTCAGGGCTTGCTTAAGCACTTGATAAGCTTGGTATCGTCGTTCGGGTTGATTCGCAACCTGAAAGTGAACTGAAGTCAGACGGATAAATCGGCCTAATTGTAACAGCAGATTGATTTGTTTAGGGATCGGTTTAACCGTTTTCACCCGTTGGCGTAAATCCAATAAGTGAGTGTTTATGCAATTAAAGTCACGACACGTTTCGACGGTGTGACATCCGTTCGGTAAATGTTGTGGTGACGGTTTTATGGCGCTACACACTCGGTTAAGTATTGCTTTGGCGGCCAGCAAGTTGTCTTTGGCAGCCGATATAAAAGCATATTCTGGTTTCATCATTTGCTGAGTTTCCGCGGCTAGGAGCAGAGGACTCGCAAAACTGGATAGGCCGAAAAACAGCCAGAGGGTTTGATGAATAATTCGCATGGTTGGATCACCGTTTGTTATTAATCAGTCAAGTACAACGGATAAACGAAATAAACGGATAAAAACAAGGAACATCATGATATCTTGTAATATAGATATTCAGATTATTCAGATAATTAATTTAGTCTCCTTTAGGAGACTTTCGCTTTCAGGCTGCCAAATTATTTTTCTGACAACTTATAGTACAACGGATACGCGAAATAAACGGATAAAAAGACAAGGTTCACCCTGATGTCTTGTGATTCATCGAAATTGTCGATTTTGAACTTATCCAAGTTGCTGCTATTTATCGGTACGAAGTTAGTTGTATTACGAATGCGAATTAAGGGTTAAATTGAATCTTATAAATTCAACTGAAGTGGAAAACGCGCTTTGACGCGCTTTGACGCAAGAGATATTTTCTGGTTATTTAGACTACCTGATTTAGGGGCCATAATCTTAATTACTTCTATAACTTCTCAATCAGAAGTTTTTATAAATCCTTGATTTCATCATAATTAATTCAACCCTTAATTCGCATTACGAATAATAAATCCAAGAGAGTCTTATCCGTTTATTTCGCTTATCCGTTGTACTAAGGTATGATTCGTCCTGACGGATACTATCCCAGAAAGGAATAGCATCCGTTTCCCGTCGCAACAGATGCTATCCCTTTGGTTTGGGATTAGTACCTGTTGTCAAGTGGCACAGCTATGGCGTAGTTTTAGTTTCATCATGCCCGATTTCCACGACAATGTCACGGTTATTAATCGGCGATTGAAATTCCAGTACCCATAAGTTCTCTTCTTGGGCTTTCGTACTTTCAATCCCAGCCGCTTGCAGCGTTTGTTGAATATTTTGGGCCATATTTTGAGGCGCGGAACTTTTCAATTCCAAGAACGTCGGAAAACTTTTTTCTCGACTTTCTGGCGGCGCGAATTGTTGGAATAATATTGGTATTGAAATACCCACCAAAAAAGAGGCCGTTATCGTCGCTGGAATCCATAGAGGCATCCAATATGGTTTGGATGCTTTTGGCAAACTTGGCAAACGTAACGGCGCTAAGTGTTGCCGTTCTTGTCGCGCCTGCAATGCACCACGTAATGCCCCGGCGAGTTTTGCCGTTTTGAGCTCAGCGTCGTGTACGCGCCCGCCACCTAATATTTCATAGAAATCATCATCATCTTTACTGTTCATCAGACTTTCTCCTAAAATCGCGGTGAGAAATCCGATTTCTTCAAGAAATCGGATTTCTTTAACTTTAACCTTTTAACAATCATCCAAACATTTTTCCAAGTAAGGCATCAGCTTTTGTTTACACCGATTTAAAGTCATTCCAACGGTTCCTTCGGGTTTATTGAGAAGTGCCCCAATCTCCTTTCTATCCCAGCCTTCCATTTTTAAGTAAAACATTAACCAGCAGAGAGATTCTATTCCATGCGCCTTTTGATACTCATTATAGTAATCCTTATAGCACTTTTTCTCTTTTTGGCATTGTTTTAAACGCTTCTTGGTTTCTGGCACTGTCTGGTAAATAATTGCAGCCACCTCTTCTATAGGACGTTTCAGCTCGGAGAATGTAACAAGCAGTGGGCAAAGTACATAGGGATAAATCCCTTCATATTCCGCTAAACCCTTTTCCACACACAACTGCATACAAAGTTCTTCTTCCATCTTGTCCGCAGCCGCTATTGCTTCTTCGATATTTTCTAATAACGAGCTACGCTTCTCATCATGATCTTGTGGTTCTCCATAGTTAGTGAGGACTCGTTGCGCTTTTCTTAAATAACTCAGGGTGACATTTTTGGCGATACTGAATACCCAACTCTTATCAGCCTGTTTATCACGGAGACTTTCAAGTTTTAAAAAAACCTTCTCAAAGGTTTCTTGTATCATATCATCCACATCTGGCTCTTGAATGCGGAAGGTGCGTTTCAAATAAGCTCGGAGCAACGGCCCAAGCTCATCATGTAACTCTAACGTTATTTGCCACTTCTCACTATCACGCATATGACTTTTACCTCACTCATAGAGCAATAACCCATTGAATTTAGAAATCCGATTTTTCCAAAAAATAGGATTTCTTGGCTCATCTTGCCTCTCATTTTTGGGTAGTACCGAAATTTGAGAAATCCGAGTTTTCCAAAAAATCGGATTTCTTGGCTCAAATGCAATCCTTGTAGTTTCAGGGTTGTCAAGGAATATAACCATTTATCCGCCGAAAAATTTCATCAGGGCCCTTTTTCACTGGCACTTGCACTTTTTCAGAATGTTTTCGGGAATGTTGGTAAACGTTGTTGCGCGTTTTTTCAAAAACCGTCAATAAATCCACCGGTTGTCTTTTCTGTCTGGCTTGTTTTAACGCCTCCAAAAAGAAAAGCGTAAATCGGCCCCCACGTCTCGCCAATTCTACGGCCGGCTGATTTTCCATTGAAGCCGATAACAATACCCCTTTAACCGGATCTAACGTGGTGCCAACATGAGTACGCCCTTCACTTGGTATTGTGCCATCCAAAGATTTAACGCGTTCCTTTGAATCTTTTCCCTTAGTAAGCCCAGCCGAAAAACACGCATCAATAAAAGTCAGGATATTAGGCGTCGGTATATCCTGAATGAGTGCTGAAAAATCATCATCTCTTAGCAAGTATCTCGTCCTAGGTTTTGGGCCATAAGTACCAAAAAATTCGTCCAGTCGATCAAGTTTCTCATCATTATTGTCATCATCCCGTTGGGTACCATGCCCAGAATAAAAAATGATCACTAAATCATCAGCACCCACTCTACGGCTATCACCTAAACGTTCAAGGGCTTGCACAAACTCCTCTTTATAAGCATTTGCTAACACGCACACCCGATTGTGACGGACATGAAACAATTCACGCATCGCCTTGGCAAAACGTGCCGCATCCCGGTTCGTTTCGGTTAAACCGCTCATATTTGATCCCACCGCTAAGATAAAAACACGCCCTTCGCCCGACGTATTCCAGCAAGTTCGTTGTGTGGGTCTTTTGGAAGTCACCGTTTTGGCGTTACCAAACGGCCCTTTTTTCAATGATTGGCTATCCGATGGTTGTGGTTTTTCAACAGTGGTGTTTGTTAAAAATGTGGGTGTTGGTGAACCATCATCATTAATGGGTGTATTTTGGCATCCCACCGTGCTGAAAATGATCAGCATAAAAAATAATCGCTTATTTTTTAATCTGTTATTCATCATAATTCCCATTGGCTGTTACAAAATATAACGGTGTTGCGTCCCTTTATTAATGTCGCCCCTTTGGGGCTTGCCTGGGGCGGTGTTTGCCTGGGGCGGTGCCCCAGGCTTTATTAATGTCGCCCCTTTGGGGCTTGGCGAAAAGTTATTTGAATCATGCGGTTTGGGGGCCATAAACGCTTTTGAATGTTTTCAAATTAAAGTATGGCCCCATGTCGCTCAAGAATACCAATACTTTTTGTATGCTTTTGGCATCGAACATTAGAACAGCTTTAGGCGATAAATCGCCTACTACAAAACGATAAAGAGCGATGAAGGACGCGGTTGACTTAATGAGATTGAAATAGGCTTTGCTGGATATTTGGAAAGAATATCAGAAATGAACAATTCCCTTAATTCTTCTAAAATCTCTGGAGGCGGATTGCCTGACAATCCAAAAGCAATCATGCGTTCCGCTTCTCGGTAATTCCCAAAGTCTAACGCCAGACAAGCCGCACTTCTAAACAAAACCGAACGAGTGGGTTCAATGTCATAATCACTTAATAAAAGCATCGCCGCTTCACGCTCATATTGCAATGCTTTTTTAGAGAATTGCTTAGCTTTGTCTAATTGACCTTTCCTTTGGGCAATAAACCCTTGTTCAGCAATGTCCATTGCTTTTGAATGCCATTCATTCACTTGGTCAGATTTGTTCATCTTTTCACCACCTGTGACATTGGAGTACCAAATTCAACAACCACAGCAGGTAGATTCAAATGGTTACTTTGTTGGGTTTGTTTGATTTTATCTTTGACTCTTTGCTCAATTTTGTTCTTGCTTCCCTTTAAGATGCCAGAGATTTCTAATCTCGCTTTCTCTTGAAAGGGATACTGACTCTCTTTATCGCCTAGCCAATAATCAAATCCCGTTTTCTTTCGAGAACGCCTTATCACTTTGTAGTCGGTCAATTTCTGAATAATCAAAATAGCTAGACAACAGGCACCGTCTTCTGTCGTTTCGGCCAGATCGGCCCAAGAATCTCGCATTTGCTGAGTGACTTCTGGCCAAAATAACTGAAATTGAGCCGACAAATCGCCTTCGATTTTAAAGACAACGCCTTGTGAATGATTTTGATTATCAAGGCATACTGCGGCAGCTTGCGAAAAAAAGTCACAGATTTCACCGGTTAGATTAGAGTCCATCTCTTTAAGAGAAGAGACATCAATGCGTTCAATTTCCAATGTATTTCTCCATAATTCATCACTCAATGAAACTTGTTAACACATTCTCTAATAAAAGTACAACTAATCTCATAAATAAACGGCTTAAAATGTGTACATCTACTGTGGTTATTTGAGTCATGCGATTTGGGGGCCATAAACTCATTTTGAAACATTAAAATTAAAGTATGGCCCTAAGTAATAAAAGTACAACTAATCTCAGAAAGAAACGAATTAAAGTAAAGTGTGTGCGTCTAGTGTAGTGGCTCATCTGATTTGGGGGCCATAAACGCTTTTGAATGTTTTCAAATTAAAGTATGGCCCCATGTCGCTCATTCTTCAACACAGAGACACGGTGTTGAAAAAATTTTATATCGTGTTGAAAAATTTTTATATAACTTATCAATCTAGGTTTTTATAATTCATTGATTTCATCATATTTAATTCACCCCTTAATTGGCACCACAAGTAAACCTAATATAAGTATAGCGTTCATTTCAAAATTCATCACTTTGGCAAGAGAGTTTGGCCGAACCAAACTACAATTTGGAGTCCTGCCAAGATTGAAATAGAAATCCGATTTTTCAAAAAAATCGGATTTCTTTAACCAAGTAATTGGCGCTTCGCCACTGCGTTTCGTTGTACTCAGAGTTTTTAAGTCAACACGTTGTGAGGTTTAAGGATTAATTTTCGCCTAGCAAAAAAATAATCCATTATTTTTCAGTTGATTAGCAAGAAATAGAGTCTGGCACTGTTACGTTTTCGAGAGTTGCTGCGTCTTATATATTATGCGGGTTGATAAGCTTTATTAATGTCGCCCCTTTGGGGCTTGCCTGGGGCGGTGCCCCAGGCTTTAATAATACGCCCCCTTGGGGCTTGGCTTGCCAAGGGTATCGCCCCTGGCGAAAAGCCCCAACGGGGCGATATTAATATAAAAAGGGGCATCGCCCCTGGTAGATTAATAAGAAATCGACGATGGCGCTGTTACGTTTTCGAGAGTTGCTGCGTCTTATATATTATGCGGATTGATTTATCTTGGACAAAATTCGTTTATCCGCGTAATTCGTTGTACTAAGATTATCGCGTCTTATATATTATGCGGGGGTTGATAAGCTTTATTAATGTCGCCCCTTTGGGGCTTGCCTGGGGCGGTGCCCCAGGCTTTAATAATGTCGCCCCTTTGGGGCTTGGCTTGCCAAGGGTATCGCCCCTGGCGAAAAGCCCCAACGGGGCGATATTAATATAGCCAGGGGCGTCGCCCCTGGTAGATTAATAAGAAATCGACGATGGCGCAGTTACGTTTTCGAGAGTTGCTGCGTCTTATATATTATGAGTCCAAGTACTCAATTCGCTTATCCGCGTAATTCGCTGTACTAAGATTGCTGCGTCTTATATATTATGAGTCCAAGTACTCAATTC
>NBMI01000259.1 GCA_002085445.1 Candidatus Parabeggiatoa sp. nov. 2
TTATTCGTTTATCCGCGTAATTCGTTGTACTAAATTCGTTTATCCGCGCAATTCGTTGTACTCAGTTCAAGATAGAGAAATTGAGATTAATAAATGACTTTTGGGAATGCGCCATTTAAAACCTAAAACCTTTCACAAACCAATCCCTTATTATATACAATCCTTGTAGACATCGAGAAGACATGACATCAAACCCAAACACCTCTACGAACTAATCCCTTATTATATACAATCCTTGTAGCGAGTTTGGATTCTTACAATTGATGCATAATCAAACACTTACTTGGCACAGCGGCCTGTGCGATTTCTACTAAACGCGGATGATGCGTCAAAAATAGAATTTGCGTCTTTTTAGACAATTCTCCTAACACTTCAAATGCCGCTTTGGAGCGGTCATCGTCAAAATTGACGAGAATATCATCTAAAATCAAAGGCATCTGAGAATATTCCGCAATATGACGCTCAATGCTTGCCAGCCGCAGTGCCAAATAAAGTTGATCGCGTGTTCCGTCGCTCATACCGCTGGTGAAAATACCCGTACTCTCTGGAGTACGCAGCCCTACCAAAATCGGTTGATCATTGTGAGTGGTATAGTCGGTTTTGAGTCCACAAAAACTGTTCAAGGTGAGACGTTGAAACAATTCGCCGGCGCGTTTCACGACAGGGCCTTGATGTTGTTCACGATACTGTTCCATCGACTTCCGAAGCACCGAGGCAGCGAGATGAATTTGCATATAGCGTTCACTTAAATTTTGCATTTCGGCTAAAGCCAATTGCACTTCATCAGCAGCTTGGGCAGCATTGGCGTTGCCATCCATTTGTTTGATTAGGGTGCGTAGTTCACCGATACTTTGGTCAATGGTGGAGCGTTCTTGCTCTAATTGTTGAATTTGTTCTTGGTAGCTTTGTAGTTGGCCGGGTAATTGATCTATCTCTACCGCCGCTGCGGCATTCGCTAAGCCTGCTAACGACATGCCTTCGCCTTGTTCTAGTAATTGTTGTTCAACTTGAGCCAATTCTTGTTGCACTTCCTTTTTGTGCTCAGAAGCTTGTTCGGCTTCTTCCAAGGAGACCAAATCGTTACAATGCGCTTGTTCTAATAAAGCTTGTAAATGGGCTTGCGAGGTTTGGACTAGTTGACTGGCGTGGGCTAAACGTTGCTGTTCGGCGTGGTAACGGTGCTGTAATTGTTCTGAGCGCGTTAAGTCTTTTTCGGCTTGGCTTAAGCGGTTGGATAATTCTGGCACGATTTGTTCCGCAGCATCGTTGACTAATTCCGGGGCTATTTTTTGTACTAGGGTTGCCACCTCACGCCGGAAGACTTCGGCATCTTTCAGCATGAGTTCTACCCGGCGTCGCAACCCGTTGGCTTTATCAATTTTGTTCAAGACTTGATCTAAGTCGTTAAGCACATTGCGAGCGGTTTCTGGCGGCGTATCGGCTGGCAATTGTAGGGGCGTGATGGCTTGCGCCCAGTCGGTTTGCCATTGTTTTAACGCGTTGTTGGCTTGCTGCCCCGCGGCCTCGGTGCGCTGTTGTTCGATGGTTAAGTGATTGATTTCTAATTGTAAATTTTCACGTTGGCGTTGCAGATTCGTTACTTCAGTCACACCGACATTGCCTTGGGCAATTAAATCCGATAGGCGCGTTAAAATCGCCCCTTTCACAAACGCTTTTAAAGGAGTGAGTGCTTGCGTTAGTTCTTGGCAAAGCCTGGTTATTAATTGTTGCTGTTCTTCTAATTGTCGGCGACGTTCTCGCAACACGCTGGCTTGTTGGCGTAAACTAAGACATTCGTTTAACCAACCCCGCATTTCGGCCGGTGTCCAAGGTTTGATATCAAGGGATTTCCAACTGTCTTCCCATTCGTTCTGTAACTTGGCTATTAATGCTTCTACGGTATACCATTTTTTTGTTTGTAGTTCTTGTGAACTCAGGGCGCTTTGTTGTTCGGCCAATAACATCGAGTATTCAGCGACTCGATTGGCTTCGCGGCGTAAGCGATCTGAGAATTCATCAGCGTAAAGTATGGCGTCTTCAAAGGCTTCATATAATTGGTTAATCCCTCTTCGTGCTTCTTTTTCAGAGGAGAGATTGGTATCGTCGTCATCAAAGCTGATCGTTTGAGTAGCGCCGTTGTCAAATAGGGAAATATTGGCTTCGCCTTTGGCGGTTTTGCCTTTCTCTTTCGGAGATTTTAACTGTTTAATCTTTTGCCAGTGCTTTTGCCGGACTTTTCTGGCTTTCGCCAGCGTGCCTTCGGTGGGTATTTCTCCCGCCCAAGAGAGGGCGTTGATTTTCTGAGTAGAACGCTCATTCCGTTGCCGGGCTTCAAGCAAACGTTCTTTGATGCGTTGCCGGTCATTTTCAAACTCGTTAAAGCGGCGAAAAAAACTATCAATTCTTTCCATTCTTGGCAACGCGGCTTGTTCTAAACTCTCTAAAGTGCTAGTCCAGCCTGTTTGTTTTAAGCCGATGTTTGCTCTTTCTGTTAGCAAACGTACCTCGCTCTCATCTTTTGCCTGAATTTCTTCTAAATTGCCATATTGACAGGCTCGTGTTAACGTGGCCCGTAAGACGGTTAACGCCGGCGGTATTGGCAAGGCTTCCAAAGCATTGTGGTGTTGTGCCAGTTGTTCAGTCACCTCTTCCAAGCGTTTTGCGATGTTGCGCTGTTTTTCATGCAAGGCTGGTGCTTTTTCTGCCAATCGCTTGAGGTGTTCGCGTTGCTGATTTGTCACCGCCAGCGTCGTGGGGACATCTTTTAAATCTAAGTGAGGATAAATGCGGCGTAACCGGGCGCGAGCTTCACTTTCGACTGTCCGCATTTCGGTGCGGACGCCGGGTAAATCACGGGCCGCTTTTTGGTGACTGCCCAAACGTCCACGCAAGTCATCCAGGGTGGTTTTGTGTGCCAGTAACGCTTGAGGAATTTTGATGGCCTCGATTTGGCTTTGTAATTTGGCTATATCTTGGTGGGCTTGCTGTTCTTGGGCTTGCGCGGTACGCAAGGCAAGCTTGACTTCAAAGTGTTTGGAGGCCGCATCGTCTGGTAACAGAATGACTTGGGCGATAAAGGCCTGTTCTGCTTTGAGTTCTTGATGCCGCTGCAACAGGGGGCGGGTGCGTTGGATACGCTCTAGGCGGTGTTGCTCGGCGCGGAGGGTTTGTAATTGATGCGTTAATTGGATATGTTGCAGCTGCGCTTCATCCAAATTTTTGGCGTGTTCGTTCCATAGGGTAGGTGACAGCGAACTGTCATCGACTCGTTTGCAGGCTTCTTTATAATCCCGTATTGTCTTATTTAACAAGGGCTTACTGCCACGAACCTTGAATAACTCCTCTTTTTCCTTATCCAATTCAGCTAACACATCATGCACTTTTAAAGTGCCGGTGCCGGCCTCAAATAGACTTTCTCCGACATTGCCGCCGCCATTGAGTAAATCTTCGCCGCCTTGGCGTAAATGTTCATGATCAAAACAACATAAGGTGGTAAATTGTATCTCATTCATGCCCCCAAGAAAGAGTTGTAAGCGTTTTTCGTCCAAGGGTTTATTGTGGGCATCAAGCAGCGTATTTTTGCGCCCTTTGCGCCGATAACAAATTAATTCCTCTCCGTTGCTATTAAGCAATCGTGCGCCAATGCGTAATTGGTCATTGGCATGGAAATAGGCATCGGGGGTGCGTTCAGGAATCCCGAAAAATAAATGGGTTAAGGCGCGGCGCATGGTACTTTTGCCGGCCTCGTTATCACCATAAAGAATATGTAACCCGGGCTTATTGGCGGAAAAATCTAAGGTTTTATCGGTAAATAAGCCAAAAGCCACTAAGTAGAATTGTAAAATTTTCATGTTGTTATCCTTTTTACCCTCACCCGACATTGTCTTTCAAGAGAGAGGGCGTTGTTCAGTCGTCCAAACTAACGTTTGGCAGGAGTCCAAACGACAGGAGTCCAAACTAACGTTTGACAGGAGTCCAATCTACGCAAAAATTTTTCGCTATACTCAAGATGGGAACAAATTTTCAGGCAAAAGTACAGCGAAGCGAAACTTTTTGAGAAACCAAAATAACGAAAGGGGCGTTGCCCCTACAAGCCCCAACGGGGCGATCTTAATACAGCCAGGGGCACCGCCCCTGGCTTTAATAATATTGCCGACTAAAGTTTGGACTCCGGTTTGGACGACTGCCAAACTGGACTCCGGGCATCAGACGGTAACGAAAATCCGCCTAAATATTTATACCAATTTTTAGTTAAATTCATGTTATGATTTTTAGTATTATGGTATAAGTTGTGACTTATAGTGCCTATTTATAAAATGTGTTTCAATCCAAAATAAGTATTACCAAGGGCACTCAAAAATGCCTATAAAAAATCCGTTTATACCCCAAATCCGTTGTACTCTTACTATATAGGCAAATAGTTTTATCATTATACGCTTTGCGTAGCAAGGCGGTAGCCGTTCCTTTGCTTTAAAAGGAACGACAATAAAGAAAATGTGTTTCATTGGAATACCTGCGTGGGAGCGATAAAAGTGCTTAGCAATTACCAATATCGTTATCCCTGCGCGAGTAGCCGTGCCATCAATAATTCTTCTACACCGTTTAGCAATTTGCGAATGGTATCGGGATTGTCGGGATCGACACCGTCGCCTTTTTTGTCATCTCGCGCCTCTAGCGGGAGTGCGTTTTTTAAGGAGCGAAATTCGGTTGTCAAGGCATGTAAACCGTCGTTATCTTGGACGAGCCCACGTAGGAAATGCCCCAATTCGGCTAACGGCCCTTCGTCTTGCACCGGGTTGGCGCGAAGTGGACGGGTTTTTAGGTCGATTTTTTCTACCCAAACGTTGCCTAAGCCGACATCAGTGGCGGCGGCGCGAATTTCGTTGATCCAGCGTTCTGAGCGACTGTGTAGTTCATTATGCACTGGGGTTGCGCCTTCAATGATAAAACGTAAGGCTAATGGCCGCCCTTCGGCGCTTTGCATGGTTTCGGTGACGGCCCAACGTGCTTTGTCTATTATTTCATCTGCCACCGTTACGTCGCTCATGTCCAGTTGACAGATTTCCCAGCGAAAGACATCGACAGGGACGTGCGTGAGAGTGGTTTGTCCATTTTCTTCTACCTTAACTAGGGCGCAACCTTTGGGGCCAGTTTCACGGATATGTCGTCCTTGTATGTTGCCAGAAAAGACTACCCATGGTTTTTCATGGAGGATTTCGCGTTTATGGATATGGCCGAGTGCCCAGTAGTTGTAGCCGTGCGAGAGTAAGTCGGGTAGGCTAGAAGGGGCATAATTGTCATGGCCTTGGCGACCATTTAAGGATGTGTGAAGTAGGCCTATATTAAAATAGCCGGAGAGGGCGTTTGGATAGGCGGCACTGAGATCGTCGGTGGTGGCTTTATTGGCGAAACTTTGGCCGTGTATCGCTACGCCTAAATGTTCTAGCACTTTTGTCTCGGGCTGGCGATCACTAAATTCAGTCACATTGTCTGGTAGCCTGAGTTGGCGTGTGATAGTATTGCCAGCGTCGTGGTTGCCAAGTACCATGAAGACGGGAATGTTGGCCTCGCGCAAGCGGCTCATTTGCTGATTGAAAAAGAGTCCGGTGTTGTAGTCTTTCCAATCGACATCATATAAATCACCGGCCAGCAAGATAAAGTCAACGGCTTCAGTGCAGGCGAGATCAATCAGATTAATAAAGGCTCGCCGCGTTGTCTGTTGGATTTGTTCAACGGGTGCGCCTTCGTAACGTGCCAGTCCTTTGAGAGGACTGTCTAAATGGATATCAGCAGCGTGTATGAATTTCATGTTGTTTATCTCTTTAAAAATGGTCTCGCTTATAAGACTATCTTAAATACAAATCTAATTCAATAAACAACTGTAAATATTTTGTGGTTTTAAGAAGCGTGTTGGACGTGTAAATGGGCCGGGCGGCAAGGGATAGTTGTGTGAAATAAGCGACTGATAAGTCCATTAACAAAGAGAAGATGCTATGTTGTTTGACAACCATTTAAGTGCTTAAAACCATTTAAAGGCCGTCTGGCAAAAGTGGAGATCGAAGCCGAAGTCTCAATCCCATTAAGTTAAGGAAGAGGCACGTTTGTATACTCAAGATGGGAATTGCCAGGGGCGTTGCCCCTTTCTTGCTCATAGAGGTTTTAAAGTCAGCCCCTTTGGTACGGGATTAATATAGCCAAGGGCAACGCCCTTGGCTTGGATCTAAAGCAACGCCGCCCTTGGCTTGGGGCGAGACTAATCTAAAGCAACGCCCTTGGCTTGGGGCGAGAATCTAAAAAAGGGCAACGCCCTTGGCTTGGGGCGACAATCTAAAAAAGGACAACGCCCTTGGCTTGGGGCGACAATCTAAAAAAGGGCAACGCCCTTGGCTTGGGGCGACAATCTAAAAAAGGGCAACGCCATTGGCTTGGGGCGACAATCTAAAAAAGGGCAACGCCATTGGCTTGGGGCGACAATCTAAAAAAAGGCAACGCCCTTGGCTTGGAGCGACAATCTAAAAAAGGACAACGCCCTTGGCTTGGGGCGACAATCTAAAAAAGGGCAACGCCCTTGGCTTGGGGCGACAATCTAAAAAAAGGCAACGCCGTTGGCTTGGAGCTCGGAATGACAAAAGTCCCGACGATAGGAAGGAACTTTTATGCCCGTGCTGAGTATAGTAGGCGATTTATCGCCTCACGCGCAGTCGTCCAAACTAACTAATGGCCGAGTAGTGATACGCGGGCCCCTGTTATTGACCTATTTTTTTGCAGGTTTTTGGACTGACAGATTTTGAGGGCCATAAGAGACTTTGGAGGTTTTCAAATTAAGTTATGGCCCTCTGTCACGCTTCATTAGTTATACTTTTTGTAGGTGTTTTTTTGCTTAACTTAATGGCAGTGACCCTAAGCCTCAACATCAATTGAACTCGCGTAGCAAAGAACGAAAGATAAGAAAGAGGCCTTAATTTAGCGGTTGCTTAGCAAAAGTTAACAGTTGTCTCAATGCTGAAAGCGGCTTTGGGGGCCATTGCACCGTTTTTTTAAATTAAATCAAAGCGATAGTTGCACCGTTTTTTTAAATAAACCAAAAATAGCTGAGTTTCCTTTCTTAATTAAAGATTTAGTCGGCTTTAGCCTACTTCGGCTGTTAGACTGGGGATTTATCCCCAGGCTCATGGCTAACTCAAAAACTTGATCATCGACAGATTTAGTCGGCTTTAGCCTACTTCGGCTGTTAGACTGGGGATTTATCCCCAGGCTCATGGCTCAATGCCATATCGTACCGCTTTTGGGTGAGGGCAACCATAAAGGATTGCCCCTACACGACATGACGGTTTGTAGGGGCAATCCCACGCGCAAACCCCTTTTGGGCTAACTCAAAAACTTGATCATCGAGTGAAAGCAGCTTTGGGGCCATTGCACAGTTTTTTTAAATTAAATCAAAGCACAAACGAGGCGATAAATCGCCTACTACAAACGATCTAAGGGCGATTGGCTTGGGTGGTTGGCGTGGTTTGTTTGTCATCCCTCAACAAAATCTAAAATGACGGCGACATACAACAACACAAAACCTATGTCGTAAATAGGCAACCCTAACAGCGGTTCGTGATAAAGCAACATTAACAATGCGGTCATTTGGGCCATGGTTTTAATTTTGCCAATCATTGACACGGCCACCTTGGCGCGTTGTCCAATTTCTGCCATCCATTCGCGCAAGGCGGAGATGGTAATTTCACGACCAATAATCACGGCGGCGGGTATTGCCATCCAAGGGGTGGGATGGACTTGCACTAGGAATACCAAAGCGGTGGCAACAATCAATTTATCGGCAACTGGATCCAAAAAGGCTCCGAAGGCCGAGGTTTGGTTCCAGCGTCTGGCTAAATAGCCATCAAACCAGTCGGTGATGGCGGCTAGGGCAAAGATTAAGGTGGTTAACTCATTTGCCCAACTCCAAGGCAGATAAAACACGCCCACAAACACGGGAATAAGGAGAATTCTCAATAATGTCAGTATATTAGGAGTATTCATATTTTGTAATGGGTAATGGATAATGGATAATGGATAATGGATAATGGATAATGGATAATGAATAGGACTAGGGGCTAGGATAAAGGGACTAGAGTTTTTCAGGAAATAGGAGCCCATTTTTTTTAGGCTAAAGTTAAAAAAAACTTATAATATTTTATTTTATCTTTGAAAATCAAAACCTTTTTCAAGTACGTTGCGTATATACTCATAGTACAACGGATACGCTTTCCGAAACGGATTTTTTATCGGCTGAATGAAAGGATTGAAAGTCAATAAAAATACCAAACGGGTCATTTTTTATTTTCACCCGCATCTGTACATTCCGTACATTACAGAAAAAAATCATAAATCTTTTGTGCTAATTGCCGATTGATGCCCTCCGCTGCGGTTAAATCTTCTACGCCGGCCCGTGATACACCTTGCAAGCCTCCAAAATGACTGAGTAAACGTTGGCGGCGTTTGGGGCCGATGCCTTCAACTTCTTCTAAAATGGAGGTGCGCCGCACTTTGGCACGCCGTCTACGATGGGCCGTGATGGCTTGCTTATGCGCTTCGTCGCGTATTTGTTGGATAAGGTGCAGTGCAGCTGAATCTTTAGGCAGTCTCAATGGTGTGTCGTCTTCAGATGAAATCAAGGTTTCTAGGCCAGGTTTACGGCCGGGGCCTTTAGCTATGCCGATGATGCGTATGTTGGTTAATTGTAGTTCAGTTAGCACCGTTTGTGCGATATTAACTTGTCCAGCGCCGCCGTCAATAAATAGAATATCGGGTAATTGGGCCTCTTCTTTTTGCAAACGGCGATAACGCCGTGTCAAGGCCTGTCGCATAGCGGCATAATCGTCACCAGGGGTGATATTTTCTATATTAAAGCGGCGATAGTCACTGCTACGCGGCCCCTCGGAGTCAAACACGACACAAGAAGCGACGGTTGCTTCGCCTTGGGTGTGGCTAATATCAAAACATTCTAAACGCTGTGGCAGTTCCTCTAAATGCAGGGCAATGCTTAAAGCGGCTAAACGTTCACGATATTGATTCGGTTGGCGTTGTGCAAGACTGGTACGAGCATTTTCGAGTGCCATTTCTATCCACCGTGCACGATAGCCCCGTACTCGTGAGTGGATATGGACTTGTCGTCCGTGCTGTTGGCTAATGACTTCCGCGACTAAAGCCATATCGTCAATGTTGTCGTTAAGAATAATTTCATATGGAATCTCGCGGTTGGGAGTGAGATAATATTGAGGCAAAAAGGCCGCCAGTAGTGTTTGTACTTCGGCAACTTCAATTTCCTCTTCTTTCAAAGAAGGCCCATTAACGCCCACCTTTGGAAAAAGGCGGGGGATTTTAGGGAAAAAAGCACGATTCCCTATATGTCGCCCATCACGCACTGTCAATACTTGCACACAACCAATCCCGCCTTGAATGACAGCAGCAACAATATCAATATTACCCGTTTCTGTACTAACATATTGATGTTGTTGAATTTTTATTAAATAGCGGATTTGGTCACGATATTTTGCCGCTTTTTCAAACGCTAAGGTTTGAGCGGCCGCTTCCATTTTTTCGCTTAAAGTCGCAATAACTGCCTGACTTTTTCCTTCTAAAAACCACACGGTATGTTGTACATCTTCCTGATAACTGGCTTCATCAATCAAGCCGACACAGGGGGCAGTGCAGCGTTTGATTTGATATTGTAAGCAGGGGCGTGAGCGGTTGCGAAAATAACTGTCTTGGCATTGGCGAATGGGAAATAATTTTGGTAGCAGATTTAGCGTTTCATGGACAGCACGGACATCTGGATAAGGCCCAAAATATCGCCCCCGCTTATTTCCCCCTTTGCCAAAAATTTTTTTACCACGATGCAAGCCTAAACGGGGAAAAGTTTGGTTAGATAGATAAATATAGGGATAACTTTTATCGTCGCGCAACAGAATATTGTAGCGAGGCTGATGAGTTTTAATCAGGGTGTTTTCGAGAATTAAGGCCTCGTTTTCAGTGTGCGTGACAGTGACTTCAATGTTGGCAATCTGTGCTACCAAGGCGCGGGTTTTCGGCGAAGTGTTTACCGATTGATTAAAATAACTGGCGAGCCGTTTTTTTAGATGACGCGCTTTGCCAATATATAATATCGTGCTGGCACTGTCTAACATACAATACACGCCCGGTTTGTTAGGTAAATTAGCCAGAAAAGTTTTGGGGTTAAAAACGTTCACCATTTTATGGACAAATATTGACAAATTTCTCTGTTTATGTTGTTCGTTGAAATTAGAGTTGACTACTTATTTTTTATTTAGTAATATAGGCCTACCTTTTAAGGTGTACGGCGATACCAAAGGAACTAACGCATGCGGACAAGACGGCTCTGTTTCTGGAATTCTGGAAACAACCAGCTTGGTTGAAGCAGGAACCGAACCGTGGAATAAGATATGTTGTCGGCCCAAATCGGAGAACGGTTAAAGGCCATGGCTGTACTCGTGCGATTTGGTTTCCACTTTTGGGTGAACTTAATGACATTGATGGTATGCTTGATTCGTTTGACACTCGCGATCGTCTTGGGAGCCTTTTGGCCGTTATCAGCCTACACTTTGGGATGATGAAAATACTTCTCAGCAATTTCAGGAAACGGCCCAATCTAGGTTTGATTTATTAAATGAGTTACGTTTAAACGGAAGTTTTTCAAAAACGCGCTTTGACGCGCTTATTGCATTGATATATTTTCTGGTTATTTAGACTACCTGATTTAGGGGCCATAAAATGTTTTGAATGGTTTCAAATTGAGTCATGGCCCCCAATTGTGCCTCATTAGCCATACTTTTTGTAGGTGTTTTATGACAACGAGTCCTTATAGCATCTCGATTGAATGGGCTATAAAATAAACGCGCTTTGACGCGCTTTGACGCAAGAGATATTCACATAAGCGCGGCGCTTGCAAGCGTCATTTGCGTGCGTTATTTTCAAAAACGCGCTTTGACGCGCTTTGACGCAAGAGATATTTTCTGGTTATTTAGACTACCTGATTTAGGGGCCATAAAATGTTACGTCGTTTTTGTAGGTGTTTTATGACAACGAGTCCTTATAGCATCTCGATTGAATGGGCTATAAAATAAACGCGCTTTGACGCGCTTTGACGCAAGAGATATTTTTTACAATACATTCAACAGATTTATTCAATTTTCACGGCATCGCAATCCATAATTGTTCTTCGTGATCTTCAAGGGCGTATATCATGCCATTTATTGAATAATGATGAAAGCGAAAAATTCCGCTCACAGTTTGAAAACCAATTAATTGCCGATCAAGAAATCCATTGTTATTGTGCAAATCCTGTTGTGATACGGCATGAGCCGGACGATCCGTTGTGGATAAAGATGTTAGGCATAGCTGTTGAAGACAAGTCCAAGATTCGTGAAGGCGTTTTTTATATAAAATTCGTTGGAATGATGAAAATATCTACCGCTTGTTTCTCAAGGTGGCATTTGAGAGTTTAAGCCGGTATTTAACAGAGAAATTTCCTGACATCTATCCACAATTTAAACAGACATCGGTTGGCATCATACCACCGCAACCTGAAGAATATATCCGCCCGATTATAGAATCGTTAGTCGGGGAACATAAGGGTACCGACAAGCGAAAAGATATACTTTTACTTGGATTCCCAAACATTTGTTAGATAGCCAAAAACAGGTGGCACCGCGTTGGATTATTGCGTTATTTGCTGAAGCGGCAAACAATGCACTTGATAGTAACTTACCAAGTCCCATTATTCCGCAGAAAATGATTCGGGAAACACTTAAATCCAAAGTTTCTGAAATCGCTGTTCGTGATTTGAGAGTGGAATATCAGCAGGAACTGAGGACAAACGGAGATTTTTGGCATGAGACTTTTAAAAATGTCTTTAACACGTTTCCCCAGTCACGAGATAGTATGTTAAAGTTGATTAAATCACGCGCCCGTATAAAAAATGCCACTGATGAAACTCTTCTAAAAAGAATGGAAGAAATTTGTTTACTGGAAAGGCGTGAACCGACGAGGAAACGCCCA
Source organism: Candidatus Parabeggiatoa sp. nov. 2 (assembly GCA_002085445.1). Taxonomy (GTDB): domain Bacteria; phylum Pseudomonadota; class Gammaproteobacteria; order Beggiatoales; family Beggiatoaceae; genus Parabeggiatoa. The sequence continues at coordinate 12,067 of NBMI01000259.1, forward strand.
GAAATACATTATCAAATTCCAGACATTTATTTGTACGGATTGGGATTGTCTCGGCGCGGTTGAGTTGATTCAAGACACGCTGTGATGAAGCCTATTACAATCAGAAGTACAACGAATTTTGAAATAAGCGAATAAGTACAACGAATTTTGAAATAAGCGAATAAATAATTCAATTAATTTGCTTTATTCGTTTACGGTGCTTGACTAGCCGTAATACTTAGTACAATTTATTTTAGAGATTTTCAGATAATTATTTTCAAAACCAAAACCCACAGGTTTATCTCGCTTCGCTATGAACGAAAGTTTCACCTGGGGAAGGGCCGTGGAGGGCCACTACCACAGGTTTCACTAAAGCTATTCACTATACGCTTTAGCTAAGGAACCCTACATTATCTTAGCATTGCCGCAGGGTTAGGAAAAGTCTGTTTGATGTGATTTTCCAATTCGTCCAGTAATTCAACCTGTTGATTGTCCAGTTCTGACTCCTTCCTCAGTTTGTCAATTTCCATTAGCGCGACGGCGGGAGTGGTACGCTTGTTGTATTTGTGATCGAACAAGGCCTCGTCCTCATTTTCTGGATTGACGCGCCGCATGTAATCTTCAAAGTCTTTCGTCAGCATGGTTGGCAAGTTGTCGGGATAATTTCGACACAAAAGACGACTCGCCAATTGACGCATGTCAATATCAGCAAATTTGCTGACCATTTCCACTTTTTCAGGCAATTTTTGGGACAACAGGGCAGCGTGAAATTGACGGCCTAATGCTTGTTCTTTTTCGGGTAAAAAGCCGTTTTGATAGAGTGCCGCTTCGATATCCAAATCAGGAATTTTGGGATATCGATATTCGCGGTGATATTGGATCATTTTGTGGAAAACTGTGGTGTGAGACTGTAGCCAGTCCTTATTTTCCTCAACAATGCGCTGTCGTTCTTGGCTCAAAGAATCCCAATAACGTTCCTTGGGCGGTAACACAATGCCGGGTTCACCGTATTTTTTACGGATAACCCAACTTTTATGAGAGAAACGCTTTTCCTCTTCAGCAGAGCTCGTCTTTGAGGGAATATCACTCAATTGGATATCGCGCAATTTGAGATTATCCAAACGCAACCACAGGGTTTTATTTTTGTAAGGGATTGAATTACCTATTAAAAGCACTGGCACTTGATAGTGATTGGCTGAACCGTATTGGTTGCCAATCATCAACGCGATGCGATTAGTACAGGCAATACTGCGAAAAGAAATGGAGATTTCTTCAATCCGTTTGGTGTCTTTTGCTTTGTCAAAATAACCATCCAAGTACTGCCACATTTTTGGTTCTTTATAAAGTCGCCGTGCTAATTCGAGGGTGGCTTCGACATCCACCATCGCATTATGCGCCGGCCCGCTTGCCAATTGGTTCGCCTTGCTGAGGTATTCGAGTCGCATGGTTGGCTTGCCATCAATTTCGGGCCAATTATCTAAGACTTCCCTTTTGTACAAGTAGTACATAATAGTAATAGGCAGTAAATCGCAGCGACGACAGCCCTCTTTATGTTGATGAGTGTAGGGTGGCAGCAAGTTGCGATGAAAACAGAAGCGTAGAAATTCATCATCAAACCTTGAAGTGTTGTAGCCAAGACTGATAGTGCCCGGTTGATTGACAAGACGGTGTATTTCTGCAATCGCTTCAAATTCGCACACGCCCTGCATTGATTGTGCAATAGAAATGCGATGCGTTATCGTCGCCTTTGGCGACGGGATAACATCGGGGCGCAATTTAACCATAATGTTGTGCCGCTCCATTTCGTTGAAATTCATATCAGTGCGAATAGCGGCAAATTGCAATATTTGGTCAAAAGCTTTGTTTAATCCCGTTGTTTCTGTGTCGTAGAAAAGATAACTGTTCATGTTGTCACCTTAAGATAACAATTTCATAGACAAATAGCCCGACATGTCCACGTATCACATACTGTTCGTGTCATTATTGTCATTCCGAAGAAATGAGGAATCTTAGCGAATGCGAGAAATGACAAAGTCCGGCTTTTTGGGAATGCGCCCCAGATACTATCCTTTGAGGGATGGTATGTGTACGCTCGTGCGTTTAGGGTTGTAACTCGTCGAGTTGAGCGATCTCAGGCTTTAGCTTGAGCAATACCCTTCACGCTCGCACTTTTAAAACACGCTCTTATTAGATTTCAGATAAAATCCGTCCAATATTTCTTTTGGACGTCCAAGATAAATCTTGGACTCCAACCAAAAGTAAGCGTTTGTATACGGCACACGGTTGATATTTTCAGTTTTAACACACCCAAACTTGGGATGTGTTAAACTCAAAAAGAGCGAAGCGAGATCAAAATATCATTTTTAGCCGTGCCAAGTCTAGTAACTGAAAAACTTGACTCTGTGATCATTGATAACTGACAAACTGTTCACTGATAAACTGTTCACTGATAAACTGATCACTGATATACTGATCACTGATAATCACTGAAAAACTGAGAACTGAGAACTGAAATGAACTGGGTGGATTTTAGCATTATTGTGTTTGTTTTGCTGTCGGGTGTAATTAGCTATTTCTACGGCTTTATTCCAACGCTGACTCCTTATGACGATCTGCGTTTAGGTGTGGCTTTGATAGCGCTGTTTTTCTTATGTTTTCTTCTTCTTGAGTTGATTAGTCATTTGATCCTCAATTCTATAGGCCCCACCCACTTATCGGGCCCCGATCGTGTCTTAGGGGTAGTCTTTGGTGTTGCTAGGGGCAGCGTTATCGTCACTTGGTTGATTATGCTGGCAGGATTAACCCATCTCCCTGCCGGCGCTGCGTGGCAAGAATCGGTGTTAATTCGCCAATTTCTGCCAGTTGTCAAGGAGTTGCGTAGCCAATTGCCCTCTGATGTTGCCACCAAATTTGATTTTGACCCCCCGCCTGAACTTCAGCCACCGTCTTTTTAGGAACCGTCCATAAATAAGTGACTCATTTAAGGGTTAAAACCTTGCTCAAGATTTGAGCAAGTTATTTATGGACAAGTCCTTAGGTTAGGATAGCGCGAGCGATAAACCGGCTTATTGGCTCAGTCTCGCTTAAAGGCGGTAACGGGCCGGCTATGCCTTCGATTTCATTCTCTCTCGTCTGGAGTTTTTATGTGTGGAATTATTGGGATTGTCGGAAAATCGAGTGTGAATCAAGCCTTGTATGATGGGCTAACGATGTTACAACATCGCGGTCAAGATGCCGCTGGCATTGTCACTTGTGATAATGAGCGTTTGTATCTGCGTAAGAATAATGGCCTCGTCCGCGATGTTTTTCATATTCGCCACATGCTGAATTTACGCGGTCATATGGGCATAGGTCATGTGCGTTATCCGACGGCCGGTTGTGAGTCGGGTGGGGAAGCGCAGCCCTTTTATGTGAATTCTCCTTACGGCATTACGTTGGCACATAATGGCAATCTGACTAATGCGGAGGCCCTGAAAAAGGATTTATTTCGAGAGCAGTTACGCCATATCAATACCGATTCTGATTCTGAAGTCTTACTCAATGTCTTTGCCCATGAATTATATAAGTTAAATAAATTACTTATGAATAATAAGGATGTATTTGAGGCTGTCCGAGGTGTACATCGGCGCTGTCGGGGCGGTTACGCGGCGGTGGCGATGATTACGGGCTTAGGCATTGTTGCTTTTCGAGATCCTTACGGGATTCGTCCAGTGGTGTTTGGCAAGCGCGAGACTGATAGCGGGACGGAATATATGGTGGCTTCGGAAAGTGTGGCGATGGATGTGCTAGGGTTTGAGTTGGTACGTGATATTGCTCCCGGTGAGGCGATTTTTATTACGGCCGATGGACAATTATACACTCGCCAATGTGCCGATCATTCGACGTATTCGCCTTGTATTTTTGAAATGGTCTATATGGCACGCCCCGATTCCATTATGGATGGCATCTTGGTGTACAAAGCACGCTTACAGATGGGCAAAACACTGGCGAAAAAAATTCTACGTCTTTACCCCAATCATGATATCGATGTTGTTATTCCCATTCCTGATACGAGTCGCACGGCGGCCGTGCAACTGGCTCATGTGCTCGCGCGCAAATACCGCGAAGGCTTTGTAAAAAATCGCTATATTCCGCGCACCTTTATCATGCCGGGGCAAAGTATGCGTAAAAAGTCTGTGCGCCAAAAGCTTAACGCCATTGGTTTGGAATTCAAAAACAAAAATGTTTTGTTGGTAGATGATTCGATAGTGCGCGGCACAACTTGTCAACAAATTATCCAAATGGCGCGTGAAGCTGGCGCTAAAAAAGTTTATTTTGCTTCTGCGGCACCGCCAGTGCGTTATCCGAATGTCTATGGGATTGATATGCCTTCGGCGCAGGAATTACTTGCCCATAATCGCACTACTGAGGAAATTGCTCAGATTATTGGTGCTGATTGGCTGGTGTATCAGGAGTTAGACGACTTAATCGCTTGCGCTCGCAAGGGCAATAAAAGCATTAAACATTTTGATGCGTCCTGTTTTACCGGTCATTATGTCACTGGTGATGTTGATCAAGGCTATCTTGATTACATTGAACGCTATCGCAATGATGCAGCGAAAGCGGAACGTCAGGCCCAAGAAACGGAAGTGATTGATTTATATAACGTTGCTTGATTTTAAGTTCTCAGTGATCACTGATCACTGATCACTGAACACTGAACACTGAACACTGAAAAAATGATCACTGATAAACTGATAAACTGAAAAAATATGACAGACTGGGACGAATTCGGTTTTAACACCCGCGCCGTACGAGCAGGGCAAGTGCGTAGTGATGAAGGCGAGCATAGTGAGGCCATTTTTCCCACTTCTAGCTATGTCTTTGAAAATGCCGCCCAAGCCGCGGCGCGGTTTGCAAACAAGGAACCGGGCAATATTTACTCCCGCTTTACCAATCCAACGGTGCGTAATTTTGAACAGCGCCTTGCGGCCCTAGAGGGCGGGGAGCGTTGTATGGCAACCGCTTCGGGCATGGCGGCTATCTTTAGCACTTGTTTGGGCTTGCTCAAAGCCGGTGACCATATTGTGGCTTCGAGAAGCCTTTTTGGCTCGACTGTCACGTTGCTCAACAATATTTTGGCAAAGTTTGCTATAAAAACGACTTTTGTCGATTTGACGGATATTGATAGTTGGCGAGTGGCTCTCCAACCCAGCACTAAGCTGTTGTTTTTGGAAACACCTTCTAATCCGTTGATGGAAGTTGCCGATATAAGTGCGCTGGCCGAATTAGCTCATGCACGCAATTGTTTGTTGGTGGTTGATAATTGTTTTTGCACGCCGGCGCTACAAAAACCGTTGTCTTTGGGCGCTGATATTGTGGTTCACTCTGCTACCAAGTATTTAGATGGACAAGGACGCTGCATAGGCGGTGCTATTGTGGGCCCAGAAAAACAGGTCGGAGGCGACATTTTCGCCATACTTCGCTCCGGTGGGCCTACCATGAGTCCGTTTAATGCGTGGGTTTTTCTTAAAGGCCTAGAAACTCTGAGTTTGCGTATGCAGAAACACTGTGACAATGCAGAAACGTTGGCACACTGGCTGGAAAAACAAGAAGCGGTGGAGCGTGTTTACTATCCGGGGCTGCCGTCTCATCCTCAGCACGAGTTAGCCAAAAAGCAACAAGGCCGCTTTGGCGGTTTAGTTTCGTTTGAAGTCAAAGGCGGGCAAGAGGCCGCTTGGCGCGTGATTGATTCAACACGCATCATGTCTATTACGGCCAATCTGGGCGATGCCAAAACCACTATTACGCATCCGGCAACGACCACTCATGGGCGCATTACACCAGAACAGCGCCGTGCGGCCGGCATTAATGATGGCTTGATTCGCATTTCGGTGGGCTTAGAAGATATTGAAGATTTGCAAGCTGATTTGCGGGGGTTGAGGCTGGAATGATGAATGATGAATGATGAATGATGAATGATGAATGATGAATGATGAATGATGAATGATGAATGATGAATGATGAATGATGAATGATGAATGATGAATGAAATGATTAATGATTAATGATTAGCCCCAACGGGGCGATATTAATATAGCCTGGGGCAACGCCCCAGGAAAGCCCCAACGGGGCGACATTAATATAGCCTGTGTATCTACCAGGTATCGACATTAATATAGCCTGTGTAACTACCAGGAAACCTTCGCCAATTTTATAACTTATTGTTTTAATGATAAATTTAGATAACAATTTTATTGACAATTATTGACATGCTTACCTTTATGGAGTATGTCTTTCAACAATTATGAATAAGGGAGTATCAGCCCTTTATCCCCTCGCCTAACCACCTCAAGCACATTTATGGTACTTTAAAAATAACAAAATGTCAATTTTTTTTAGATAATGTCCAGCCAATATCAATAGTTATCAATATTTTTGGGCCGACTATACAATTTGACACTGGTAACGGCTGACAGTCATTTTGACCGAATTGAGGGTTTGAAGGTTGAAAATTGGCTGACAGGGAAAAAAACATCAGTATCGTAGTATCGTATAACTTTTCAGATAAATATTTTGGCCTCCTATTTTCTGAAATACTATAGGGTGGCTTCCGCTACGCGAAACCACCCAGAGCGGGGGTTAGTAGAAAGGGGACAGGAGAAAGGAGAACAGGAGAAAGGAGAAGGGGAACCGGAACAGGCCCAATTCCCAAGATTGGTTTCAACTTGAATTTGGCAAAGGGCCTTGATTTGGTATGAAACGTTCCGGACTCGGTTGCAAACAGAACCCGGCATCTACCATCATTTATCCGTTGCTTGCTGGAGCATTTTTATCTGAATAGGTTAGGGTGATAGCAGAGGCCACTACCTCATTTCCTTTATTTTTCCAATAGTTATAACTGGCAGACACACCCGCAGCTAATCCCCTATTATTTCCATAAGAGAAACCTTTTTCTTCTAAAAACGCATTCAAAGTCGTTAGATTAATCTTGATATCTTGAGAATACAATGCAAAGGCTAGTTTACCTATCAATTCGTAACTGTGTGTTGATTGTTGCTTGCTCCACAGTCAATTTTGTCTCTGGCATTCTAAACGATATTTTGCCATCGCTCATCATTTGCAAATCTCGTATAGAAAATGCTTTAAAGTCGTTTTCTTGAGAGACTGCCAAACCAAAACCATTTATCTCAGTCTCTATTTCATCCAGCAAACTGAACATTTGTCCGTTTATGATTTCTTCATAACGTAAAAATGTCTCCCGAATTTTGTCTGGTAAATAGTCATCTGTTATGTCACCAATATACAAGTTTTCGTTGATTTCACTGATAGTTATCTTTGCCAAAATATTTTTTTGAGAATCAATAAGAAACATTTTATTGCCTCCAAGTTATTCAACAGACGTATTTTTAAATACCTGAGATAATTTTGCTTGCATTAATGTCATTGAAACCAGAAACCCCCTCTGGATGAATGAGTCTCCCATGATTTGGAAACTTTTTGGTTGGATCAGGCATCACATCAAAACCGACTTTTTTAATATCATCCAGTTGTGCGCTACCCACAGTCTTAGCTTTTTCATGTAACCTCGTTGCATTTGGAAACGCTTTTTTCAGTTGTTTTGAGGCATCATACGCGCTTTTTCCACACAATACCGAAATGCCGGGTGGCTCCAACTGTTTTTCCAAAGGCTGAAGTTTTAGATTATTAACATCACCGCCACCAATCCTGTGAACAATATGGCATTCTCCCGATATCCCCTTTGGCATTAGCCAATTAACGGAGTTAATAAGAAATAAAAGTGCAGTCCTCAATTTCCTTAGTGAGTCATCCATTTTCATCATAACGGCGTGTTGTATTGTTGTAAAAGGAGAAAGGAGAAAGAAGAAAGGGGGGGGGTAAGGAAAAAAAGGAAATAGGGACAGGCAAGATTTTGGAGTCCAAACTAGAGTTTGGCAAGCGGAGAGTTTGGCAAAGCGGAGTAGCTACGTTGAAACGTAGCACTCCAACAATTGACTTATAGATATTCAGATAATTATTTAGTCCCCTTTAGGGGACTTAAGCTTTCAGCTGTTTTGAAACGATTTATCTGAAAAACTATAGAACCGACGGGCTAAGCTAAAACCCGTCGGATGGATGGGTTGGTTTTAGCCAACGTCGTTATTGACTTGGACTGACTGGCACTGGCGATCCACCTGGTTGAATCAAATAGTTCCGACCCGTGGAAATACCCGTAATCTGGTTGATTAGTGTGAAAAGATTATCGGTAAGACTACTTGTCGTGGCTGGAATGTAGCCCGCCAGATGACCACTACCACCAGAACCTACAGCGGTTACGGTTGTTTGTGTCATCGTCGCCACGGTTTGGCTAATAACTGTGCGTCTTCTGAGGGCACTTACGGAGGCTCTCACTACCGTTCGTACTATTGTACGTGCCAAGGTGGTTACCGCAACCGCTGCCGCACCAAATCCACCCCCCTGCGTAACAATGGTTTGGGATACCACACTTTGGATCACGGTGACTGCCGCCGCTGCCGAGGGCGCCACCACTGGCGTTGTAACTCTGGGTGAAAATGCCACCCATTGGCCCACACGAACTCTTGTTGTCGCTCGCGTGCGTGTTACTATGCGGCCGTTGCCCTGTACAATGTTGATGACGGAAATACGTTGGCGCGTGAAAAACGAAAAGACGCTTCCCTCCGGGTAGATCGTTTTGTCTTCCATCTGGATCGCAATTTCTGCGCCGCGCTTGCCGAGCTTGCCGCTGCTGTATGTGGCTTGGCCCTCGTGAAACTTGAAGCTCGCGCTATCCTGTGAACTTCCTTCAGGCGTGTACACATATTCGAGGATAGACAATTTGGACTGATCAAACACATCCCATTGTGTGCCGTCGGCAAGCGTCAGCACCACCGCGCCTTCGCCGATGGTTTCAATGGTGTCGCCTTCGTAAATAGCCGCATTGTTGC
>NBMI01000260.1 GCA_002085445.1 Candidatus Parabeggiatoa sp. nov. 2
AAAAATCATGAATTTACCAGTCCCCTTTAGGGGACTTTAGCTTTGAGACAACGGCTTTACCAAAGGCTCTTTCTCGTTTATTTCTTAACTTAATGGCATTGAGGCGTTCAGTGGTTATCTGTTTAAAGTGTCGGCGAAAGGTGCTTTCATTCGTTGCGAGGTTGAAAATGAGTTGCTCCCTGAACCCTTTTTCAATCTTAAAATCAATCTGGTTTTGTCAAATTCCTCGGCTACCAACGAAGAGTTTTATGCGAAGGTGTTAAGTTGTGAGGTTGAGGAAAACTGTTTGTACGTCCACTTTACTAGCGGCATCCCCACAAACGTCAAAGCACAGTTGGTAGCCCTTTATAAATTATAATGGACATCTGATTTATCTGTCAATCATTGAACCATTGATGAGAAAAATAAGCAATTATTGATAAAATTCAACGAGTTGATCAGCTCAATCTCTTGTTGTCAAGAAGAGGGTGTGGCCGAAATATTGAGCTTTTTGGAAACTTATGTCATTACTCATTTTGAGGCTGAAGAACAGTTGATGAAACTGTGTGATTATCCTCAGTATGCGGCCCATAAAGCGCAACATGCGAAGTTTATTGAAACGCTCAATGATTTCAAACGGGAATCTGATATGGGATATCAACAGGCGGGAAATTTGTATTTAGCCCTCAAAATTCAGCAGAAAGTGCTTGAGTGGCTGATTCATCATATTGGTCAATCCGATAAGCAATTAGGAGTCTTTATGAAGAGTTCGCCAATAGATTAAAAACAAACGCAAGGCGCTAAAGCACCTACTACAAACGCAAGGCGCTAAAGCACCTACTACAAACGCAAGGCGCTAAAGCGCTTACTACAAACGCAAGGCGCTAAAGCACCTACTACGAACGCAAGGCGCTAAAGCACCTACTACGAACGCAAGGTGCTAAAGCGCTTACTACAAACGCAAGGCGCTAAAGCACCTACTACAAACGCAAGGCGTTAAGTCGTTTTCAAGTATCGCTTAGAAAAACTCTTACCTATCAATCCGACAAGATGGCCCACTTTTATCAACACGGACAGAGTTGACACAGAGGAACACTGAGAAAAAACTTACGTACGGATACGGTGTTTTCAAGTTGAGTGACGGGGGCCGTTTTCTGAGTTGAGTGAGAAAAACTCTTACCTATCAATCCGACAAGATGGCCCACTTTTATCAACAATACGGTGTTTTCAAGTTGAGTGACGGGGGCCGTTTTCTGAGTTGAGTGAGAAAAACTCTTACCTATCAATCCGACAAGATGGCCCACTTTTATCAACAGTGACGGGGAGCCGTTTTCTGAGTTATACTGTCCACCGTTACAATTTGCGCTTTCCTTAGGTTAGTCACCTTTAGGTGACTTGAGCTTTCAGATGTTGGCTGTTAAATAAAAAAAAGCGCAATTTATGACGATGCTAAGTATAAGTCGTTTTTAAGTTGAGCGATAAAAACTCATATCTATCAATCCGACAACATGGCCCACTTTGACTTGTCCAAGCGGACAGTGTCAATTTGGCACCGTCGGCACTGGCCCAGTTATATGTAAACGACTTAAATATCAAATAGTTATACATAAGCTTAATAATTGACTTAAATGCTTGATATAACTGACGGGAACAATGTACATTAAATGGTGTATTAAACTGAACCAGTGCCGATTGCCGGCCACATCCTTGGGCCTTAAAAATAGAATTTATGGTGAAAAGGAGCGAAAAATCGGATTTGTGGAACAATATAAATTGATAAATAAATCAATGGGTTATCTTAAAACGGATGATGAGACTTGAGGATGACGGTGTCCAGTATAAACTGTCATTTCTACATAAGGAGAAATCAGAAAACGGCGAAAGATTTCTCCCTTCTCTCGAAATGACAAAAACGCAAGTTGTGCCCGCGCCGAGTATATACTTCAAACGGACAAAATTTCGGAAGAAAATCTAAAAATGGCTCGTTGATTTTGGATGTCATACGATTTAAACTAAAGTCATTTTAATTGACTGAAGGTTTTGGCACTGAATATTAGAAAAGTCAAATCATCAAGCAGTGGCAGGTTTATCATTTCCACGAGCCAGTCGAACGGCTTTAGTTAAACAAGTTGGCTCTATTCATGATTACGCCTATTTGAGAGAAGATGCCAGTCACTTAGCCGCTTTTCTCTATAAATTGAAACTTATGAGCGAGATTTCAAAGTTCAAAAAGAATCCATTGCGATCATTGGATTAAGCTGCCGCTTTCCTAAAGCTAAAAATCCGGCTGAATTTTGGCAAGATGCCATCAGCGAAGTACCAAAATCACGTTGGGTACCTACAAACGCGGACATTCGCTGGGGCGGCTTTATTGATGAGCTTGAACAATTTGATCCGATCTTTTTTGGCATTTCACCTCGTGAAGCCCAAAGCATCGCTCCTACATTTTAGCCGCTCATTCAAAACATGAACAGCCAATTCGCTGTGAGTCCGACAAATTCAAAGATTGGGTGCCTGTATGAATACGAGCAAATTAAATGCTTCTATCCTGATTGTAGAACCGGATCAAGAAAGTTTAACTCAATTAACTTCGCTCATTGAACCGGTTGGGTTGAACGTGATTATTGCTCAGACTGGAGAACAGGCCTTGGACATGATAGAGAAATCGGTACCTGCAATTATCTTGTTAAATAGCCAGTTGCCGGGGATGGATGGTTTTGAAACTTGCTCTCGTTTGAAACAGCATCAGAACGCCCAGGCCGTGCCGATTTTGTTGATCAAAGCGATGACAGAATGCCTTGATTATAGACAAGTTTTATCTGTCGGCAGTGTGGGAACTCTCACCAAACCTTTTCAAACTAATGAGGTACTGATGCATATCCACGTCCATATTGCCCAGTACCAAAAACCGGACACACTTGTGCCAGAAAATGCACAACTCAAACAACAAAATGCACAACTCAAACAAGAAAATGAACAACTCAAACTTAAGATTAAGTGCCGGCAACCCACCAAAAATACGCTTTCAACAGTCGAGGCTAAATCCTGTTATCAAGCAAAGGCCCAACCGGGTGACGGGGGCCCCCTTTTGATTGGGCAAAGTCAGCCAATTCTTAAGCTTTTAAAGCTTATTCGTTGTGTGTCAGATAGCGATCTCAGTATTCTTATTGAAGGCGAATGTGGCACCGGCAAAGAACGGGTGGCACAGGCCATTCACAAGGGTAGTGCGTATGCGAAAGGCCTTTTTGTGGCCGTCAATTGTTCGGCCATCCCTTCTGAATTAGCGGAATCTGAATTTTTTTGGGCTATGCGGGGCGCTTTTACTGGTGCGGTCAGTGATCGCAAAGGTTATTTTGAGTTAGCCGAAGGGGGTACCTTATTTCTGGATGAAATTGGTGAAATGCCATGGTGTTTACAGGCTAAACTTCTGCGTGCGTTAGAAGAGAGAAAAATATGGCCGGTAGGGAGTAGCCAACCCAAGCCGATCAATATCCGAGTCATCGCTGCCACCAATGCGAATTTACTGGAAATGATTGACGCGGGTACATTCCGTTTTGATCTTTATTCTCGGCTGGCCGATGATATTATCACGACGCCGCCGCTACGTGCCCATAAAGAGGATATTGCATTATTGGTTGAACATTTTCTTAACCAGTTGGACACCGACACCGAACAGACCAAAAAGGAATTGAGTCAAGCGGCATTCACCGCCCTTGAAAACTATGATTTTCCCGGCAATGTGCGGGAGTTAAAGAGCATTATTAAACGAGCGTGGTTCCACTGCAAAGGTAAAACGATTCAACCTGAGCATCTGAGTTTAAATAAAAAGAGGTTCGCCCCAAAAAGTCAGCAAATCTCACCTGTTACACCACTGAACTCAAAGAGTCAGCAATCTCCACATCAAACGCCCACTGATGTCTTAGAATCTGTTCAAGCCGAATACGCTCTGATGACGGATGAACAGAAAATCCTCGCGTTAACTCAAAAACTTGGCTATATTAACAATGCTTTATGCCAACAATTACTTAGGGCCGATCATAATCGGGCTAAATATTTACTTGGAAAAATGACCTGTAACAGTCTGTTAGTGCGTTCAGGGGGCAGCCGCGCCACGATTTATCGTTTACCAATACCCCCGCAAAACTGCACGAAATAGCAAACCCAGGATTGGGAATTGTCCATTTAGAATTTGTAACTCCCAATTCAATAGGTTATCGATTTTTGCCCGGTGCAAGATTCATCCTGATGAATTGGCAATGAGCCTAATAGTTCAGGTCATTCCCAAAAAATACCCAAGGCAACCACAAGGGATTGCCCCGACACATCATCAGACATGGTAGGGGCAAGCCTTTATGGTTGCCCTTGATCACATCAAGATTTTGGAACGCTTTACGGTTTTACCCCCTATGAATATTTTGAGGGTAATTGAGGTTAATTAAGGTTAATTAAGGTTAATTTGAGGTTATTTGAGGAGAATTGGCGATGATTTTTGAAAGCCTTCATTTGGTAAATCGTTTAAAATTAAATAGTTAAACAAGTTGGCATATATATTGCTTGTCATAAAATACCTAAATGTAACCATCGGCACGTTTTTAGGTTATACGGAACGTACTTCAAAACCGTGAAAATGATTTGCGAGCATGTACCCTGAGCTTGTCGAAGGGCTTCAACATTCTACTCTCTCGCTGATTTGTAATACTTCTGAATCCATCACGACAAGAATGACTACATAAACCTTGCCTCGTGATGAAATTCTTTAAATGGTCATTATAATTCTTAATTTTCACACACAACCAATTATGTTAACTTCTTATATGAAGTTATCGTTGGTCATTTTATTAGGGGCCATGACTTTGGGCGTTTCGTTCGTGGCCGTAGCAAAAGACGATTTTGTAGCGACAAATTGGATAGGGCGCATTCCCAAAAAAAGGGTCATTGTCACAGCTTGAACCGCTCTTGAGTACAACGGATACTCGAAATAAACGGATAAGGATAAGGTCACTTACTCGTTTTGTGATTTGATTGCATCTGATTTGTCACTGTTTCCAGTTGTCGTGGTCAAACTAAAGGTGCGAAAGGACATTTTGAAGAATATTTTAGAGAGTGAATTGGAGAATTATGAACGATCGGTGCAGCCCTATCCGTTTATTTCGAGTATCCGTTGTACTATGTCCGTGAAAATGGGAATGCGCCCGTTGGATATACGCTAAGAAAAAACGAGATTGCCCGATGACTTGTCGAGAAAACTTCGCACTAAAATATGTCATGATGGGTGGTGTTGATCAGAAAGAAAGCAAACCGCTTAGCATTTGTACGACAAAGAAGGGAAGGGAGTGACTAGTGGGTTATAACCGCTGGAAATAGACTACTTGTATTGTTGGTATTGATGGTAAGGAATATCGTGGTGAAAGATATTATTGCATAAGTACTACCCACATGTTGCAACCTTTGCGATAGCCCGCGTTGAGTTTGGCTATTTTGTTAATTTTATTGAAATTATCGCTAAGTGGGCCGCGTGGCTCAAAGTTGTATTGTTCGTTAGATTCATTCACTATACTCAACGTGGGCATAAGGCAGGATTTCCTGGGGCGTTGCCCCAGGCTATATTAATCTCGCCCCGTTGGGGCTTTTCGGTAGTTACTTAAGTTCTGAAAGGTTTCTCAAAAAGTCCAATTTGTTCCATTTTTGAGTATAACTAAAGGAGGTCATTTTTAAGATAGCTGTAATTGAGTTGGCTTATGCTGCTGACTCTATTGATATCGTAGCCAAGTTGGCTGCGTGGTTCACTTAAGAAAAATGGGGGCAAAAAAAACAGTTCCAATAAATAATTCGAGCCTGACCCCTTTTTCCCACTGAGAAAATTGATCTAATCATACTTAAATAGGAGGAAGCAATGTTGATTCGTGGAAAGGTGCTTGCTTGCTGTATCATGACGATAGTCTTGACGTTTATATCCCTGTCTGTCAGTGCGGAAACAGAACTGCCTCCCCCCCTGACAAAGAAATATCTCGGGGAATTATTCTCTCGCGGTGATCTCAATGTTGTCAAAATTTTTCTGCAGCACCCCGGTGAGGTAGCGCAGATCGAAAGCACCGGGGTCGTCATCCAGACAATTGAGCCCGACTATGTGGTCATACTGGGTGACAGTCAACGTATCGAAAAGGTTCGCAGGATGGGATTTACCTTGGTAGAGCCAGTTGAAAAAGATCATAAAATAAGACCATTCCGCGTCTTGATAAGCAATGGGCAGAAGAAGCAGGTTTAGAGATGGAGCGTTGTCATGGCGACGGCATTAGGGTCGTTGAATGGAAATGCGTCAAATATCGCGCTTTTTTAACGGATTTTCCAGACTATAAATAAAGGGAATTATGAATGTTGTCATAGCGACAGTTGTGACTAATTTACAATATTTCTCGATGATCACGTTTTTGATGGTTAGTTAGCCCAAAGCCTGGGGATAAATCCCCAGGCTAAAAGCGAAAGTCTGCTAAAGCAGACTAATCCTCCGGCGTGGATAGTGCCCTTTAGGGTATTTAAGCTTTTAGCTGCCTGAGGCCCTCGCTACTGGCGAGAGTGGAAAACTTGATCATCGAGATATTTCTAATTTGGAGGGCACATGAAAACTTTGATTCGGGCATGGATTGCGGCAATACTCATGGGACTTGGCAACAGGCCGGGCGAGACGACCAGAACCACTGCTGAGAAAATTGATCTAATCATACTTAAATAGGAGGAAACAATGTCGATCCATAGAAAGGTGCTTGCTTGCTGTATCATGACGATAGTCTTGACGTTTATATCCCTGTCTGTCAGTGCGGAAACCGAACTGCCCCCCCTGACAAAGAAATATCTCGGAAAATTATTCTCTCGTGGTGATCTCAATGTTGTAAAAATTTTTCTGCAGCACCCCGGTGAGGTAGCGCAGATCGAAAGCACCGGGGTCGTCATCCAGACAATTGAGCCCGACTATGTGGTCATAGTGGGTGACAGTCAACGTATCGAAAAGGTTCGCAGGATGGGATTTACCTTGGTAGAGCCAGTTGAAAAAGATCATAAAATAAGACCATTCCGCGTCTTGATAAGCATGGAGCGCTGTCATGGCGACGGCATTAGGGTCGTTGAATGGAAATGCGTCAAATATCGTGCATTTTTAACGGATTTACCAGACTATAAATAAAGGGAATTATGGCGTGTTGTCATAGCGACAGTTGTGACTAATTTACAATATTTCTAATTTGGAGGGCACATGAAAACTTTGATTCGTGCATGGATTGCGGCAATACTCATGGGACTTGGCAACAGGCCGGGCGAGACGGCCAAATCCACTGAGAAAATTGATCTAATCATACTCAAATAGGAGGAAGCAATGTTGAACCGTGGCAAGGTGCTTTTTTGCGGTCTCATGACGATAGTCTTGACGTTTATATCCCTGTCTGTCAGTGCGGAAACCGAACTGCCCCCCCTGACAAAGAGATATCTCGGGGAATTATTCTCTCGCGGTGATCTCAATGTGGTAAAAATTTTTCTACAGCACCCCGGTGAGGTAGCGCAGATCGAAAGCACCGGGGTCATCATCCAGACAATTGAGCCCGACTATGTGGTCATACAGGGTGACAGTCAACGTATCGAAAAGGTTCGCAGGATGGGATTTACCTTGGTAGATCCCGTTGAAAAAGATCATAAAATAAGACGATTCCGCGTATTGATAAACAGTGAGGAGGAGTTGTTTAGGTTGTATGCAATTGCCAACGATGTCTGGCCGGATCGACGATTGGACTTCAATCAATTTCCGCTTTATGTCTACGGGCGTACCTATGACTGCGACTTTAAATGGGCTTTTGAAGCCGGTTTAGATCTGGAGCGTTGTCATGGCGACGGCATTAGGGTCGTTGAATGGAAATGCGTCAAATATCGTGCGTTTTTAACGGATTTACCAGACTATAAATAAAGGGAATTATGAGTGTTGTCATAGCGACAGTTGTGACTAATTTACAATATCTGAACCTATCCGGCCCTATTCGTTTTTGAGCATAGAAATCCTATTTTTTGAACTTGACTCGGATTTCTGAAACCTCATTTTTGGATCAAAAACCCAACGGTTTTTATTCAATTTTTCAGTCTTTTTGAATAGGGCCGGATAGGTTCTTCTAATTTCTAATTTGGAGGGCACATGAAAACTGTGATTCGGGCATGGATTGCGGCAATACTCATGGGGAGTTTCATTCAGTCAGCTTGGGCGGCAGATGATTATTATCGCCCCTATAACGAAGTTCAGACTGCGCTCTGGAATCTATCTCAGACAAATCCTGGGATCGCCAGATACTTCGGCAGCATAGGAAAAACCATCGAGGGCCGGGATATACCGGCTATAAAAATCACCAAAAATCCGCAAGCCGATGATCCCAACAAGCCGGATGTTCTCTTCCTTGGCGGACATCATGCCCGGGAATGGATTAGCATTGAGGTTCCACTCAGGCTGGCTGAATATTTGGTCGCGAACTACGCTGGCAATTCCACCGTTCAATCACTCGTTGATTCCAGAGAAATCTGGATTATTCCCATCGTTAACCCGGATGGTTACATCTTCTCTCGTACAACTGACAGGAGTTGGAGAAAAAACCGCCGCCCTCTAGGTAAGCATTTCGGTGTTGATTTAAACAGGAACTATGGTTATCTATGGGGCGGAGATTCATATAATCATCCCATCTCTGATAACTATCATGGTTTAAGGGCTTTTTCGGAGCCGGAAACGCAAACGATAAAGGACTTTATAGAAACTCGCGAGGCCGCAAAGAACCCGATAACGCGACTGCTCGACTATCACAATTACGGTCAACTGATACTCTATCCTTGGGGCAATACGCCTGATCCGGCACCTGATGCCGCCCTATTTAAGCAGATAGCCGAAGAAATGCGCGATCGGATAAACACGGTTGGTGTGGAGTATACGGCGAAACAGATTTCTAGGCGCGATGATCGTCGTATTCGTCCAGTCTCAGGCTCGATCAATGATTGGGCCTATGGTGAGAAGGGGATACTTGCATTCACCATCGAACTGAGGCCGAAATATTCGGATCCAGGTTTCGATCTGCCGACGGGCCAGATACAGCCAACGTTTGATGAGAATTTACCCGCTGCTCTTTATTTTATCGGGCTTTCACGAGGGCGTTTGGTGGACTTTGAAAACGGCCGCGACCGTGCGACTATACGTTCAAAAATTGCCGGTATGGAGTTTTCGACGACAGAGGGTTACGACTGGATCTACGGCGATTGGAGAACCCAAAATTACAACGGCCCCCATCCAGACGGCCTGTTCTTTTCTAATGGGAATTTCTTTGCGTGGTTAGGAAAGAACCAAGGGCGGGGCATCATAAAATTCACCGGTTCGACACACAAAATGGTGGGACTGTCATACAGCTCATATGGCCGCGTGTACTTGAGGGCCTATGATGGCTCTGGTGCGCCTATTAGAATCTCCTACGGGCCCGGCAATCTCGATACCGGACTACTTCAAAAAATGTTCGTCTCCGGGGAGATTGCATACGTAGAGGTATATGATTCTGGAAACTATTGGCTTATTGACGATCTATTCGTCACCGACGGGCTGGCCGATGCTCAAGCGAAAGTGCCGGGTAAGTACGACCGCAAACTTGAAGTGGTCGATAAGTTCGAGATTGGTTTAATTAAGGAGTTCACCGTATTTAGCCAACAAGGAAGTGATTTAAAAATTGTCCTTGAGTGGCCCGGCAGTACGTTTAACCTCAAGGTTATTGATCCAGAAGGGAACCTCGTCAGTGAGACCGAATCAAGCGAGCCGCCGATAATCGTTGACTTGCAAACCCATAGTGAAGGAGACTGGCAGATCGTGGTGACAGCGATTCAGCTTGATGAACCTGAGGCCGCCTCTCTGGTTGTTGGGGTGTTTGACCCCGAAGACATTGATAGCGATGATGTCACGAACGATACTGACAACTGTCCCAATGTCATCAATCCCGAGCAGGCCGACATCGATGCCGACGGCATGGGTGATGTCTGCGATAACTGTCTGACAACACCTAATGCAGACCAAACCGATCGCTTTCCTCTTGATGGTCCGGACGGCCCCGGAAATGGCATAGGTGACGCATGTGAGGCACTTCCAGAGGACATGGATAACGACGGGATAGAAAATGTTCTTGACAACTGTCCTTATATTCCCAACCCTGATCAATTGGATACTGATGAGGACAATAAAGGGGATGTCTGCGATATAGATAATGACAATGATACGGTACCAGACCTCACTGACAATTGTCCGCGGCACTCAAATAGTGATCAAGAGGATTATGACAATGATGGTCTCGGCGATGCCTGCGATGACGATAGAGACGGCGACGGCGTTCTCAACAGTGCTGATGCCTGCGCGTTCACGGAACCGGGGTTCTTAGTTGATCCCGCCGGCTGCTCAATTGAGCAACTCTGCCCCTGCGAAGGCCCAAGAGGGGCAAGCGGCGCTTGGAAAAATCACGGCAAATACGTTTCCTGCACGGCCAAAAGCGCAGGGAGCTTTGTTGAGCGGGGTCTCATTTCCGAAGCGGAAAAAGGCGCGGTTGTTTCTGAAGCGGCGCAGTCGGATTGCGGAGACAAGAAGTAAAGGAGTATGACCTTCGTTTGAGGTATAGGAATGCTCATGAAATAATTTTCCTTTTTATATAGCGTTTCCCGATTGAATAAACGACACTTATTATTAAAGTCCACAACCCCTATCGGGGTTGGGAAATAATTATTTATTGGTAATTAAAATATAATTTTGTACTTCATTCAATCGGGAAACGCTATAGTTGCTTCGTTCATTATCGAAGCGATTTCCCGAAACTAAAGCTTGGTTTCGGGAAATCCGCACGGCGAAATTCCCGAAACCACAAAACCGGAATTTATTTCAGGGCATTCCATAATTAAGTCATTCTACATGACAGGAATTATACGATGAATAGAGTGAACATATTATTGTTTTTGTCGATCCTGATATCTCTGGTTTTATCTTCTTGCATTAACACGGGTTCCGAAAAATCGGAGTCCGATATCTACTTGACGGCATTTCCCCCAGAAACCTGCTCAGTACCGTTAAACATTGGTGAACTCCCCCCTTTACCCGACCGCGTCACTACCGGCGCAGAAAAATCGGCGTCCGATATCGACTTGACGGCATTTCCCCCAGAAACAGAACCAGTACCGTGGTACATTGGTGGACTCCCCCCTTTACCCGACCGCCTCACGATAGGTGACACCCGCTATGAAATCGTTGTGCGTACTTCCATACCCAGAGAAATAACTTCTCGGTTGCCGAGCGCGTATCGATTTCAACCGGAACAGCTTATGAAGTACTTTGATAAATCTCTTCGGTACTGGTTTGAAGGCAATAAATTTCTGCGTTCTCCCGACGGCAAATTCGCCCTTCCCTTTGAGGGGGAGGCCCCATTCGTTGGCTACATTGACTTCGCTCAGAAGGAATTTATCTGCTTCAAAGAGGCATTTCCGCCAACCGGGGAGGAACAGGAAAAAGGCAATTTCAGCCCCCGCTATAAATGGACGGGGGTGCTGGATCACAGACCAAAACAGCCAACGGCACTGTGGCTTTTCGTACGCCGGTGGAATCTTGAGAAGCAGGCCTTCTCTTCGCATCGGGTGAGCATCCCGCTGGCTGACCCTGGAAACATCCGGTTTGAGATGATGAAATATGCCGTGGTGCGGGTGTTTGCCCAGGCCGAAAACGAAATACTTTGTGAGGTTTTGGTTGGAGATAACAGGAACCGATACTGGGCGCGCATTTCAACGGACACCTGGGCCATCCTGGCCAAAGGAAAATGGAAGAAAGAACGTGACCACCTCGGCCCGGTCGCGTATTCGCCGGACCAACGCGAAATCTACGCGGTATATTCCTCGGTAGGGCTCGTCATATTTGATGCCAAAAACGGCAACGAAAAGGCGCATTTGAGGGTGGGAAGCCACGGGAATGCCTTTACCTTTGGCGCGACTTTTGACCCTGGCGGTTCGGTCGCCGTGGTCTCGACCCCCTACCTGTATAAAATTGCTCTGATCGACGTGAAGACTCACCAGCTCCTTTCGGAATACCAAACCGCGTTCCCGTTGGCCTGAATTCTTTTCGATGAGAAGGAACTCAAAGCCTATGCCTACAATATCTTCTTGCCATACGAATAAGAAATAGATTGTTCCCATGCCGAACCAGACGTTGCACCGCGACGCGGCTAACGGCGTGCGTGAGCCATCCTGCAAATACAACGCTCCCATCAATGGCGACAACGGACACCCAAAAAAATCCCACTGTTCACCTCCCGATAATTCGACAAGATGGCCCACTTTTATCAACACGGACAGAGTTGACACAGAGGAACACAGAGAAAAAACTTACGGATACGGTGTTTTTAAGTTGAGTGAGTTAGGCCGTTTTCTGAAAGTCGTTTTTAAGTTGAACGATAAAAACTCATACCTATCAATCTGACAACATGGCCCACTTTGACTTTCATATCGCTATGCAAAGGAGAATACGTTTCCAAACTTCAGTTTGGAACGAGAAAAGTTGTTTTCAAGTTGAGTGAGTTAGGCCGTTTTCTGAGTTAAGTCGTTTTCAAGTGAGCAACTTTGGTTCTGTTATCAGTCAAGTAGGCATCTAAGTAGACGGTGTAGTTAGGCCGTTTTCGGAGTTAAGTCGTTTTCATGAGCCACTTTGGTTCGGTTATCAGTCAAGTCAGCATATAAGTAGACGGTGTTTTTAAGTTGAGTGAGTTAGGCCGTTTTCTGAGTTAAGTCGAGTGAGCAAAACCGTTGGTAAATTCGTTTAGTAGCAATATTAGTTGTACTCTCATGTTATTCACTAAGTGAGTTAGGCTGTTTTCTGAGTTAAGTCGTTTTTAAGTATCGTTTTGAAAAACTCTTACCTATCAATCCGACAAGATGGCCCACTTTTATCAACACGGACAGAGTTGACACAGAGGAACACCGAGAAAAAACTTACGGATACGGTGTTTTCAAGTTGAGTGACTTAGGCCTTTTTCTGAGTTAAGTCGTTTTCAAGTATCGTTTAGAAAAACTCTTACCTATCAATCCGACAAGATGGCCCACTTTTATCAACACTGAGGGCACAGAGTTGACACAGAGGAACACAGAGAAAAAAAGTCGTTAGACGGTGTTTTCAAGTTGAGTGAGTTAGGCCGTTTTCTGAGTTAAGTCGTTTTCAAGTGAGCAACTTTGGTTCTGTTATCAGTCAAGTAGGCATCTAAGTAGACGGTGTGTCGTTTTCATGAGCCACTTTGGTTCGGTTATCAGTCAAGTCGGCTTATAAGTAGACGGTGTTTTCAAGTTGAGTGAGTTAGGCTGTTTTCTGAGTTAAGTCGTTTTTAAGTGAGCAAAACCGTTGGTAAATTCGTTTAGTAGCAATATTAGTTGTACTCTCATGTTATTCACTAAGTAGGCGGTGTTTTCAGGTTGAGTGAGTTAGGCCTTTTTCTGAGTTAAGTCGTTTTCAAGTGAGCAACTTTGGTTCGGTTATCAATCAAGTCGGCTTATAAGTAGACGGTGTTTTCAGGTTGAGTGAGTTAGGCCTTTTTCTGAGTTAAGTCGTTTTCAAGTGAGCAACTTTGGTTCTGTTATCAGTCAAGTAGGCATCTAAGTAGACGGTGTTTTCAGGTTGAGTGAGTTAGGCCTTTTTCTGAGTTAAGTCGTTTTCAAGTGAGCAACTTTGGCTCCGTTATCAGTCAAGTCGGTGTCTAAGTAGACGGTGTTTTGAAGTTGAGTGAGTTAGGCCGTTTTCTGAGTTAAGTCGTTTTCAAGTATCGCTTAGAAAAACTCTTACCTATCAATCCGACAAGATGGCCCACTTTTATCAACACGGACAGAGTTGACACAGAGGAACACAGAGAAAAAACGTCGTTAGATGAGTGAGTTAGGCCTTTTTCTGAGTTAAGTCGTTTTCAAGTGAGCAACTTTGGCTCTGTTATCAGTCAAGTCGGCTTATAAGTAGACGGTGTTTTCAAGTTGAGTGAGTTAGGCAGTTTTCGGAGTTAAGTCGTTTTCATGAGCCACTTTGGTTCGGTTATCAGTCAAGTCGGTGTCTAAGTAGACGGCGTTTTCAAGTAGAGTGAGTTAGGCCGTTTTCGGAGTTAAGTCGTTTTCAAGTGAGCAACTTTGGCTCTTTTCTCAGTCAAGTCGGTGTCTAAGTAGACGGTGTTTTCAGGTTGAGTGAGTTAGGCCGTTTTCTGAGTTAAGTCGAGTGAGCAAAACCGTTGGTAAATTCGTTTAGTAGCAATATTAGTTGTACTCTCATGTTATTCACTAAGT
>NBMI01000261.1 GCA_002085445.1 Candidatus Parabeggiatoa sp. nov. 2
AAAAGGGGTTTGCGCGTGGGATTGCCCCTACAAACCGTCATGTCGTGTAGGGGCAATCCTTTATGGTTGCCCTCACCCAAAAGCTTAACTTAATGGCATTGAGGTGAAACCTGGGGAAGGGCCGGGGAGAGGCCCAACCCCGTAGGGGTTGAATGTGCATAAGAGGGTAAACAAAAGTCATAATTCGTTTATCCGCGTAATTCGATGTACTAATTCGTTTATCCGCGTAATTCGATGTACTAGATCGCGTAATTCGATGTACTAATTATCAAGGAACCCATCATGCGTAAATTCATCTGGACAACTCTTCTCATTCTTCTGTTAGCCAGCAGTGTACTCTTTTGGAAAACCGCTACCAGTTTAGCACCACCGCCTGACACTTTATCGGTTGCCGATTCCAGCGTGCGTAAAGTCCAAGTACTAGATCGCCACGCAACACCGCTTACCATCACTTATCAAAATGATTGGAACATCCACGATTATGTGCCGCTGCATGAAATCCCTGAAATATTGCAACAGATTTTTATCTTAGCAGAAGATAAGCGTTTTTATGAACATAACGGCCCCGATTGGCGAGCGCGCTGGCATGCCATGTTCCAAAACATCATGGCGTTGCGAGTGGTGCGTGGTGCCAGCACGATGTCTGAGCAAACAGTGCGTATATTGCACCCGCGTCCAAGAACTTTTTGGTCGCGCTGGCTAGAAGGCTTTGAAGCAACGCGATTAGAGGAGCGTTTTTCTAAGGCCGATATTTTAGAATTCTATCTCAATCAAGTCCCTTATGTGAGCCAACGGCGGGGGGTGATGCAAGCAGCGCGTCATTATTTTGACCGCGACTTAGATACTTTAAATCTTAAGGAAATGATGGCCTTAGCGGTATTAGTCCGTGCGCCGAGCCGTTTGGATTTACGCAAAGGCACCACTGAGATTGAAGCGCCTATCACTCGTCTGGCGGATCGTTTATTGGAATTAGCCCTGATCACGTCGGCCGATTATCAAAACCTGTTAACAACGCCGCTGCAATTGCACAATTCTCAAATACCGGTGGCCGCTCCGCATTTTGTTAATTATATTTATACGTCGCACTTTGCCCAACATTTGCAAAGCTTGGGACGTTTGCATACTACCCTAGATGCCAGCATCCAACGCGCTGTCCAAGAGATACTCAATCAGCGCGTGCAGGATTTGCGGAGTAAAAAGGTTAATAATGGGGCCGTATTGGTTGTCGATCATGAAACGAATGAAGTGTTGGCTTGGGTAAATGCTGGATCGCTCTCGCCAGAAGCACCGGGCAGTCAAATTGATGCGGTGACAACACCGCGCCAGCCCGGTTCCACGCTGAAACCGTTTTTGTATGCCCAGGCGTTAGAAAAAGGCTGGACAGCGGCCACCTTAATTAGTGATGCACCGTTGGCGGCGGCGGTAGGAACAGGGTTGCACAGCTTTCGCAATTATAGCCGCCATCATTATGGGCCGCTGCGTTTGCGTGATGCACTGGGTAATTCTTTGAATATTCCCGCTATTCGCACCATTCAATTTGTGGGTACTGACCGATTTTTAGCGCGTTTACGGAAGTTAGGCCTCGCGAGTTTGACGGCGCACCCTGATTATTACGGTGAGGGCTTAGCTTTGGGCAACGGCGGCGTGACGTTATTAGAATTGGTGCAAGCTTACGCCACCTTAGCCAACAAAGGCACATTTCGCCCGCTGAAAGTTTTGCGTAATCCGCCGCCGTTCCATTCAGCCCCGGTATTCAGCCCTGAAATCAGTTCTGTCATTGCTGATATCTTGTCTGATCCTGATGCTCGCCGCTTGGAGTTTGGACGCGGCGCTTTGTTGCGCTTTCCGATTCAAACGGCCGTCAAAACGGGCACTTCTACTGATTATAGAGACGCTTGGGCGGTGGGCTTTAATCACCGTTACACCGTCGGCGTGTGGTTAGGCAATTTGGATCAACAAGCGATGTCTAATGTCTCAGGTTCTTCCGGCCCCGCCTTGGTATTGCGAGCGGTGTTTGCTGAATTAAACCGTTATGAAGAGACACGGCCGTTGTACCTAAGCCCTCAATTGGTGAAGCTAAAGATTTGCCGCTCAACGGGGCAACGCGCCACCGCGGATTGTCCAAGCAGAATAGAGTGGTTTGTGCCCGGCACTGAGCCGCCGCTAGAAGGGCTAAAAGCGCCGCCGGTTGTCGCGGCTGATAGCATTGACAGGCCGTTACGTTTAAGCCAACCGAGTCCGGGTTTGCAATTGGCGATGGATCCGCGTATTCCTGATGAGCATGAAGCGTTTAAGTTGATGTTGTCGGATACGCCGTTGAAAGTTAACTCAATAGAATGGCTGATTGATGGCGAAGTGATTGGCACAACGTCTGCTAATAAACGGCAATTTTTATGGCCGGTAAAACGAGGAACGCATATTGCTCAGGCGAGAGTTTGGGCCGTTGATTCTGATAAGCCGTTGCTAACGCCGAAGGTGAGGTTTGTTGTCAAATGACTCATCTAGGTGCATTCCTAACAAGTACAACGGATACGCGAAATAAACGGATAAATCATAACAACGAAAACGGTTTTCTTAACAGTCTAAAAAGGGCCGATAATAAACGGATAAATCAGAACAACGAAAACGGTTTTCTTAACAGTCTAAAAAGGGCATATTTTGAACTCTTTTATCCGTTTATTTCGCGTATCCGTTGTACTATTCACTTTTATCCGTTTATTTCGCGTATCCGTTGTACTATTCACTTTTATCCGTTTATTTCGCGTATCCGTTGTACTATTCACTTTTATCCGTTTATTTCGCGTGTCCGTTGTACTATTCACATTCAACCCCTACGGGGTTGAGGCCTAATTAGCTTATGTAATAATTAATTGTTACATAAGCTAATTAAATTTAATATTATATATAGTTGCTAAAGCAACTACTACAAACCCATTTGTATTATATTTTTCTATTTTTAACTATTTAGCAATTTATACTCAAGAAGGGAACAAATTTGAGTTTTTTAGAAACCAAAATAACCCAGTGTAACTACCTGAAAGCCCCAACGGGGCGATATTAATATAGCCAGTGTAACTACCTGGAAATCCAAGTTATGGCCGCGTTGAGTATATCTCGGAGCTGATCATCATGCCAAACACACTTAAAAAAAATCTTTGGGGCGCGTTATTTATGCTGAGTCTTTCTCAAACAGCCTTGGCTGTTCAAGAAGATTGCGATTATGCCACCGATTTACTTTTCTATGCTTACCATTTGCATCGTCAAGGTGGTGACACTTCTCAACAAAAGTTGTTATTAAGCAATTCGTTACGATTTTGCGCCAACCAACCCAAGGTTCATAACACCTTGGCTTCTATTTTAAAGAAGCAAGGCAAGCCTTCCGAGGCGGCTCATCACTATAAACAAGCGATTGGATTGCACTCCAATTTCTCTGAGGCTTGGGATGGATTGGGGGATGCTTATTACAAACAAGCGCTGTTTCCCCTTAGCCTAGAAGCGTATTCACACGCTTGCAAAACCGATAAGTATTCCAAGGCGCGAATAATGACGCTGTTGAGGAATAAGGCTTATGCCATCACTGGCAAAAGCAAGGTTATTGACAAAGAGAATTTACTGGTGCTCTATAATCATGAGCGCCGTCAAGCCCTCAACAAGAGGCTTTCTGATTGCGGATTGCGTGACAGCGAAGTGCGGCCGTTGCATATTTTCTCCAATCTTCATTTTGAGAGCAACAAAGCCACTTTACGAGAGGGGACAGAACAGCAACTTGATGAAATCGCGGCCGCATTGCGCCAAACCCATTCTTCGCAAGTCATCAAGGTACATGGGCACACAGACGCACAAGGATTTTTGCATGTCAGCGCGGCTGAAAGCGACCGGCGCAATTTGCAATTGTCGCAAGAACGCGCCGCCGCCATCGTCACCGCCTTAGCACAACGGGGCATTCCAAAAACACGCCTGAAAAGCGATGGTCATGGATCTAAACAACCCCTTGTGCAAGGTACATCACAGGGTGCTTTGGCAGCAAATCGGCGGACAGAGATTGAGGTGGAGCCCGTTGTTACAAAAAAGTCTGAGGACGATATTGAGGAGTATAAATAGAAATGTCTAATTATTTCATGAGGATACTATTATTAATCCCTCTGGTTTTTGCGGTCATGATGACGGGTTGTGAACACCACGAAAAACAAACCCAAGCCGTTGAAACTCAAGCTAAACATGTTGGTTATTTGCGCTTAGCTTTAAGCGACAACATCACGACTCTTGATCCGGGCTTAATTTCCAAGGGTGCCCAAATCGAGCTGGTTGAACAATTGTTTCTCGGATTGACTGATTTTGATCCGAAAACTTATGAGGTTGTGCCAGAGTTAGCCACCCATTGGATCGTTCGCGAAGAAGGCACGGTTTATACTTATAAACTTCGCCAAGATGTCAAGTGGACTCATGGTGATCCGGTGACAGCCCATGATGTTGTTTGGGCAATTCAACGCAATATTGCCAAAAAAACGGACTCACTCTATGCCTTTACGCTTTATATCCTCAAAAATGCCAAGGCCATCCATCAAGATGAAAGTGTTCCTCTCTCATCTTTAGGGGTTCGTGCAATTGACGATTATACGGTTGAATTCACGTTGGAACAAGCCGCGGGTTATTTTCCCGCTTTAACGAGCTTTTGGACCTATTGCCCCCTGCCACGCCAAGTCATTAAACAACACGGCGATGACTGGGTTAATCCGGCTTATATTCAAACTAATGGCTCTTATCAGCTGGCCGAATGGAAAAAAGATAGCCGCTTAATTTTGAAAAAGAATCCCGATTATTATGAGGCCGATAAGGTTAAAATTCCCGAAGTGCATTACCACATTGTCCCTGAGAGTTCTTTAGGTTTCGCCATGTATAAAAAAAATGAACTGGATATCATGGGTGGACAAACGTATCTCCCGGTGCCACCGTCGAAAATGTCCAGTATTAAGTCTGACCCGGTTTTGCGTAAGGAAAAACGGTTCGGTCCACGGTTTTGCACCGAATGGTACGGGTTCAATGTTCGACGGCCTCCTATGAATAACCTGTGGGTTCGTAAAGCGATTGCTGCTGCCATTGATAAAAAAACGCTGATTGATATCGTTATCAAGGCCAATCATTCACCCGCTATGACTTTTACTCGACCTCCGGTTTTTGGTGCCGTCGATCCAAGCCAGCCAGAAAAGGTGGGTATTTATTTTGATCCGGTCTTTGCGAAGGCATGGTTAGCGAAAGCCGGTTATCCAGACGGTAAGAATTTTCCGCCATTGGTTTTGGCACATAATATTTCTGGGCTTCATTATGAAACTGCCAAAGCGGTCAAAACGATGCTGAAACATTATTTAAATATCGATATTGAGATACGTGCGCTTGACATTGAGCGCTACATCAATCTCCTCGAACGGCCCACCACCGCGCCGCATATTTTTCGTATGAGTTGGTGCGCCAAGCAACCCCCCGATGCCCATTATTGGCTGCATGACGTTTTTCATCCTAATAAAGGGGTTAATTGGAACGGTTGGGATAGCCGTGAGTTTGCCAAGGTGGTAGATAAGGCGCGGCAAATTTCTAACCCGGTGGGACGCAAAAAGCTTTATCGCCGTGCGGAGCAAATCTTAACTGAAAAAGAAGCGGCAATTGTGCCTCTTTATTTTTCAAATACGCCGTTTCTGGTCAAACCTTGGGTTAAAGGTTGGTACCATAAGGGATTTGGTGGTCAACACCTTCGTAATTGGTCGTTAGAAGATTGAAGGAATTGGTAATCCGATTCATTTATGCTAACAAATCCTAACGAATATTAACACAGAATCACATCAAAGTTATCCACCAAGAAACGTGCTGTCTTGAAGTGGATTTCCTTGATAAGATTTTTGATTTTCTTTCTGATCCTAGCAGCGGCTCTTTTCATTTCTCGCTTGGCCTTGCCGGTGGCTTTGCTGGTACGAGAAATCAACTTATCCAAATGATGACACAGCCGCTGAATGCGTCCAAAGTCATCATAACCAATTTGCCCGGCTAGGTGTTCAGAATAAAAGGTTTGGAACGTTCGTACTCCTGGATCAAGAGCAACCACACGCCCTTGGTTCTCGGCTACGTGGGTCGTTTTTTTGTGGGGTACGGACAAAAACCATTCATGGTACTGATAAATTAACCGACTATCTAATGGTACTTCTGGTAAAGGCTCGCTATAACGCAAGCCTTGCCCCGATATTTTAGGGTAAATACCAGCTTCTTTGAGAGCAGACTTAGGGATATAACAAGACTGCATTGGTGCTTTGCGGCTCCTAAACCTCGGATGCCCTTTGGCTTTCCAATAGGCTTGGTGTGCTTCTTTTACCGCAATCGCTTTGATTTGGAAAGGCACCGGCCCACACCATTTAGGGAGCTGTTTCAACAAGTCCTTTTTTATATCCATCCAAGATGGTGAGAAATTAACGCAAGAACGAATGTAATCAATGGTTTGATTGAACACATAGCGACTGCAATCTTGCCATTTTTTAAATATCGAACTCTGTTTTGGGTTCGGATAAAGCTTTACGGACTTGGTTCTTGTAATTTCATCGTGAGTGCATCCTACATGAGAAAACATGGAGGATACTGAGTAAGTCGTTGGTAAGCTCTTGCTCTGGGGAAAGATTAGTTTGCTTGAGAACCACGACTTCCCCAGCGCTTTGTTGGATAACCCATTCGATGAGTTCAAATCCAAAACGTGCGAGCCGGTCTTTATGGGCAACCACAACTTTGAGTTTATCTCCTCGCATTGCTCGTCCCAATAGGGATTTAAGCCCTTTACGCTTATAGTTGAGGTAGCGAACGATATCTTTGAAGATTTCGGCTTTTGGGTATTTTTATCGCATAAATTGGACTTGTCTTTCGAGATCGGATCAAAGTTTGGGGCCCCCGACACGACAATAACAGATAGTGTTTGTTTGTTTTTCCAAACAGAGGTAGGACTCAACGTTATATCGCCGGTGTCCTGACTTGGTACGAAAAGACTCAACTGTTCCATCGTCTGCGTAGTACCTTAAGGTATTTGGGTGCAAACCCAAGATTTCACTTGGAGAATCTACTGGTAACGTCATTCCAGAACAAAAATTATTCAATTAAACAAGCATCGTTATAAGGTTTAAACCAAAAATATCAAGTTTTATTTGTGACTTTTTGTTAAGTTTTGTTAATTTTTTGGGTACTATACATTAACCTCATGAAAGCAAAATATTGGGTATTTATTTTAGTCGTGTTGCTCGTGTCATCTATTTTGGCATGGTGGAGTGGTCTTTTTTCAGAAAAAGAGCCATTTTATATCGCTGTATCTGGCCCCATGAGCGGAAAAAGTGAGGCCAACGGCCAAGCGATGGTGCAAGGCATTCAACTCTGTCTTGATCAAATTAACCAGCAGGGCGGTATTCATGGTCGTCCCGTTAAGTTACTCATCTTTGACGATCAAAACCAGCCCGAACAGGCTAAAGAGATTGCTCTAAAAATCACAAAACAAACCGAAGCCCTTGCGGTTATTGGTCATTACACGAGTTATGCGTCTCTGGCGGCCGCACCGATTTACCGACAAATTGGTATTGCCGCGGTTTCAGGCTCGGCAACCGCCGATGAAATCACGATGGGAAACGATTGGTATTTCCGCACGATTTTTAACAATAGCGACCAAGGTGCGTTGTTGGCTAATTATGTGCGTAAAATCCTCAACTACCATGAAGCTGATATTCTATTCGATGAAGATGTCTACGGGACGACGCTTGCAGAGGCCTTTAGACAAACTGCGGAATTGATTGGGTTAAAAATAAGACATCGGTGGCATTTTGACTCGGCGGACGGAACGAGCTTCAAAAACACCCTCCAAGATATGATTGCCACCCAGCAAGCCTCACCCACTAGGCAGGGTATTATTTTCCTTGCAACCCATTCAACCGAAGCGGTTGAAACCATTGTCTCCCTGCGACGCGAAGGTGTTGGACCACGTATCCAATTCATTGGGGCTGATGCACTTTCAAGTAGTCATTTTGTCAAAAAATTAGGAAATTACCCAAAAGAACGCACTCAGCCGGGCTACTACAGTGATGGCACTTATACCACGGCACCATTCTTATTTGAGGTTGCTAATGAATCGGCCCAACATTTCTGGCGTGTTTTTTCCCAAAAGTATCAAGAAAAGCCTATGATCACCTCCGCTTTGTATTATGATGCGGCGATGGTTATTCTTGACGCCATTAAAAAACTAGCGCCAGAACAAATGGCTACCCTTGAGAAAACACGTCAACAAGTGAAAGATAACTTGTGGCAGTTGTCTCGGCTAGAAGATGCTGTTGAAGGAGTAACCGGTTCCCTGTATTTTGACGAAAATGGCGATATGATTAAGTCTATACCAATAGGCGTTTATGAAAAGGGTCGAGCCATTGTGGCGGTAGAGCAATTTCAACTGTTGAGTAACGTACAAAACATAGACGATCTGTTGCAAAACGTGTTGGATAATCAAATTATTCAGTCGAATGGCAAATTCATGAATCGTGCTCGTGTGGTTTATGCCGGTATCGATTTCAACGAAATTAGCGAAATTAATTTCCGCCGTTCTGTTTACTCTGCTGATTTCTTTCTCTGGTTTCGGTTCAAAGGCGATTTTGATGATGACAATATTGAGTTTGTCAACATGCTCAACCCAGATACTCGTTTGGGAAAACCGGTTGTTGAGCAGTCATTTGGTGGCGGCTTTGCGCCTAGCCCAGATGTTTTGGTAACCGCCGTTGTTGAAGAACACCTTGCCTCTAATGAAAACGAGGTGATGCAGAACCCAGATTCAAGTTTGGGAAAACCCATTGTTGAACAGTCTCATGAAGGTTTGACCATAAGAAGTTACCGAGTAAAAAGCGTGTTTAAAGCGGATTTTGATTTTCACGATTACCCACGGGATAAACAGGTGTTACCCATCTCTTTTCGGCATAAAGCGTTGACCAGAGATAAATTGATTTATGTGGTTGATGCACAAGGTATGCAGTTGAGTCAATTTGATCCTCAACATATCAAGAAATCGACCAGAAAATTTTTCAAACAGGGCGGATTGCAGGTTAACAAAGTGTTATTTTTCCAAAATTCCCACACAAATGATTCAACGCTGGGACTGCCCAATCTGTTCGATGAGCAACAACGAATAGAACACTCGCAATTCAATGCAGCCATTAGCGTTGAGCGGAATGTGTCGAATTTTGTACTAAAAACGCTGCTACCGGTCCTATTTCTAATTGCGTTGGGCTATTTTTCATTTTATTTAACCGCATTTACTCCGAAATTGGCCATAGGGACCAATCTGATATTGGCAACTTCACTTTTTCATTTAAAACTGTCTTCCGATTTGTCGAATATCGATTACATCATCCTGATCGAGTACTTTTTTTATCTGGTTTACCTGCTGGCAATTTTTGTCATTATTGTTTCCGTGTTTTTCCACCGGGCTGAAGATGCTGAGGATGAAAAAACTAAACTGTTCCTCAAGCGTACTAACCTGTTTGGCAAGATATTTTATCCAATTATTCTTTTTGCCGGTGCTGGTGCGATAGCTTTTAGCTAGTACAGTAAAGCGGAAGTTTCCATACCACCTCAGCCAACTAAGAGCTCAAGTACCCTAAAGGGCACTACAAGAGGGTCAGTCTGCAAAAGCCGCCTTTAGCTTTTAGCGCAGAGGAACCGCTCATGGCTGGGTGGTACGGGGATTGGAGCGATCCTGCACTAGTACAGTAAAGCGGAAGTTTAACTTAGCAAAGCAGACCGAAGGTTCGTTGTTCTTCGGTTCCATACCACCCCACCGCCAACGGCTAAAGCCGTTGGCTAACAGTTCAAGTACCCTAAAGGGTACTGTGCTAGTAGTCTGGTGCAACATTGTTTTGACGGGCGTTGCCTGAGCTTGTCGAAGGCTAAATTTCGGGTGTGTCCCACTTGTTCTTTTAGAAGTTTTTAGCGATAGGGCCTTCAATCAAATCAAATGAATTAATTCGCCAACCTGGCCCTCAAAAAAACCGCCATGTTTTAGTTATTCGTCTGAAAAAAATCAACAAAGGTAAAATAGAAAATGAATGCAGATATTCAGCATAGCGAAGATTTTAGAAACTCGCCTTGGGGTTTGTGGGCAACCGTTGGATTTGGACTCATTGTTGTGTTAGTGTTTTTTATTGTTCAATTCATGGTATTAATTGGATTTATTGTGGCTAAAGTCGCTATGAATCCAGACACCAATGTTGAAGCGTTGGCAGAAATACTCCAATTCAACGGTTTTCTTCTGGGCTTATCGACCTGTGCGTCGGCCGTTTTTTGCATTGGGCTTATTCTTTTATGGGTAAACATTCGTAAAGGCCCCTCCGTCAAGCGTTATCTTGCCCTCAATCCGATAGCGCCCAGTGTGTTGTTCAAATGGTTAGGGGTTCTAGTTATTTTTATCCTTGTCTCGGATGGCATTACCTATTTGTTGGGGCGGGCTATTGTTCCAGAGTTTATGATTCTCGCCTACGAAACGGCCTACTTTATTCCTGTGGTTTGCGATTGTTGTTGCCGCGCCCCTGTTTGAGGAAATTTTTTTCCGGGGTTTTCTGTTTGCAGGATTTCAGTCTTCAAGATTAGGGAACACTGGCGCAATTCTTCTCACTTCGCTCGCTTGGACAGTGATTCATCTTCAATACGAAATTTACGAGCTGAGTATCGTTTTTGTGTTAGGTATAATCCTTGGAATCGCGCGTTTAATGAGTCAATCTCTCTATGTTCCCATTGCCATACATGCCTTTGCTAATCTATTAGCAACCATCGAACTTGTTATCTATGTTGGTATGTCAGGGGTATCAACTACAAGGATTAGCTACGCTGAACTCCGTTTCGTTATAATAACGGATAAAGCATCTACAAGGATTCGTTATTATAACGGATTAAAAAAAAGCAACTACAAGGATTCGTTATTATAACGGATTAAAAAAAAAGCATCTACAAGGATTCGTTATTATAACGGATTAAAAAAAAAGCATCTACAAGGATTCGTTATAATAACGGATTAAAAAAAAAGCATCTACAAGGATTCGTTATAATAACGGATTAAAAAAAAAGCATCTACAAGGATTCGTTATAATAACGGATAAAGCATCTACAAGGATTCGTTATAAGAAAGGATAAAGCAACTACAAGGATTCGTTATAATAACGGATTAAAAAAAAGCAACTACAAGGATTCGTTATAATAACGGATTAAAAAAAAGCAACTACAAGGATTCGTTAATCGATACGGATAAAACCCAAACACTGGCACGAACTAATCCGTTATTATAATTATAAAAGCCAGTGTAACTACCTGGGTTATTTTGGTTTCTCAAAAAGTCCAAATAGAGAAAAAACACACCAATCCCAGAAATCCAAGACTTTGCTAAGTTTCTGGAATTTGTGCCGTTCTGAACGAAACCTCAAACCCGATATTGGGAACGATAAAAAACAATAGTATGTCGTATCCATTTTCCATCCACCTCCACAGTTTTCCTATAAATCCGCTCCTCCCACGACACCCGTGTCTCAAAAATAACCTATAAAAAGTACAACGAATTAGGAAGTACAACGAATATCGATCTAAACGAATTTTTTGGGCCTTATAGTCAATAACCGATTGAGTTATAACGTTTTAGCTTTTGTCATTTCTATTACGCGAGAAATCTTGGGCGACACCAGAGGCTTTTGGAATGAAGACAGATACGAAATCTTGGGCGACACCGAAGGCTTTTGTCATTTCTATTACGCGAGAAATCTTGAGCAACACCAGAGGCTTTTGTCATTTCTATTACGCGAGAAATCTTGGACGACGGTGAAGCTTTTGGAATGAAGACTTTAGGAGAAATATTGAGCAACACAGAAGGCTTTTGTCATTTCTATTACGCGAGAAATCTTGGGCGACACCGAAGGCTTTTGTCATTTCTATTACGCGAGAAATCTTGGGCGACACCGAAGGCTTTTGTCATTTTTAAGACGGAGAAATCTTGGGCGACACAGGAGAAGTTAGAGCGAAATGAGACATGACAAAAATGCTCAGTTTATGTTCAGTATAAGTCTAATTCTATAGTTTGAGGAACTTGCAAAACTCATTTAACGCCGCGATGCGACGATAATGAGCCTTCGCCACGAGGCTCGTTTGTAAGAATAATATTTTGGGGGTTAAAAACCGTAGAGCGTCGGGCAAACCTCGCAAGAAAGTCTTGGTATTTTTCTGAACAACTACAGATGTAATATAATTATTTACTTTGATCATGCTCTATCGATAAGGAGAAAACATGTATCGCCAAGAGCCTTTTAAAAACCCCCAAGAGATTTTTCAAGCCAAGAGCCAACGAAACCAATGAGCTCCGGCAAAGTTTTACTGCCCATCAGGGGCAAAAAATGCTCATAATATTTATGCATGCGTGGAATGCGCTAACGACACAATCGTTACAAAACCCCCTGCAATGGGTGAAAATTATGAGCGGTTATCAGATCATGCGAATAGCGCGCTGAAATATGAAAAATGAACAATGAACAAAGACTTATAAAATCACTTTCAATCAATACGTTTTTATAAGTCATTGATTTCACGTCAATCAATACGTTTTTACAAGTCATTGATTTTTTATGATTCAATTCACCCCTTAATTCGCATAGATCGATCACAAAAATTTGTGGCTGAAAATGCGAGGCGCAAAGCCGGGCGAGTCCCTTGAGCAAGTAGTGTCTCCCAAGCCGGGTGATCGTCGTTTTAGGAAAATCCCGTTTTTGATTATACTTCGCACGGGTAAACAAAAAATCCGATGTCTTAAAGACATCGGATTTTTAGCACTAACATGACGGCGGCGGTTTTGGAACGATACGGACAATTAGAAAAAGCTGATTTACTACACTAGGTATTTCATTGAGGCGAAGTCGCCCACCAATTTTACCGCGACTAATCCCTCAGTTATGCGTCACTGCCATTAAGTTAAGCAACAAAACACCTGCAAAAAGTATAACTAATGAAGCGCGACAGAGGGCCCCTTACTAATAATTAATGATTAATAATTAATTGTTAATTATTAATTTATGGCCCTCAAAATCGATAGTCCAAATAACCATAAAATAAATAGGTAAATAACAGGAACCCGCGTATCACGTATCGCACAAACCCGCGGCGGCGGCCTGCCAAACTAACAACGACTCGTTGTTTGCGTGAGGCGATAAATCGCCTACTACAAACGACAAAATTGCTGGGTTAAAAAACTTGCGAATATGGAAAAAGCCCGTATTATACGGAACGTAACGAAAAATCCGTGAAAATGACATGCCGGAACGGCTAATAAAAATCCTATCCAAATTATAGACTTATCATTAATTTAATCA
>NBMI01000001.1 GCA_002085445.1 Candidatus Parabeggiatoa sp. nov. 2
TTCACTAACTACAATGGATTGTAGAATCCTTTCCTTTCAATCAATTAGCGAAAAAATCCTTTTTTATATACAATCCTTGTGGTTAATGGCCCCCAATTCAAAAGCCATTTATTAGACGATAAATCTTTTGGCTAACGGAAAACTTTGGTTTTGACGGCCAAACTAAAGTTTGGACTCCGGATAAAATTGATATGGGAAAGCGTGACTACATCTCGGATTGATGACTCGAAGATTTTTTCGACTCGTTGTCCGAGCTAATATGAAATCTTTGCTTCTTGTTATGCCCATTATTAACACGTATTTATCCCGTTGTTCTCCATCCGGGAATATGTAACCCGGATGGTAGTAAATCTCTCCAGCTTCAGGCATTATTTTGACCCAACTTGTTCTAAAAGTGCGGTATATTCTTTGGCGGCCGTCATAACATATTGTTCTTCCTCGGTATTTTCTACAACCAACCGGTAATCAATGCGTTGATTATAACCTTTTCCGTTATTCCAAATTTTTTCCCATGCGCCATTTTCAGCATGGGTAACCTCGATCATATCGCTTGCATAATGAGCGTGATATCTGTCAGCAATTTCAGTCATTAAACGCAGTTCCCTTTTTGTGAAAAAAGTCTCATCAAAATCAACTTTTGCCATAACCGTCTGACGTGTCAGTTTTCCAGTTTCAGAATTAATCTCTTGATACTTAATAAAGACGTTATTTTGAAGGTATGGTTTAAAATTGTCCCATTCTTCCGCTAATGCAACTGGAACTGGGCCCATTTCCCAAGCATAATAGTCCATACCTGTTACACTGCGTCCGGTTTGTCTAAAATGTTCAAAATCAAGTAAATATAGAAGTTTAAACAGTTTTGTTTTACCACAGTATTTGGTTTTCAATGAGAAAAATATAATGGCTTGAATGAATTTTTCACGTTGGTGAGTAATAATCATCAGTTTTCTTCCTATATTATGGGATTGGGGCCATTTTTCATACAAACTACTATTGTAGTCCATCCCGCCGTTATGGGATTCAGCGCGAAATGATGTGATGGCCCTCTAGCGTTTTTCTGAATCTGCAATGGCGGTATAACAACACTGACTGGGTTGTTAAACAGATTATTTCTCCGTCTTAAAAATGACAAAACACGCCCAAGATTTCTCCGATCCTAGAAATGACAACAGCGCAGTTTGTAACGGTGCAAAGTATAACGCTTGACGATTTTAAAAAAGTGGGCCATGTTTTGAAATGGAAAGTCTTGATTTTGTTAATGGCCCCCAATTCAAAGGCTATTTTTTTGTACATGCAGATTACCTTAGCCGGTTTCACTAACTACAATGGATTGTAGAATCCTTTCCTTTCAATCAATTAGCGAAAAAATCCTTTTTTATATACAACCTTTTTTATATACAATCCTTGTGGTTAATGGCCCCCAATTCAAAGGCTATTTTTTGTACATGCAGATTAGCTTAGCCGGCTTGAATAACTACAATGGATTGTA
Organism: Candidatus Parabeggiatoa sp. nov. 2; assembly: GCA_002085445.1. Lineage (GTDB taxonomy): Bacteria > Pseudomonadota > Gammaproteobacteria > Beggiatoales > Beggiatoaceae > Parabeggiatoa. Next base: position 1,490 of record NBMI01000001.1, read on the forward strand.
GAATCCTTTCCTTTCAATCAATTAGCGAAAAATCCTTTCTTATATACAATCCTTGTGGTTAATGGCCCCCAATTCAAAGGCTATTTTTTTGTACATGCAGATTACCTTAGCCGACTTGAATAACTACAATGGATTGTAGAGTCCTTGTAGTTATTGCATTGGCTTAATTAGTACACTTTTAATTATAATAATCCTTGGGCGTTTGGGCGCACGAAAAAACGTGTTCATTGAGTAAAATGATGAAAGTGGGCCATGTTTTGAAATGGAAAGTCTTTATTTTGTTAATGGCCCTCAATTCAATTTTTTTTATTATACGATAAATCTTTGACTCCTGCCAAACTAAAGTTTGGACTCCTGCCAAACGACTCCTGTTTGTTATCCATAAGATATCTCAATCTTGCTTAATGTTGCCTAACTTGTTATTGATTTCTACTATTAGCCTTTTCATATAAGGGTGCTTGTCTACTGGTTTAGCACCGATTTCGTATAACGCCTCGCTTTTATACTTAACCATTCTTTTACGAGCATTGAGATACACGGATAACACTTTAAAAAGTATTTTACCTCTTAGTTTTAATTTGAAATCCTTTTTAATTTCTGATATCAAATCCTGATCGGGTAGATTAAAATCTTTCCTAAGTATTAAATCAGCTTGAGCATAAGTGTTATCATCACTATAGTTAATGCTAATGTAAGTTTCATTTACATTGATAGGCTGATTATGCAATAGAATAATATCAATTCTAGCTCTTTTCCCGTTTTTGTATTCTTCGACTTCAAAAGCAAACCATTCAATAATTTTTTCAAGCAACTGTTTATAATCATTCAGTTCTTCTTCATCCAATAAATCATCTAGTTTAGTTGAACCGGCATAAATATCATTTTCTATACTATATCCGGCTGTCCAGACGATGTCAGAATAATCGCTTGGAATGCCAAGAAATACATACATATCTTGATCGGCTAAAAACGCTGTCTTGAGGTGAGAAAATTCATTTCTACGTTGATAGACAGACAATAATTTTTCTCTACCACCGCATTGTATCGCACTGGCTTTAAGTGGTTTTATGTGTTGTTTTAGCCACCTATAAACCATGACATCTTCTGAACCTTCCACAAGAAGGGTAGGCACAGAGGAATGACGGAGCATACTGACTAATTCATCGACAGTCAGTTCTCTCTTCTTCATCACTTCCTCCCTTCGTCCAAAATGAGTTCTTTGTCAGGAAATTGGGAATAAATAAAAGGCGAGTGGGTTGCAATAAGAAATTGATTGTCTGTTCCTTGTTCCATTAATACATCAAACAGTATTCTTTGCCAATCCACATGCAAACTCAATTCTGGTTCATCAATCAAGATAATGCCTTTTGAGTAGAACGCGTTATAGCATAAGAAACTCAACATCTGTTTTTCTCCAGAGGAGAGTTTATCAGATGATAAGGCATTTGTCGCTTTTCCTAATGTTAGGTTTTCAGTCAGTTTGATGCCTTGGTATTGAAAAATGCTGTTTACCCATTTTGAAAGCGTGGTAAACGGTTTTAAGAGTTCCTCCGTTTTTTCAGTGACTTCATCGGCTTTGATCTGAATGTCATGCAACGCGTCTTTTTCTGTATCTATCGACGAGGCAAGGGCTGTACGTTCTGTTATAAACTTGGCGAGTTCTTTTTGGAGTTCATTGGTTCTTTCTGAAATGTCAGCATATTGTCTCGCAATAAAATTGACAATATCGTCGGTGGAAATGGAGGCGATAAAGTGGTGTTTTTGTACCGATAACTCTTTAGAGAGGTTATCAAGTCCTTCGTCTAGTGTTTGGTAAATACGCCCCCGTTGCCTGGCGGCATCGTAAAATCGATTAACGCCTATTTCAGGCTGACTGGTAAAAAAGCCTCCTTCCATACGTCTAAAAGTGGGAAAGAAAATCGAGGATTCTGACACGTTAAGGATTTCTTTATTGAGGAATTGATAAAATCCATTTTCTGCATAAGCTTCTATGGAGATATGTTGTTCTCCTTTGCCAATATTCCATCTGACGGAAATATTTTTTTGACTAAAACCTTCTGTTTCAGCCCGTATAATACTTAAACTAAAGGTATTCGTTTCAATCAAAATTTCCTCAAACAGCGCCTCTTCAGTCATAAAAGAAATCATTCTGTCAATATTCCCACTGATCAAATACCAGATCAGTTTCAATAGCGTCGTTTTTCCAGAGCCATTTTTGCCTGTCAACACGTTAATGTCTTTATTAAAATGGAGATCAAAGTTTAACGCGTCATTTTGATTTAAATGGGTTACCTTAAAATGCTTAATGATCATTTTTTTTGACACCTTTGTTGATTTTCAGATTTCCTGGGGCGTTGCCCCAGGCTTTATTAATATCGCCCCGTTGGGGCTTTTCGTAGATGAAAATCTCGGCGGTGGTGACTTGCGCGCTGTTCGGGCCTCTAATCGGCCGCTTGAAAGACCTACGCCGCTTGGGTGCATATGGGGCAGTCATTATACAGTCGTTTTTAACAAATTCAACGGTGAATATTGGCAACCTGAGTGTGAGTAATGGCAACGCTACCTTTTGCGTTAGTCGGTGGCGTTTGGCTCATCGGGTACAATCCCAAAGAAATCTTTTTTTATAAGAATCCTTGGGCGTTTGGGCGCACGAAAAAACGTGATCATTGAGTAAAATGATGAAAGTGGGCCATGTTTTGAAATGGAAAGTCCAAGATAAATCTTGGACTCCGGACGAAATCTAGTTGGCTGCGAAATTATTTTTCTGAAATTCTATAGGGGCAACGCCCCTGTTTTGGGCTAAAATCAAAAAACATATTGAAAACGGATCGTAAAGGCATCTCCGTCATCATTATCAGGTTCCGCATTGTCCAATTGAGTCAGGATGTAATTAGCGGAAATACGGACTGATTTATTGGCAAACCAATTTAGCCCTAAACCGATATTTTCAGCCTGAACCCCTTCGTTATTATCTTCAGCGTTTAAAACACTATAACGCCCCATCAATTGCCAGGCTCCATAGGGAGATGAAGGCGTAACCGCACCAAATTTTCCATTCTTATAGCCTCGAGTGCCGTTTATTAAAAAACCCAATTCGGCGTAGTAACCATCATGCTTGGCATCCTGAGCGCCTTCGTTGGCATTAACCGATAATTGCATATATTCACTTTGGATGGATAAAGGCCCAAACAGGGCCGCCGCTTCAACACCAAGTAGGTTGAGATTGTCAGCAACCGTTTTTCCGCTGGTGACAATCTGTTGGGCTAAGTGAACTTCAGCGCGATCTTTCACTTGAAACTCGTTACCCCCAAAATCACGGTAAGAACCGGCTAATCCTAGATGAATCAACGAGTTCTCTGTTCGCAGGGGTGCGAATGTGACACGTCCGGTTACCGCGTAAGTGTCCTTCTCTGAATTATCCGCTTCAGGCCCACCCTTAGAATAAGAGGAGTTACCACTACTACTTTGACTGTAAACGCCAAGTTCGGCACTCGTATTGCCCGGATAAGTGGAGACAGTTAAACCGATGCTCCGCTCTGGTGCAAAAGCACTTGAAATCATTGTCCGTTCAAGAAAGAGAACCCTTTCAGCGTTGACTAACATTTGTAAGCCAAAAGGTTCCTTACGCTTACCAAAGGTTAAATCGAATGGGCCTAACCCATTGTATTTCAAAAAAACTTCCTTCCAAGCAGTCTTCGTTGAACCCTCATGTTCAGTGATTTGAGTTTGGATCATACTTTCCCAATGTTCGTCGAATTTACTTTTCATGTAAACACGCACCAAACGTATTTCATTATCACTGCCGGATTTTCCAGCACTATGATGGACACCGTTGTAATAACTGTGATCCCACAGTAGTTTTGCCCCGATTTGTACGTCGGCAAAAACTGGCGGTATGGAAAGCAGACTAAAACCAGTTGCCACCATGCTAAAATGTCTTAAGAACATTTTATTCATTTTTCTTAATCCTCCTGTCGATGTTCAAGTTATACTGAACACCGCTATTGGCAAAGCGCTTTCTGTCAGATTTTTGAATAAAAATCTGTCGCCCATCAAGTTAAGATTTCTCCAAGATACAAAAGCGCAAATTGGGTGTAAAGTCTAGCAAATTATCTTATGTTGAAAAAACTCAATTAGGCTAAAAATCCGATGTCTTTGAGACATCGGATTTTTTAAAAAGTCTTATATGCGCTTTTTCCGTTAATGTCAATGTGAATTGCTAATTGATAATGAGTAATGGGCACTTCTTATGGTAATTGCTTGATGAGCACGTTTTCGTGAATTTCCAGCCCGGTTTTGTCAACTTATAGATTGATACGTACGCTTGTGTCAAAAATATTTTAAACGTCAAAACGGCGTGTCAGAAAAAATGTAGCCGGCATTCTATCATAATCGCTCGAAAAATTGACTGACAACGCAAAAAGTTAATACCGCTCGATGCCCAGTGTTAAAAAGGGCAACCACAAGGGATTGCCCCTACAATATCGTTTGTAAATGTCAGGGCAATCCTTTATAGTTACTTTGGTTTGGAGGTATTGAGGGCTTTCCCCTTTTTCTCTGAAAAATTATAGCAGTACTAAAGCTCATAAACCACAATAAGGAGAAGAGATGAAATTTCCAAAACTCAGTTTTGCGGTTACCGGTATTTTGTTGGGGACAAGTGGCCTAGCTCAAGTGGCCTAGCTCTCGCTGACAATAATGAGGGTTTTTTGCCTCTGTTTTCCGAACATGACCTTCAGCTTAGAATCCGACCTCGCTACGAATATGCGGACGTAGATGGCGGGGCTGATGCGGCCAATGCCTTTACGGTACGAACCGTTCTCAGTGGCGGATTTTATCGTGTGGCTGGAATTCCGGATACTGAGGCTCATCTTGAGATAACTAACGTTAGCCATTTTGGTTTTATGGATGAGTTTGTTCCTGAACAGAAGGGCTATGATGTGATTATGGATCCCTCACAAACGAGGGTGACTCAAGCTCATTTGAACTATAAGCTTGGCAAGACCACTTTCATAGCCGGGCGGAGTTTGCAGGTATTCGACAACCAGCGGTTTATCGGTCATGTGGGATGGCGGCAAATGCCACAAACTTTCGACATGATTGCGGTGAATGATAAGAGTGTTGATGGTTTGAGTCTGACTGGTGCCTATGTCACTCGAGCCAACCGGATATTCGCGGACGCTCGTCGCGCACTTGATACCAATACCGTTCTGCTGCATGGTAACTACACCGTTGCACCGGCATTCAAACTGTCGGCATACGGATATCTGCTGGCCTCCATTCATGATACCTTTGGTGTGAGGGCAACTGGGAAGACCGGCTTTTCCGGGGTTAAAGTCAGTTATGAGGCCGAATACGCGTTTCAGGGCAAACCCAGCTTTGAAGAAGAGTCAATGGGTAGTGTCAAGCCCGATCATGAGGCGAATTATTACAAATTGGGCTTTAGGGTCAACTATAGTGGCTTTGTCACTGGTGTAGACTACGAAGTGCTCGGAGAGAAGGATGGTTCAGGGGGCGGCGCCTTCAGTACCCCGTTGGCAACTCTTCACGGTATGAACGGTTGGGCGGATAAATTCCTCGCAACGCCGGCGAACGGACTGGTGGATACCAGTTTCACGCTGGGCTACATCAATAAACAGTTTGGGAGACTCATCGGCATTTATCACAGCTTTGAAAGTGATAACGGCGGTGACGATTATGGAAGTGAGGTGGACGTGATTTATGCCTATCCGGTTTATAAAAATCTGGGGTTGATTCTGAAGGCCGCCTTTTATGATGAAGGCGATGGTTTGGCTAATAACGATACGACTAAATACTGGGCCATGCTGGATTATAAGTTTAATTTCAAGTAGTTCTGTCTTACAATCATCTAGGGGCGTTGCCCCTGGCGTGTAGGGGCAATCCTTTATGGTTGCCCTCACCCAAAAGCGGTACGATATGGCATTGGGGCGTTGCCCCTGGCGTGTAGGGGCAATCCTTTATGGTTGCCCTCACCCAAAAGCGGTACGATATGGCATTGGGGCGTTGCCCCTGTCGTGTAGGGGCAATCCTTTATGGTTGCCCTCACCCAAAAGCGGTACGATATGGCATTGGGGCGTTGCCCCTGGCTTTAATATTAATGGCATTGCATCGCCCCCTGGGTTTAAGCATTGCGTAGTGGTACTAAAATTTGGTAAACCTATTTAATAGGAGGGAAAAAATATGAAATTTTCAAAACTCAGTTTTGCGGCGGTTGGGATTTTGCTAGGGACAAGTGGCCTAGTAGTCTCTTGCGGTGGCGGTGATGCCGTTACGCGAGATTCCAAGCCACAAACTGCTACTCTAAGCGAATCGACCCATGATGGTTCCGAGCCATGTGATCCGCGGATGACGGAGGATTTAGGCTATGGGGAGGAAGGAGCGGCATCTCCACAGCCTCCTCTAAGTAAACCTCGCCAAAATTCTGGTAGCGGTGATGCTCAAACTCACCAGGTGGATGCCGGCTGTATTTTGCCTGAAATGAAGTGAGGATGGCATGCTCCCTTGTGTGTGTTTTTGGATTGGATTTTAGTAGGATAGGTGGCGGCTGCGTGTTCAAACAGGCAGCCAAGTAGCCGTCGCCTTGCGTGACTACAAGGCGCTTGCCATAGATAGGGTTATTTTAGTTTTTAGTTGTCTTTCTGTTGAAGATGAACAATCTCCAAGATAAATCTTGGACTCCAATTTCCAAGATAAATCTTGGACTCCAATGGTACTCAAATTTGGTAAACCTATTTAATAGGAGGGAGAAACTATGAAATTTTCAAAACTCCGTTTTGCGGCGGTTGGGATTTTGCTGGGGACAAGTGGCTTAGTAGTCTCTTGCGGTGGCGGTGATGCCGTTACGCGAGATTCAGAGCCACCCGTTACTCGCCAATCTCCCCATGATGAAGCCGACTGTATTTTGCCAGAGTTAGGTGGTTCTGGGAATGAAGGATCAGCACCTTCACAGCCTACTCGACCTCGCCAAAATTCTGGCAGCGGTAATGCTCAAGCGCTCCATGATGAGGCTGACTGTATTTTGCCTGAGCTGAAGTGAGGATGGGGCTGCTCCCTTGTGTGTTTGGATTGGATTTTAGTCGGATAGGGTGGGTGTTTAAAACGGCACCCAATATTCCGTTGCCCTGCGTGAATGGTGCTCGCCATAGTTGATAAGTACTGAAGCATAAATTTTCTGGTATTTATCGATAAGCCAATATCGAAGGGGCAATCCCACGTGCAAAGCCCCTTTTGATTCATGTATCGATTCTATCAACTTGTTATTGTTCTCTCTCTCTTCACAATGACAGCGTGTGGTTTGAAGTCAAACTTAAAGGCCGACTTGCCCGACAAGAAGAGAACCGAGTTAGAACTGTATCTAACCGCTACAGAAGCTTATGACTTACTCAAAAAGGACGGTAAAAACATCTTGTTTATTGATGTTCGCACCCAAGCTGAAGTGGTCTCTCTAGGCATGCCCACTTTTGCAGATGCCAATGTTCCGTATCTGCGAAAGAAGCAGAATGAAAATAAGAAAGACTTGGTAGTGGTCAATAATGATTTTGTTCCCGCCGTTGAAGCTCGTCTCAAAGAAAAGGGCTTGCACAAGCAGAGTACCGTTCTCCTGATATGCCACCAAGGTAATCGGAGTGCAAGGGCAACCAATGCTTTGGCGGGGGTGGGGTATAAAAAGGTGTACCATGTGACAGATGGCGTTACTGGGTGGAAAAAAAGTGATCTGCCTTGGGCTGACGATACCCAATAACGAAAAAATGTATCCCCAAGCATCCAAGTATTTCCAAAGCTCAGTTTGTAGTAGTCGCTTTAGCGACTTTGCTTTAGCGACTATTACTGCTCGTTATGTTTGTTAAAATACTTTTGTTTACCTACTTATTAATTATTAATTTTTTCGACTTGTGAGTAAAAATAAGTTTGCCAAAAGGAGTTAGGGGAATTTTCAGTCAAACACTGGAGGAGTCACTTTAAAATGAAAGTCATGTATCAATTCTATCAGTGGCTGGTTGTTTTTGTGTTTTTGTGTTTTACAACCATTACAGCATGTTCTACACCAACGAAACCGCCTACCCAACCAGAGCCAGGAGTTAAGTCTCTAACAGCGACAGAAGCTTATGAATTAGTCAAAAAGGACGGTAAAAACATCTTGTTTATTGATGTTCGCACCCAGGCTGAAGTGGCCTCTCAAAAGATGCCTACACTTGCCGATGGTAATGTTCCTTATATACTAAAAAACTGGAACGAAAATCATACCAAATTTGATCCGGTGGTCAACAATGATTTTGTTCCTGCCATTGAAGCTCGCCTCAAAGAAAAGGGCTTAGACAAGCAGAATACTGTTCTCCTGATATGCCGCGAAGGCCGTCGGAGTGCAAAGGCAGCAAATGCGTTGGCGAAGATCGGATATAAAAACGTGTACAGCATAAAAAATGGCCTTGCTGATTGGTGGGCGGAAGAAGAGATGGAAGAATAGTTATCAGTTTTTCAGTGATCAGTTATCAGTGAACAGTTATCCGTTTTTTAGAGTGTGCCCCACTTGTCTTACTGTTGTTTCAATCAAGGGCCTTCAATCAAATCAAGTGATTCAATTTCACAACATGGCCCTCAAAAAAACCGCTAGTCCGACAAAACCTTGGTTTTTGATGAAAGCCATTTTTAATTTTTAATTTTTCAGTTAATTAGGGCCTTCAATCAAATCAAGTGATTCAATTTCGCAACCTGGCCCTCAAAAAAACCGCCAGTTCGACAAAACATTGGGTTTTTGATGACAGCCATTTTTCATTTTTGTTTGACAGTTCGCATTAGACACCAAAACCACAAAATGAAAAAAAAATCAAGTTCATGCAAAAGTTTCGCTCCGCGAAACTTTTGCGTGAAAAATATATTGACAGACAATAATTATTTGTAATAAAATGCACGTCGGAACTTAGGGAAGTTCAAGAAGGCAGGTATTAACGGTTCAGTATGAAATGTTATACTGGTGAAACCTAGACTTATAATTAACATAAGATTAGCTTCAAAATCTTAAGTGTATATTATACATAGAGTCACAGATAATTATCTGTGACGTGGGGAGCTTACCCCTTAAACATAACTAATTCTACTATTTTTTGGTAGTTTTGGCGTTTTTAAGTAAGAGGAGTCGTAAGGCAGAAGTCCAAACTTTAGTTTGGCAAGAATCCGTTCGGCAGCCTTTGATGGTGGGCAACACGTTGCCGGCCCCCTACAAAATATCCTAAAACTCAACCGCGAATTGCAAAATGGCGCTTTTAGCGTCTTTACCCGTCCCGCCATCGTTCTCATCGTAATCAGAATCAACCGCGTATTCTAAAGAAACCGTTGTGTTATCATAAATCCCCGCTGAGACAACACCAAGGATTCTAGATTCAGGCAGTTCTAAGGCGAGGGCCTCTTCGGTGGCTTGATAACCGACAGCCAATGTTGTCTCGATGCCGGCGATATTAAAAGTAAAACCGGCCTCCGCATTCCAAGCTTTCGGTTGTGCCGCTTGGCCCTTAAAGGCCAGGTGATTGGCCTGAAATTCGTCCAAGGCGGTAATATATTCACCCATCAAGCTGACTGGCCCCATATTGAGAACAAGGTGTGCGCTGAGGCCATCAACATAATCATAGTCACTGACACCTTCCAACGTCTCGCTGAGGCCATCGGTATCACCGATGTCGTTGATGTAGCCTACACCTAAGTCATAACTGATACTTTCCGTCTCTTGAGCAAAACCAAGATTGCCACCATAGTGATCAATCTTGTTTTCGCCATCGTCTTGAGTGTCACCATTGAAAGCGTAGACTGAGCTGTAAAATACCCCAGCTTTAAAACCTAATTGCGCCGCTTTTTCTCGCGTTTCGGCCAGTTCCAAGGTAAGCGGATCAGAAACCATCTGCGATTCAAAATTGCCAAAAGGCACATACAACTGTCCCACGTTGAGATAAATTGGCGAAGCTTCTTCGTTGCCCAAAGTCAAGATAGCTTCATCTATTTCTAGCGGCGTTGAGCCTTCTTCATAAAGAAATACAACATGAGCCTTGGCTAATTTATGCACTTGCGCATCTAATCCCAGTGAAAATTCATCGACCACAAAATCACTGGTTTTTGTCTCGTCATAATCTTGCTTATGTTGGGCTTCTACCTGAACCCCACCACTTATGGTGACACCACGTAACCATTCATTTTCTTCAGCGACCAATACGTCGGTGCTGACTAAGCCAATAACACTGATAGCGGCCGCCATCGGTTTTAATTTCAACTTCATTTCTTTGTTCCTTTTCAGCTTTTGATGTTCCTATCTTTGCCCTACCCACTCGTAAATTTCCAAGTTAGCCGGATCAGTCTTACAACACCCTTTGCTACAAATGCCACCTTCAACGCGACGCACCTTACCCTTGCGTATCCAATGCCCCAACATACCTTTCACGGCATCGGGTGTCACATCAAAATGATGGGCCATATCTATCAACGGGGCGCTTTTATTTTCAACAAGATAAGATTTAAGTTCGGTAAGAATCATGGTTTTTTCCCCACTAGTCATTGATCAGTTATCAGTGATCAGTTATCAGTTATCAGTGATCATTGGGGAGGAGTCATCGATAAATCTTGGACGTCTGTGATAAATCTTGGACTCCTATTTTTCTGAAATACTATAGTACTCTGTCAATGTTCTATTGACGGGTTTTAGTCGTAGCCCGGTTTTAACTTGGCACTGCCAAACAGTCTCTGGTATTGCATTCGTTTGGACGGATTTAAGGGCATTGCCAAACTAAAACTCCTGGTGCCCTGTACCGAGTGGTTTTTGCTATTTGCTGCCTCCATAAATGTAGAAGGCTAGAACAGTCAACGCAAACATAAACAGCAGTCCCACCGTCCAAGCGGCCGAGGTGACTGGATGTTGTGCAAACGTCGCCAATTGATAAAATACCGTAGCGAACATATAAGCTAATCCCGTCGTCCAACTCGCTACGAATATCGTCCAGCGCATATTCGTTTCTCGATAAATGGCAGCCGTTGCCGCTGCGCAAGGAAAATACAACAGGATAAACAACAGATAGGCAAAAGCACCTATCTTGCCGTCAAATCGCGCTACCATCGCGCCGAAAGTGCCGGCACTCACACCCTGTTCGGAAGCCGCTGCGGTAGTATCGCTAACATCACCAATGTTTAGCCCCAAGGGATCGAGGAGATTATCGCTCACTTCGGCCAAATTGGCCGGAATCGTCGCGAAGGCTTCAGTAATACCGCCCCAGAGACTAAAGGCTTCCTCTTCGTTTTTAGCACCAGCCTCCGCCTCAGCCAGTTGAGTGTAAATAGCATCCAGTGTCCCAACAACGGCCTCTTTCGCCATTACACCAGTAAAAATACCTACGGTTGCCGGCCAATTATCTTCGTGAATGCCCATAGGCTCAAAGGCTGGTGTGAGAGTGCGCCCTATTTCACTCAAGACGGACTTGTCGCTGTTTTCATTACCAAATGAACCATCAGTGCCCCAAGCGTTAAGAAATGTTAGCACAACAACCATTGGTACAATGACTTTACCCGCACGAAACATAAAACTATTCAGCCGATCCCAAGTTCGCAGCAAAATGCCTTGCACCGTGGGCATATGATAAGGCGGTAATTCCATGATAAACGGTGAAGCTTCTCCATGCAGAAGGGTATTTTTCATAATCAGTCCGGTTATAACTGCCACCGCGATACCGATCAGATACAGCCCAAAGACGACATTTTGTCCGCCCACCTGAAAAAAGGCTGCGGCAAACAGGGCATACACCGGCAAACGCGCACCGCAAGACATAAACGGGTTCATCAAAATCGTTAGGAAACGATCACGCTGATTTTCCAAGGTACGAGTTGCCATAATCGCCGGCACATTGCAGCCAAAACCAACAATCATGGGCACAAAGGATTTACCGGGGAGGCCGATAAAACGCATAAAGCGATCCATAACAAAGGCCGCTCGTGCCATATAGCCTGAATCTTCTAAAAACGATAAAAACAGATACAGAAAACCGATGATTGGGATAAAAGTAGCGACAATTTGAATGCCACCGCCTAAACCGCCGGCGATTAGGGTTACCAAGGCTTCTGGTAAACCTATCGCGCTCAGTAGCACCCCAAAACCTTCAACAAAAAAGGTTCCAAACAAAATATCAAAAAAGTCAATGAAAGCTCCCCCGATGTTGATGGTAAACATAAACATCAGGTACATGACTGCAAGGAAAATGGGTATTCCAAGGGCGCGATTTAGGACTATTTTATCAATTTTATCTGAGACTGTCCTCGTCACCTGACCTGTTTTTTTCACCGTTTCCTCGATAATTGTAGCGATAAAGGCATAACGGCTGTCAGCCACTAGAATATCGACGTCTTCGTCTAAATCCTCCTCAATCTGCTGCACTAGGTGTGCAACCGTTTCATTAACATCATTTCCTACCCACTGGATTGGCAAACTATCATTTTCCAATAGTTTCAAAGCCACCCAGTGGGCATGAGATTTGATATTATCAGGTAAACGCTCAGTGACGGTGGGCAATAATTCCGTGAGCGCCTGTTCAATGGCCGCTGGATATTCCACCCTAAGTGTAGGATTTTTTTTATCATCAGCGGCCTTGTCCATGGCCCACTTCAAGTCCTCAATGCCCTTGTGCTTGGCCGCACTGATTGGAACAACGACCACACCCAATTGTTGTGACAATGCGGATACATCAATTTTAATATTGCGCTGCTCGGCAATGTCCATCATATTGAGTGCCACCACCAAGGGCACTTCCATTTCCAATAATTGGGTGGTGAGATAAAGATTTCGCTCAAGATTAGACGCATCAACAATATTAACAATCAAATCGGCCTCACCGGAGAGAATATAATCTTGGGAGATTTGTTCATCCAATGAAGTCGTGCCGGGGGCCACATCAAGGGAATAAATCCCCGGCAAATCGACTAACTCAATGTCCCGTCCTTCGTGTTTATAAAAACCTTCCTTGCGATCAACCGTTACCCCCGGCCAATTGCCGACTCGCTGCCGAGTGCCAGTCAATACATTAAATAAAGTCGTCTTACCACAATTGGGATTACCAACAACGCCGATAACTAATTGTTTCATTTTTCAACCTTCTCCACCAACAATGCGGCCGCCTCATCTTTTCGCATACTCAACGCAAAGCCGCGTACACTAATTTCCACCGGATCGCCCATTGGCGCGTAACGGGTAATGCTAAACGCCGTTCCCGGTGTTAGCCCCATCGCCAACAGTTTTTTGCGATACCCCTTATTACCTGTTTGAAAACCCGAAACGATGCCCTTGTCACCAACGGCCATGTCACGAAGCGTCATAATTGAAATTCTCCTGAATCGGTACGACCATAATTTTGTTTGCCATGCCAGCGCCAAAAGCCAGCCGCGTTTCTCCGCAAGCCACCACCAAACCGGCATTTTTTTGGTACCGCTGCAACACTTGTAATTCCGTATCCTCTATCATCCCCATTGCAATCAGACGCTTGAGCAAATTTTTTCCACCGGTGACACCGACAATTTTTACCCATTCCCCAATGCCTGCCATTGCAAGGGGAAACGCTTGGGTTGTGTTTTCACTTTTCATTAACATGACTTGACTTTAATTCCGTTGGTTTTAAAATAATTAATTGGTTTTCACCCTCACCCTTACCCCCAACACACCCCACAATGCTAAGCAAGTTGCTCAAGCCCATAAGCTGAGAGAGCTAAACCATAACTGGTTGTAACTCTTATAGTTTTGTTCTATCTGCCTAGCGATAATGCCCAAGGCTTTTGCTTAATGCAGTGACACACCCCCAGTATCCACCCCTCTGAAAAAGGCGTGTCCCGTCCCTCGGACAGAAGGAAAGGGCCAGAGTGAGGGCGGAGAAGGCTTGGGTGAGGGGCCATTCGACACAGGCCTTTCGATAGGGGGTTTGGCAGAAAATAATGACACAGACAACAGGGTATCACTTTTTTAGTAGAGATGATAATAATTATCATTTTTTTTAGGCCGTCTTGAAAAGGCCGGTAGTAGGCCTTTCGAGAGGCCGCTCGCACTCGCCATCATCAATCAGTGATCCATTAAGTTAAGAAAAAGGCCCGTTTGTAGTAGGCGATTTATCGCCTAATCTTTTAAAAAATCCGATGTCTTTGAGACATCGGATTTTTAGCACTGAACTGGGAGAAGGTAGGGTGAGGCTAAATTAGCCAACCATCTTATTAAGGTTATTCATCACCTTGTTGAACTTGCCAATTTCCACCGTATTAACGGCATCATGCGGTGGTTGGTTTGCCTCTTGTGGTTGTTGCTTCGCTTCAACCAGCTTTTTCAACTCTTCAATGGTTTGAGAGTTCTTGCTGGCTAAGTTTTTTATTTCAGTAGCCAGCTCAAGTTCTTGTTCTTCCTCTTCATCCTCTTTCTCACCCGTTTTGGGCACTTTTTGCATCATGACAGCGGCTAATAACTTGGTCTGTTGTTCTATCAGCGTTTTGCTGACTTTTTCGATCATCTTGATACACTCATTCGTCGGCAACATCGCCTGTGAAGGAGTAGAAATTGCCACCGGTATTTTTTGATCCACCGGCGTGTACTCGCCCGGGGCTGCCGTCGGGGCTGGTTGTACTGGGGCACGTTGCAGCCTTGAGACGCGTGGCGGTTTTTCCGGTGGAAAATATTGGCTCAAAATATAACTCAGTACGCTGATCAACAAAACGATAAAGATAGAGGCAAATACCAGCTTGAGTATTAAACTGTTAATTTGTTCTTTAACGAGTTCTTGTTTTTCAGCAACCGCTTTCTCTATACTGTCTATATAGACACCCGTTCCCACAATCCAGCCTAATGGTTCATACAACCTCATATAAGACTTTTTGGGAGCCTCAGAAGTCAAGCCACCTACAGTCGGTTTGGGCTCCTGATGATCCCAAAAGCCACTTCCATTCGGTTTTTCGCAAATTTCGACAAAAGACTCGTACAGTGTTCTGAGTTTGCCTTGCAAAATCTTGCCTTCAAGTGATGGCATGGTTGGATGCACTATCATCTTGAGATCGGATTTGCTGGCACTGCTTATCCAAAAGTACCCTTCGCCATTGTTGTACCTCATTTGCCTTATGTCCTTTTCGCTTTTTTCTATGGCATCTTTGGTCGCATCATCCTCCACATAGACGGCGGTACCAATGATCCAATTCCAGTTCTGGAATAATCTCACATAAGCCAGCATAAGCTTGGGAAGAGGGCCGTCTGTGGTTTGTTTAGGCAGGTAATCGACGAAACCTTTGCCATGTGCCTGAGAAATTTCCACTGCTGCTGCATAAAGATTTTGTTTTTTGTTTGAAGCAACATTGTATTTGGGAGCATCCAAAATCTGAGCTTCAAGTGAGGGTTCAGTGGGATGCATAATCATTTTGGGATAAGGCAAGGTGGTATCGTTGATCCAAACATATCCCTTGCCATTGTCATATCTGAGCTTGGAGATTTCCGCAGCGGCCTGAGCTTGTGCTTCAGAGAGCGTCAGTTTTCCCTTTTTGACGGCTTCGGCTTTCGAGTTGAGAATGTTTTCGGCTACATCAACAATGTTCGTCAAACGACGACCATAGTATTTTTCCAAAAATGCCTTGTCCCGAGCATTTTGGTAATTGACATCTATCGTGGCATAAGCGATATCGACGTAGTCTTTAAGAGACTGTCTGACTCTCTCAATCTCCTCTTTTCGATATTTTTTAATCTCTTCATCTCCGTTTTCGAGGATATGATAGATGGCGAATGTGAGTATAATGACTAACGCCACGATGAAACAAAACATGACGGTTAAAGCGGTTTTGGCGGTGGTATTCATTCTCTTGTCACTCCTATGTCAGTTTGTCAGTGATCATTTTTTCAGTGATCTTCTTGAATGGAGTCCCGAGCAAAAGCTTTGGCTAGTACGGGAGAGCGGAAATCCCCATACCACCAACAGCCAACAGCATCAGCCGTTGTCTGAAAGCTAAAGTAGGCTAAAGCCTCAATGCCATTAAGTTAAGGGCAACCATAAAGGATTGCCCCTACATAACATGACGGTTCGTAGGGGCAATCCCACGTGCAAAGCCCTCTTAATGGCATTGAGGCTAAAGCCTACTAACTCTCTTATAGTGCCCTTTAGGGTATTGAGCTTCTTCAGACTAACTCAGTGCCCTTCAGGGCACTTAAGCTTTTAGACAACGGCTTTAGCCGTTGGCGTTAGGGTGGTATGGAAACTTCCGCCCTTGGCTATATTAATCTCGCACCAAAGGGGCTGACTTTAAAACCTCAACACTCTACCATTATCCATCAACTATAAAATGTCCATACAGTTATTCCCAAGAGGCTCCCCAGAATGAGCGGCCAAAAAAGCAGTTTCGCCACTAAACCATCACGATACTGGATGAAAAAGAGGTTTTTGTTGGCATGGAATAAAAAATAACCGGCGACAACGGCCAAAATGGCGATATACATCACTAAGTAATAATACTCAATATAGAGAATTCCCGAAGCCGGAACGGCTTTCCTCAATCCTATGTGGGCAAGGATAAGGCCGATAAACAAAACGCCTAACGGGGCAAGCAGGTTAGCAAATGTTCCCACCTTTCCTAAGAGCAACAGGAAAGCGAATAGCAGGATACCTACCACAATGAGGATTAGCACACTTAAGCTAGGAATCTCAAGAAAGCTTCTTTTACTTAGGAAGTCTCGTTGCATAAAAACAGTGAAATAAAGCTTGGGAAAATTCCTTTCTCCTACCACATCGTTGTCAGTTCCTAAATGGGAATCAGAATTGAGGGTTCGATAGTTAAAAAAGCTACGCCTAATGTTCCAGTCGGACAAGACAAGATCGCGTTTGATGCCTGGGCGAGCGTTTGGATTCACCCATTTGTAGGCCTCTAAATCAGGTGTCAGGATCACGTTTCTGTCAAAGTCTTTATGATGTATGAGTAGATTGATTTTCCTTCTGTCAAGAGGATACTTTGAATAATCATGGGGTTGATGCAGTGTGCCTTCAAAAGACCATCCGATCACTTCCGTCTTATTTTCTTTATGGCGATAAGCTTCGATAATCGAGGGTGATTCGACTTCTGGCAAAATAAAACCGCGAGAGATTCCCTTATGAAGGCTTTCATCATATTTTTGCCAAATATGGCCGGTTAAAATAACATTATTTGCACCTGAAAATTCTATAGACTCAATAACAATCCCAGTAGGAACATAAATTGGCGGTTTTTTTTGGGCATTGGCGGAGAGAAACTGGTGCAAGCCGGCTTTGTCTACCATGATTGCACTCCCGGCTCCTTCACGAAATGAGGCCGTTTGTGCGAGATACCAAATAAAGCCTATACCGACTACTAATAGCACAGAAGCCAAAGATGCAACCGCCCAAAGACGATAGCTATCCCCTTTATCAACGCGAAACAGTAGCGCCGAAAAAAACACCACGATGAACCAGAGGCTGATCCAAATCGGTTTCTGCCGAAAATCGTTTGTATTAGCTAAAATGTCGTCTTTAATGACGACAGTACACATCGCCCACCCCGTCGCCGGAATGGGTTGATAGAATATCCAAGAAGATTGTCCCGTTACCTCGTCTATATACTCTATAACACCGCTCTCACCATTGATGGCTCGCTTACCCAGCCGGTTGAGTGCTTTGTCGTCCTTGAGCGCGGCTATGTTGAATATGGTTTTGCGATCCTTGACATATTCGGGGATGGGATGGCTAATAAAAACACCTTGCTTTGATAGGATAAATCCATAGCCGGTTTTACCGAGATCAAGGGTGCTCATCAATGCCTTAATATCATTCAGGGAATAATCGACAAAAACCACACAATTTGATATTTTATTCGGCGTGGTAGGAAAACTACAAGGAACGGTAAACTGTTGAAGCAAGTCTTGTGTTTGTAACGATTTGCTCCTATTGAGATAGTAAGGCGATTGCCGCCGCTGATGCGGATTATTCGCGTAGGGAATATAGGCAACACCAATCCCGTACAGCGTTTTCTTCTCCATCGCCTCTTCGAGTCTTGAGTGAATTTGAGAACGAGGCAATTTTCCGGTGCTGAGATCATCCGCGAGCAGTCTTGCGACAGACAATAGTTTAGCCAACACTGCGTCTATTTGCTGTACAACTAGTCGCGTCTCTTCCGTTACTCGGTTTTGAGCCGCCGGCTCAATTGGGCTACTCGCCTTATCGTAATCGTACCAAAGAAACAAAACCACAATCAGGCTTGCAGCGCAAAAGAGTGAATTGATATAAAATGCCCATTTTTGCCACATAGGTAAATATCAGTGATCAGTTATCAGTTCATCAGTGATCAGTTATCAGTTCATCAGTGATCAGTTATCAGTTATCAGTTTTTAGGTAGTCGGTAAACAAAAGTTTTTTAACATAACGGCGTTTGTAGTAGGTGCAATGCAACTGTGATAACGGAATGCATTTCTATTTTAGGGTTTATTCTACCCCTCGGTGTGTAAAATGTGAATAGCTTTACTGCAAGGTATTAAAGACGCACCAACCCCGAAGGGGTTGAATGTGGGGTGGTGAAAATTATTAATGATTAATGATTAATGATTAATGATTAATGATTAATGATTAATGAATTAAAGAATACTTAAATTATTGTTTTTAAAATAATAAAACTTCAAAAGGAATAAAAATGGGATCAAGTTTTAGCAACCAAAGGAACCTCTTTTTCACCACCCCAGGTTGAATGTGCATAAGTGGGTAAAAAAAAGTATTTTTTAGGCCCATAACGAGCGGTAATAGTCGCTAAAGCGACTACTACAAACTCAGAAAAAACGGGAGCAAAGAACTGATAACTGATAACTGATAACTGATAATCAGCTTAACCCTTCACGCAGGGGGACAAAACTAACATGCTCCAAGGTATATTGCTCATAGTGGGTACGGGTGCGAATGATTTTTAACAGCACTTGCCCGCCTCGTGGGCCGACAGGAATGATTAAACATCCCCCTAGCGCCAATTGGTCTAACAAAGCCTCTGGCACGTTTTTTGGGGAGGCCGTTACTATGATACCTTGATAGGGCGCATGTTCAGCCCATCCCCAGTGTCCATCACTATGACATAACTGCACATTATCCAACCCGAACAATTTCAATCGCTTACTGGCTTTCTCTGACAAGTTTTTAATCCGCTCCACACTGTACACTTTATCTAGCAATTGGGCTAACACGGCGGTTTGATAACCACAGCCCGTGCCCACTTCTAATACCTTTTCGAGATATCCTTGACTTAATAACGCTTCAGTCATACGTGCCACAATATAGGGTTGGGAAATGGTTTGACCATATCCAATGGGCAAGGCGTGATTGGCATAAGCGTGACTAGATAAGGCTTCATCGACAAAAAGATGCCGAGGCGTTGTACGCATGACTTCCAAAACGTCGGGGTTTGAAATGCCTTGAGTACGCAACTGCTGAATTAAACGCTCACGCGGGTGTTTTGAGAGCATACCCGTGCCACGACGAGAGTATAAGGTTTGCATGTTTTAATTTTACTTTTATCAATAAGCGCTTCGCAAATTTTATAACTTATTGTTTGAACACTGTATTAATTAAAATGAGTCTACTCAAGTGCTTAATGACTCGTATTTTTATTTTAGACGAATAATCAAAGCTTTAACGATTTAAATCGTTTGTGCAAAAATAAAAAAATTGTCAACTGTTAATTGTTAATGCTTTCTATTACACACAAACTAAAAGACTTTATCAACGGATTTTATATGTTTAGGACTTACGCATTGACAAAGTCAATTTATTTTAGTTACGTCTAAAAGGCTTCGGCCTTTTTCGGTTTTTTTTATTTAAATAAAATAAATTGGTTATACTTAGCGCGGTAACAAACTTTTAATGAGGAAGGTGGGTAACAAAAACCCACCCTACATAAAATCCGCTGGACAAACTCCGAGGTTTGCTAAACCTCGAATATTTTTAGTTCCAAAAATATTTATCTGAAAAACGATAGCTCTTAAGAGCAATGATACCGTATGATCATAATTGACGTTTATCTCTTTAAAGTATAACTATCATGGCTTTACTTGAAGTATTACACTTTCCAGATACCAGATTGCGTACTCAAGCTAAACCCGTCAAGCAAGTCGATAATACCATACGCGAACTCGTCGCTGACATGTTTGAGACTATGTATGCTGCCCCCGGTATTGGGCTGGCTGCTACGCAAGCCAATATTCATAAACAGATTATTGTGATTGATATAACAAAAGAAAGAAATCAGCCCTTGTGTCTTATCAATCCAAAACTCCTCAGCAGCGAGGGAGTACAATGTACTGAAGAGGGGTGTTTATCCGTACCGGGGATATTTGAGGAGATAGAACGTGCTGAACGTATCACGGTGCAAGCACTGAACCAAAAGGGAGAAAGCTTTACGCTGACTACCGATGGTTTGCTTGCCGTGTGCATTCTGCATGAAATCGATCACCTCAAAGGCAAATTGTTTGTGGACTACCTTTCGTCCCTAAAGCGTCAACGCATTCGCAAAAAGTTGGTCAAACAACAGCGACGAGATTCTGTCAGTGATCAGTGATCAGTTTTCAGTGATTCTATGAGCAAGAAAGGGGCGTATTATTAAAGCCAAGGGCAACGCCCTTGGATGGTTTTTGACACCCCGCAAGTCTTTTACTCAATTCAAGTTGAACATCGCGTTTTCTAACGAACTCAATGATCAAAAAACGTATTATTTTTGCCGGTACGCCCCAATTTGCAGTGCCCTGTCTTCTCGCCCTGTTGAACTCTAAACATACTGTATGTGCCGTTTATACACAACCGGATCGTAAAGCCGGGCGAGGGCGTAAATTGCAAGTCAGTCCGGTCAAATCGGTGGCATTAGAGCATGGAATTAACGTATATCAACCGCTCAACCTGAAAGAGGCCAAAACACAAGCGCAATTGATGGCGTTATCGGCCGACTTGATGATTGTGGTGGCTTACGGACTGTTGTTGCCAAAAGCGGTGCTAGAGATGCCAAGCAAAGGTTGTATTAATGTACATGCTTCTTTATTACCGCGCTGGCGTGGGGCGGCCCCCATTCAACGCGCCCTAATAGCGGGAGACACCCTCACCGGCATTACTTTGATGCGAATGGATGATGGCCTTGACACGGGAGCAATACTCAAAAAAGAAAGTTGTGATATTTTGCCAGATGAGACTGGGCAAACTTTGCATGATCGCCTAGCTCAGTTGGGAGCGCAAGTGCTGGCTAACACGATAGACGAGATTGAAAATTTGCCGGCGACTCAGCAGGATGACAGTCAAGCGACTTATGCCAAGAAACTGGAAAAGGCGGAAGCACAACTAGATTGGAGCGAACCGGCGATTGTTTTAGAGCGCAAAGTGCGGGCCTTTAATCCTTGGCCGATTGCCCAAGCCAGTCTCTTTGACCAAACGCTACGCATTTGGGCCGCTCTTGCACGGCCATCCACGATGACAACTGAGCCAGTAGGCCGTGTCATACGTTGCCAGCGCGACGGCATTGATGTTGTCACGGCGGATGGGATTTTGCGTTTATTGAAGGTTCAAAGAGCGGGCGGAAAGCCCATATTGGTTGGCGACTTCCTCAACGCTCATCCCGAATATCGACTTGGGTAATTGGTAATTGGTAATTGGTATACTGCACATCGTTATAACTGGTTACACTAAAGGAAAAAATCGAACTAATCAAAACAACCCTGAAGGGGGAATAGCCCCAGGCGAAACCTCAATGCCATATCGTACCGCTTTTGGGTGAGGGCAACCATAAAGGATTGGGCAACCATAAAGGATTGGGCAACCATAAAGGATTGCCCCTACATTACATGACGGTTTGTAGGGGCAATCCCACGTGCAAAGCCCTTAACTTAATGGCATTGAGGCGAAACCTAGGGGGAAAAATTTCAAACCCACCGCCCCAACCCCGAAGGGGTTTCCAGTACCGCTTTTTCGTAAGGGCTTTGCACGTGGGATTGCCCCTACGAACAGGATTGTCATGTAGGGGCAATCCTTTATGGTTGCCCAATCCTTTATGGTTGCCATAACGAAAAAGCCAAGCATAGAATGACAGTAAAAATTGAATTTATTGTCTAGGCCGATTTCCATAATAGGATGACGGGCCATTTTTGGTTTTTTTTTTGAGGTAAAGCTAAAAAAATAACTGGCATGATACCAAGCTTTTCCGTTGATTATTATGATTACCTATTGGTTATAATAGACGATTTAAAAATAGATGCCTATTGGCCGACAATGTATAGATAACTTTTTGGCCTGTCTCGTCTTCAAGGGAGACAAGCTGTCAAACATTTTAATTGTTAATCATTATTCTATAACTTCTTATTTTAAAAGAACAATTTTAAGTTTTCTTAAAAATGACGGCACTTATGACGATTTAATGCTATTACCTCTTATAATATTAATCCCTATTTTTAGTAAGACTATTACCAAAATACGCGGCTCTCTGAGGGTAGCTTTTTTGACTAAAAATAGCTAATTTTATAAAAATAACGCTTTTTCTAATTTATTAACAATAAATGTTCATTTAAATAACTTAAATTTCGTTTTATTAGAAAATTTACGGGGGTTATATTTTTGAAATGTTGTTTATTTAGATAACACAACTTCTTGTTAAATTTAGAAATTTTAATCTTTATTAGAGCAGAAAGGCCGTTAAATCAGGAAGGCAGGAGTCAGTTTGGGAGTCGTCCAAACTAACGTTTGGGAGTCGTCCAAACTTAAGTTTGGCAGAAGTTAGTTTGGCAACGCCCTTAAATTCGTCCAAGGAAGGCAGGAGTCCAAACTTTGCTCCAGTTTCGCTCTGCGAAACTTTTGCCGACGATTTGAGCTTGGATGGTTCATCGACAAATATGGCCGACTCCTATTTACCCGTCAATAGAACATTAACAATATAGTAGGGTGTTTATTTTGATTATTACCGTGGTATTTTCATTTCCAGGCTAAAGTTTTTCTCTGAAAAACTTTAACCTAATTTTCATTTTTCATTTTTCATTTCTCATTTTTCATTTTTCATTATGGATGCTCGTAGCATAGCTACCCAAATATTGACCCAAGTTATAGGACATCGGCGTTCTTTATCAGACAGCCTAGACACTCACCTCAAAAGCTTAAATGATGCCCGTGAACGCGCCTTGGCACAAGCCTTGTGTTATGGCGTGTTACGTTGGCAGCCGCGTTTGCAGGCATTGTTACAACGTTTGCTCCGTAAACCTTTCAAAGCCAAAGATTATGATATTCAAGTCCTCTTATTGATAGGCTTATACCAACACCTGTATTTACGCATCCCACCTCATGCCGCGACAGCGGCAACCGTGAATGTCACACGCACCTTGAAAAAACCTTGGGCAACCGGTTTAGTCAATGCCGTATTACGCAATTTTATTAGTCAGCGCGACAAGTTGCTGAAAAGAGTAGATGCTAACATCAGCGTGAAATTAGCACATCCGCCTTGGTTACTAAAACGCTTGCAAGCCGATTGGCCTACCCAATGGGAAACCTTGGCTGATGCGAATAATGCCCATCCGCCCTTGACTTTACGAGTGAATGCCCGTATAAAGTCGCGTGACGCTTATCTTGAACATTTGCATCAGGCCAATATTGCGGCAACACCGACACCTTATACGGACTATGGAATTACCCTAGAACACCCGATAGATGTTCAACACTTACCCGGATTTGCACAAGGTTGGCTATCGGTGCAAGATGGCGCCGCACAACTGGCCGCACCATTACTAGATGTCCCGCCTGGCGCACGAGTGTTAGATGCTTGTGCCGCGCCGGGCGGCAAAACCGCACATCTGCTGGAACGCTATGAAATAGAGACACTATTAGCCTTAGATTTAAAACCCGCTCGTGTACAAAAACTGCGCGATACTTTGCAGCGTTTGCAACTATCGGCCGACTTGCGCTGTGCCGATGCCAGTCAACCCGACACATGGTGGGACAATCAACCTTTTGAGCGAATTTTATTAGATGTGCCATGCTCAGGTAATGGTGTTATTCGCCGTCATCCTGATATCAAATACTTACGCCAACCTAGCGACATCGCCGCACTAGCCGCGCAACAAGCACGTTTACTTGACGCGTTATGGCCTTTACTTATGCCGGGGGGTAAATTACTTTATGTCACTTGTTCCGTTTTCGCCGAAGAAAATCATCTACAAATCCAGAACTTTTTAGCCACACACGCCGATGCAACAGAAATCGTATTGACGGCCGACTGGGGTTATGCACAAGACTATGGACGGCAAATCCTGCCAGGTGAAAATAACCTAGATGGTTTTTATTATGCCTGTCTTTCCAAGACCCAAATTCCTCATTCGCCCCATTGAAAAAGCTTAGCTTTACTTACAAGTGTCCAAAATTAATTAATCATTAATCATTAATCATTAATCATTAATCATTACATAAGCTATGCGGTCAAAGAAATCCGAGTTTTTTGAAAAATCGGATTTCTGGGTGGTCAAAAACGTATGGATTTAAGGATATTTTCTAAGTCTTTTTTAGCCTGAAAGCCTGAAAGCCTAAAATGTTCATTTTTTCATTTTTCATTCTTAATTTCTTAATTCGCATGGGTAATGGGTAATAATTCGCATGAAAATTATCATCCTTGGAGCCGGCCAAGTCGGTAGCTCCCTCGCCAGTAATCTTGTCAGTGAAGCTAACGACATTACAATCGTAGATCGCAACGCCACCCTGTTGCACAATTTACAAGAACATATAGATTTACGCACCGTATCTGGACATGCTGCCCATCCATACGTCCTGCTCAAAGCGGGAGCGGAAGATGCCGACATGTTGATAGCTGTTACCAACAGCGATGAAACCAATATGGTTGCCTGTCAAATTGCTCATACCCTCTTTCATACTCCCACCAAAATTGCCCGTGTGCGCGAAGTTGATTATCTCAATCACACAGAAATTTTTGGCCCCGACGGTTTAGCCGTTGATGTGCATATCAGTCCAGAGCAACTGGTAACGCACTATACCCAACGTCTGATAGATTATCCAGACGCGTTACAAGTGCTTGACTTTGCCGATGGTAAAGTACAATTAGTCGCAGTGAAAGCCTTTTATGGTGGGCCGTTAGTTGGACACGCCTTGCGAGCCTTTGAAGATTACCTGCCCAACGTCGAAACACGAGTGGCGGCCATGTTTCGGCGCGGTAAGGCTATCCTTCCCGAAGGCGATACGGTTATTGAAGTCGATGATGAAGTCTTTTTTATTGCAGCAACTCAAAACATTCGCGCAGTGATGGCGGCTCTGCGTGAACTGGAGCGTCCCTGCAAGCGCATTATGATCGCCGGGGGCGGCAACATCGGTACCCGCTTGGCGACAGCGTTAGAGAAAAAATACCACGTTAAATTGATTGAGCATAACACCGCTCGTACCGAAGAAATATCTGAAATCGTAGATAAAACCATTGTGTTACAAGGTGATGTTGCTGATGAAGATTTATTGCGCGAAGAAAATATTGATGAAACCGATATTTTTTGCGCCGTCACCAACGACGATCAAATCAATATTCTGTCAGCCATGCTGGCTAAACGCATGGGCGCACGAAAAGTCATGGCTTTGATTAATCGCCCCGCTTATGTAGACTTAATAGAAAGCAGCACGATTGACATTGCTATTTCGCCACAACAAACCACTATCGGCACCTTGCTGGCTCATATCCGACGAGGCGATGTGGTGGTAGTGCATTCCTTACGTCGCGGCGCTGCTGAAGCGATAGAAGCGATTGCGCATGGCGATAAAAAATCTTCCAAAGTGGTAGGCCGACGGATTGATCAGATTAAGCTCCCGCCCGGCACCACGATAGGTGCCATTGTGCGCGGCGAACAAGTGCTGATGGCACACCATGACACGGTGATAGAACCAGAAGATCATGTTATTTTGTTCTTAGTCGATAAAAAACGTATTACGGCCGTAGAACGACTATTTCAAGTGGGCGTGATGTTTTTGTGAAGTCAGTCTTCGTTTGGAGTCCAAACTTTAGTTTGGCAGTTGGAGTCCAAACTTTAGTTTGGCAACGCCCTAAATGTCCGGTACAAAGTTCGAATATTGAAAACGGTTTTATGGCCCTCAAACTAGCGCCAATAGCCATACAAATAAGAAGGTATTTAGGCGCGTCCAAATAATTACATGGATTGAATATAAGCAAGGATTTCTCCTTGGGATTACTCAATCCTTGTAGTTTGTAAGGCCAGACTTTAATTTTAAAACTTCCAAATGGCTTTATGGCCCTCAAACTAGCGCCAATAGCCATACAGATAAGAAGGGTATTTAGGCGCGTCTAAATAATTACAGGGATTGAATATAAGCAAGGATTTGTCCTTGGTTATCTGACTACTACAAACTTATAGATTCAGTCGCTAAAGCGACTACTACAAACGCTCCTTGGTTATCTGACTACTACAAACTTATAGATTCAGTCGCTACAAACGCTCCTTGGTTATCTGACTACTACAAACTTATAGATTCAGTCGCTAAAGCGACTACTACAAACGCTCCTTGGTACTACAAACGCTCCTTGGTTATCTGACTACTACAAATTTATTTATAGATTCGGTCGCTAAAGCGACTACTACAAACGCTCCTTGGTTATCTGACTACTACAAATTTATTTATAGATTCGGTCGCTAAAGCGACTACTACAAACACTACAAACGACGACTGCCAAACTAAAGTTTGGACTCCTGTTTTACTCGTTCTTTCATTTCGGCTAATTCTTCTGCATAGCTGCCCGATAGTATCGGAAAGCGACACCATGTTTTTGGATCAAGGCTTTCATCGTCTAAATGAAAACTGGGCGCAAAACGTTCTCGTTTCCACTGGTGACGTGTCCAGAGGTTAAAAAAGCGTTCAATCCATATTAGTAATTGTTCTTCATTATATTCGCGGAATTTAATGCGCAGCAAACAAAATATTTCGTAAGGCGTTTGGCGATCACGAATGGCTGCTTTTTCAATCACATTGAGCAAGGAATAGGGCATTAAATCGGCTTCATCCGTTTGCTGCATTTCCTTGGGGCGTAATTCGGCGGTGGGGGTTTGTTGATTGACCAGTGCGAGGGCGGGAATCGGTGCTAATTGCACGGGGCCTTCATGTTCTAACCAATTGAGCCATTGTCGTAAAAAGTCCTTGTCTATGCCAGCTAGGGGACTTAAGCCTCCACTGGTGTCGCCATCCATCGTGGCGTAACCTTGTGCCGCTTCGGAACGGTTACTGGTTGCCAATAATAACGCGTTGCGGAGATTGGCGAGCAACCAGACGCTAGGGGAGCGTGCCCGGGCTTGAATGTTTTGTAGGGCAATATCATGTTCTTCCCAATTGAGTTTTTGCTTGATGGCATAAGAGACTAAATCAATATAGCCTTTAACTAGCTTGTTAATGTTGAGTTCTAAGTAATCAGCGCCAAGGTTGTGTGCTAAGGTGGCCGCTGCACGTTGGGTGGTTTTGCTTGAATTTTCAGTGGCTTGATAAACGCAGAGCAGTAATTTTTGTACGATGTCGGTGATAGTCGTGGTGCTGGAGAGGAATTGGAAGTTGATTTTGGCACAAAAGCCTTCAAGGCCGAGTTCGGCGACGCCTAATTCAACCATTAAGCGGACTAAACAGGCCGTCGCGGAAGAATCAGCACCGCCACTTAAGGAGACGACAAAACCTTGAGAGTGGCTTTTGCGGAGATAGTCAAATAAACCAAGGCTGACGGCGCGTGTAAATTCTTCTTCTTTGATTGTCGGGCTCTGATCCCATAGTTGCTGAGTAACGGTGTTTCTGCTCGGTGGTGTGTACGGGTAGTCAAAGGGAATATAAATACGGCTTTCTAACTTAGGTTGCCAATCACTGGTACGTGCTTGTGCCATGCGCGTTAAATCAACATCAACTAAAGCACTCACCCGTTGAGAGTTTGCAAAACTAAAGCGTTTGCAAGTCGCTAAGAGTTGTCCGCCAGTCGCTATCATCGCGTCACCGTCATAAATGGCTCGCCCAGCTTCGTTGCCAAGTAAATTGGTGTAAACATAACTGACGCTGAATGCGCGTGAACCTTCTAGCACAAAACGTTCACGGACTCTATGTTTGTCAAAGGCAAAATGGCTGGCGCTGGGGTTAAGAATAATATCGACGCCTTTTTCAGCGAGTTTGATGCCGGGGCGATTAGCTACCCAGGCTTCTTCACAGATTTCAAAGCCGATACGCACTCCGCCACAGTTAAAGTAAATATCACCTATCGGATAGCGTTGCCCATTGATGTCGATTTCGGCATAGACTTCTTGAGGCCATTTGTGGAACCAGCGTGGTTCGTAGTGGATGCCATCACTTGGTAAAAATCGTTTGGCAACAAATCCAGCAATTTTGCCGTTAGCGAGTAGACAGACGGTGTTGTAGATGCGGTTTTGATATAACAGCGGTAAGCCTACCGCGACGAGAATATTTTTGGTTTGTTTTGTTATTTCATGCAAGGATCGCCGCGATTGTGCTAACGTGCCGGGCGCTAAAAATGCGTCTTCGCAGCCGTAACCGCTGATACAGAGTTCTGGTAAGCATAAAATGCATACTTTGTCGGCACGGGCGGCTTTGATAGCAGCAATAATATTTATTTGGTTGCCTTTCCAGTCTAGGGGGGTTTGATTGAGGGCCGCTGCGCCTACTTTAATGTATTTCATTTGTGTCTTCCGGCAGTTAGTTAGTAGTAGTTGCTTTAGCAACTCTGTTAGTAGTCGTTGCTTTAGCAACTCAGTTAGTTAGTAGTCGTTGCTTTAGCAACTCAGTTCAAAACAGCCAACAGCATCAGCCGTTGCCTGAAAGCGAAAGTCCCCTAAAGGGGACTAAATAATTGTCTGAAAATCTATAGTTGCTTTAGCAACTTAGTTAGTAGTCGTTGCTTTAGCAACTCCTCAGTTAGTGGTAGTTGCTTTAGCAACTAACTGTTAGTAGTCGTTGCTTTAGCAACTCAGTTGGTTAGTAGTGGTTGCTTTAGCAACTCCTCAGTTAGTAGTAGTTGCTTTAGCAACTCAGTTAGTAGTCGTTGCTTTAGCAACTTTGAGAAAAAGGCGATAAATCGCCTACTACAAACTACAAACTATATACTATAGACTTTTTAGAAAAAGGCGATAAATCGCCTACTACAAACTACATACTACAAACTTTTGGCTTTCTTTATAAGTTTTTGTTTCAGCGTATAGAGATTCATTTCTAAATTGACGGGGTAAACCTCAGCCTTTTTCAAGCGTTTGATTGGTTCTGGGCAATGGACAAGTTGTTCTTGTACTCGTTGACGAATTTGTTGCAACGAGGGTGAGTCTAACACGGCTTGCCCTTTGCGTAGCACGGGAATGAGTAATTCTTGATGAGGCGTGTCTGCGGGCAAGGTGGTGTGTTCTTCGTCAATGGAGTGGGCCGCTGGATTGACCAGATTCGGTGCGCCAACGGGCGTATCTAATTGATTGTAAATCATGTCGCCGATAAATTGGCCTTGGGCATCACTAAAGCGGCGCACTTGTAAGAGGCCCGGATTGGATATCTTAATAGGTTCTTCTGATAATTTGAGCCGATATTGCCATTCGTCGCCCGGTTCACGAATCGCCGTGAGTTTGTACACGCCTCCTAAGGCAGGTTGTTCATAACTGGTGACTAATTTGGTGCCAACGCCCCACAGATCAATTTTGGCATCGGCCGCTTTGAGATCGGCTATTAGGTGTTCATCTAAGTCGTTGCTGGCGACAATTCGCGCTTGTTCAAATCCGGCTTCATCGAGCATTTTTCGAGCTTGTTGGCTGAGGCTGACGAAATCGCCAGAGTCTAGGCGGATGCCAACTAATTGGTGGCCGTTTTCACGTAGCCATTGTCCCATTGCGATGGCCTTTTTTATGCCCTTGATGGTGTCAAAGGTGTCTACTAAAAATATACCGTTATTTGGCATAGTTTTTGCATATGCACTAAAGGCTTCGTCTTCGCTGGCAAAGGACATTATCCAACTATGGGCATGAGTGCCTTTGACGGGAATGCCGTAGAGTTTGCCCGCCAGCACATTTGAGGTTGCCGCGCAGCCGCCAATATAGGCGGCTCGACTGGCTGCCAAGGCACCGTCTATGCCTTGTGCCCGCCGCAAGCCAAATTCTAACACCGGTTCGCCCCGTGTCGCTTGGCAGACTCGTGCGGCCTTTGTTGCGATAAGTGTTTGAAAATTAATGATATTGAGCAAGGCCGTTTCCAAGATTTGACATTGCAATAGGGAGCCTTGCACTCGCAATAGTGGCTCTGATGGAAAGACGACAGTGCCTTCTGGCATCGCATCAATATTGCAGTCAAAGCGTAATTGGCTGAGGTAATCGAGGAACGCTGGTTCAAATAACGGTTTGTCATCAATGCCGGTTAGCGTGGCGAGATAGCTCAAATCGGTTTCTGTGAAACGCAAGTCTTCGAGATAGTCAAGCACGGTGCCTAAGCCGGCGGCAATGGTGTAGCCGCTGTGAAAGGGCGGTTTGCGAAAAAACAGCGCAAATACGGCCTCATGATTGATTTTATTAGTTTTCCAATAGCCATAAGCCATCGTTAACTGATATAAATCAGTGAGTAAAGAAAGTGAATGTCTATATAATTGTTTAATGTGGTTCATAATTTAATTTATCTGCTGTTGGCTATTAGAATAAACTAATATCCTTAAAGAAAAATTACCTCTTTAAATCAAACAATGTATCCCAATTTAATCAATAATAATTATTATCACCTGAGCAACTCGCAAAACTCAACGCTTATTGGCTAACCGAGGCATTTTTATGTTTGTGAAAAATATAGATTCTAATGAATTAGCGCAATGGTTGAAAACAGAAACCCCACCGCTTTTGATTGATGTGCGTACTCCACAAGAAATGGCGCAAGCGTCTATTCCTAACGGTAAACCTTTGCCGCTCAGTACTTTACCGGTTCGTATGCAGGAAGTGCCCACAGATGAGCAAGTGGTGTTTTATTGCCGCACCGGGGCACGTTCCGCCCAAGCGTGCATGTTTCTGGCGCAGCAAGGTTATGATAATGTTTATAACTTATACGGTGGTATTGTCAGTTGGGCGCGTAATGGGTTGCCAATAGCGCCAATGGTGCCAGCTTAAGGAAAATGGGCAGTATCGTACTGAATCAAACATTATCCCGAATCCTACCGCCCGCTTGCCCACCATCTGAATCAAACATTATCCCGAATCCTACCGCCCGCTTGCCCACCATCCATATCTGATATAACAACAACTACAAGGATTGTATATAATAAGGGATTTTAGAAACGAGCTTCAAATCACGTCAGTCAACTTTGAATAAGCATTTGCTGATTGAATCGCTAATTAACGGCGATTTTATTTCAGGCACGTTCGCTTAATTAAATCGAAATAGTACACTTTCGATAAATCCGCTTTGAAATCCTTTCATAAGCATACAATCCTTGTAGTTATATAATAAGGGATTTTAGAAACGAGCATCAAATCACCAAGCGAAAAAATCCTTTATTATATACAATCCTTGTAGTTATAGAGCATTTGCTGATTGAATCGCTAATTAACTTGGATTTTATTTCATGCACGTTCGCTTAATTAAATCGAAATCGCACACTTTCGATAAATCCGCTTTGAAATCCTTTATTATATACAATCCTTGTAGTTATACTACAATCCTTGTAGTTATACTACAATCCGTTGTACTAAGGCTTATTCGATACTCAGCACAATTTTCCCCGTCGTCTGCCCCGTCTCTATTAATCGGTGCGCTTCTGCCACCTGTGCCAACGGCAATACTTGGCTGACTTTCACTTGCAATTTACCCTCACCAATCAAACGGCTGGCTTCTTCCACCATTTTCCGTTGTGCGATTCGCGCCTCATGTATTCCTTGGAGCATGGGCGTGAGCATGAGTTCATAAATCAAGTTCAGATTGCGGAACTTTGCCGTCTTGATGGCGTTGCTATCACACGGGGGTTCCAGTATGGTGACGACTTTGCCATAAATTTTAGTAGCGGAAATAGAACGGCAAAATATGTTACCACCCACTGTATCAAAAACGACATCAGCGCCGGCACCTTTTGTCCAATCAAGCGTTGCTTGGACAAAATCGGTTTGGGTGTAATCAATACAATAGTCTGCGCCCAGCGATTGGGCAAACTCGGCTTTTTCTTTGCTCACCGTTGTGGCAATACGCGCTCCCAAGCTTTTTGCCAATTGTATCGCCAAGTGCCCGACGCCACCGGCGCCGGCATGAATTAAAACGGTTTGGTTGGCTTGCAAATTAGCGCGATCAACCAGTGATTCCCAAGCGGTAATCCATGCTAATGGTAAGGCAGCGGCTTCTGCCATTGACAGACTTTTGGGTTTAAGGGCAGCGTAGTCTTGGTGAATGGTGGTGTATTCGGCATAATTGCCTTGTTCTTGTGTACCAATCCCGCCGTTAAAAAAGTAGACTTCATCACCGACTTTAAAACGAGTTACCGCATCGCCCACCGCATCAACAACACCGGCGCCGTCACAGCCAAGGATTTTGGGTAAGTTATCGGGAGCAATTCCGCCTCGCTCTCGCATTTTGGCATCGACGGGATTGATGCCGGCGGCGTGTAGACGCACACGGATAAATTCGGGATTAGATAACTCGGGGATATCCACTTCGGTTATTTTTAGGACTTCGGTGTCGCCAGCGGCGGTTAATAAAACGGCTTTCATTAATAATCCTCCTGATGAGTGTTGAGTATATTTATAGCATTTTGCGTAAACAACATCACTCGTAGGGGCAAACCTACGTGTTTGCCCTTTTTTGTATTTAACCAAAGCGAAAAATGCTCTGTAGGGTGGGTAAGTGGGCGGCATGATCTCAAATGGTACCCCGATCTTATCGTCCGCTTGCCCACCATGAGTCTTTGTTTTGCTACGCGCTACGATTCACATTCAACCCCTACGGGGTTGGGGGCCCTAAATAATAATTAATCATTAATCATTAATCATTAATTATTATTTCCCCCTTCGGGGTTGGCGCTTTACTTTACCTTTTCGGTTGGGAACGATAGCTTATTTCTAACGGTTTTTTAGCACGGAATGTGCCACCCACGGTGTGATCGGAGGTGCGGTAGTTGGTTAAACCAACATGTTCGCATTCAATAAATCCAACTGAATCCATGAGCTCTAAGACTTTTGAAATCGGCACGGCACCGGCGACACAATCACACCAACTGCCTTCTGAAGCTTCCGACGATGCGCTACCTTTGCGAACCATATCGACTAAGTAAAATCGACCGCCTGGTTTTAAACAATTAAACGCTTGAAGAAAAGCACATTTCTTGCGAGGCGACAAATTAAAAGTCCCATTTGAAATCACCACATCAGCAACACTTGTGGGTATTGCTTTATGATTGGCAGTATCAAAGGGGGCTTGAATGAGTTCAATTGAGTTAAAGCCACACAACTGTGCATTTTCTTTGGCCTTTTTGAGCATGGCGGCAGTCATATCAACCCCAATGACTTTACCCGTTTCACCGACTAAACTAGCCGCGACACAAATATCCGCACCGGCACCACAGCCTAAATCAATAACCACTTCTCCTTCAGAAACAGGCCCAACAGAAAAGGAGTTTCCACACATACAAGAAGACTCCCAGACACGATCAGGCAGTTGAGAAACCTCATATCCCATATGATGGGCGTTTTCTTTGCCATAAGGCAGTGACATCGTTGTACCAAAGCCCACCGAGGGATTTTCGGCCAGTCGAGTGTATTGCCGGAGAATCTCTTTGAAAGAACGGGAAATCCCTAAGGTTAGTTTAATCTTCTTCCACAAGTTTTTACTTTGAACAAACTCATGGTAATCAATCACGCCATTGCCATCAAGATCAGCCTCTCGAATCAGCTCGTCGATTTCTTGATCACTCAAGTTGATTTTCAAGACATCTAGCAGGTAGCGGAGTTTTTTAGAAAAATCCCTTATCCGTTTATTTCGCGTATCCGTTGTACTAGAGGCTGGTATTCAAAAATTAGTAATGACCCTTTTTTTGGGAATGCGCCCGGTCTTAAAGACATCTTATTTTTTATATTTACAGAATAAAATGGCGATGTCAATCGCTCAAGAGCAACTGGAACAATTTTTGTGACAGAGTTTGTAGTAGGCGATTCATTCCTTGCCCACCGCTCAGTGGCTAAAGCCACTACTACAAACGGTTCAGTGGCTAAAGCCACTACTACAAACGGCTCAGTGGCTAAAGCCTCTACTACAAACGGCCCTGAGCGAAAAACGCTTGACGGTTATTGCAATTAATTCTCAGGTTTCATAAAATACTCGCTCCTTTTGTCATAGCCTTTGTTGGAGAATATCGAATGAAAACAGCTAAGTTATTGAACGTAAAAACTTTTTTTGCGGTATTGGCCGCGGTTTCAACGGTTTCAAATGGGGTGAGTGCTGGTGATGTTGATTTGTCGGCCGCTATTGTCGCTCCCACTGGTGAAACCACGATTAGGCTCTATGAGGTGAAATATGCGCCGACACCGGATTTCTTGTATATCGTCGATTTTTTCCTTGATGAGGAAACTCTACGCTTTGAGCTCAACGGGGTGACGGCGGTTGAACCGAGCAACTATGAGGGAGCCGATGTGGTACGTGGTGGCCTTTTGTATGATAACTGGTGGAAAATCAACGGTGAATCAGAGCCGAGCGAGAACTACGCGAGGTATCCTGACACCAGTAGCCAGTCTGGCTCTGGCACTTGGCGCTGCAAAGAGTGTCATGGCTGGGATTACAAAGGCAACGAGGGGGCTTATGAGATTGGTAGTAGTCACTATACGGATATTGAAGGACTTTATCAAGTCAAAAACCGGCCGATGGCCTATATTTATGGGGCCATTGTTGATCACAATATCCCATCGCTGTCCGAACCGGATATTTGGGATTTGACTAAGTTCCTGAAAGAAGGCACGGTGGATATGAATAAGTACATTGTTTTTTCTGGGGCACAGAGTAAGTCTGCGACGGGTGATGCCGACAATGGACGCACTTTGTATGAAAATAGCGGTGGGTGCCTTAAGTGTCATGGCGCGGATGGTAATAAAATTGCCGCGGTGTCTGTTGGTGCGATTGCTAACAGTAATCCTTGGGAAACGCTGCATAAGATCCGCTTTGGTAATTCGGGGACTAAAATGCCTGCCATGATAAGCAAGGGTTTATCTTTTCAGGAGCAATTGGATATTTTGACTTATGCTCAAACCTTGCCTCCGATTGAAACGGAAGCTCACTAACCTGTTATCAGTTATCAGTTATCAGTTATCAGGAGTCCAAACTTTGGCAGGAGTCCAAACTTTAGTTTGGCAGGAGCCCAAATTTTAGTTTGGCAGTGCCGGAGTCCAAACTTTAGTTTGGCAGAGTAGTGATACGCGGGTACCGGTTATTGACCTATTTTTAGCAGGTTTTTGGACGTTCTATTTTGAGGGCCATAAATTAATAATTAACAATTAATTATTAATCATTAATTATTAGTAAGGGCCCTCTGTCGCGCTTTCTTATTTATACTTTTTGTAGGTGTTTTGTTAAGTTTGGACGACTCCCAAACTAAAGTTTGGACTCCGGAAGTTTGGACGATTGCCAAAGTTTGGACTCCTTGTCCAACGCTAAAGCTTTGGTTTCCTTGTCAAAAGCCACTAACGGTTGTGGTTTGAATGGCCAGGTTGGAGCGGGTGATATCGGTTTCTGTTAGCGGGTTTGTTCCTTTTTCAACCAGTAGTGCATAAAAAGTGTATGCTCCTGTTTCAATTGAAGAAGGTACTGTGTAATCCTTCAATATACTATAAGTACTGTTTACCGTTTCCAATGAGGTTTGGAATGTTTGAGGCTCAAGACTGTTGAACAAGGGCTTGGAGGCGGTTCCCGTCATAAAGAAAAATTCTGAGTTAGGCCGGTTGGGCAAGTGAATAGCGGCCCAAAGGTCAAAACGTCCCTGACTGTAGTGGGGGAATTCTTCTATCACTAATTCCACATTAAGCGTGTCACCGGGTTTGTAGGCTTGTTGTAGGCCGACAAATTTGAGAGTTGCCAGCGTTCGGTAAGGATTGGGTGGCATCAAGAAGGCTGGAATCGGTGCGCGTCGATAGCTCACTTCTTTGGGGCCGTAGTTGGTTTCCAGATAGTTGAGTATCTGTTCTTCGGTGTTAGGCTCGAATGCCCAAAGGCCTTGAGTGTCTTGCATCCACCGAATTAGGCCTAACCAAGTGAGTCGTGTGCCGCTTTGCCGGATAATGTTTTGGGCCGAATGGCAAGCGGTGCATTCGCTTTTTACCAGTTCATAGCCGTCGGCGATAATTAGCCCGGTTTCTGTGTCGAGTTGTTGGGCCGAAACGGTTGTCAGCAGTAATAGCGAGGCGAGTCCGATTAAAAATCTCTCCCAGCTTCCCTTTATAAACGGATATTCTGTCCGTTGAAAACGGGAAGAGGGTAGGATTATAAGGGATTTAGTGGATAATAGGGATTTTGTGTTCATGTTATACGGAACGTACTTCAAGTAGGTGAAAATTAAAAAAGCAATTTTTCATAAAATTCATTGCAAAATTAGAGACTTATTAACTCATTTTTCATTTTTCGCAATATACTTGTCCAGATAAGTTTTGTCCATTCCTGATGAGTACAACAAATTGGGAAATAAATCGTCATGGCTAAGTTATTTCGCCACCCCCTTTTCTTAAAATCCGTTTCGGAACGCGTATCCGTTGTACTAGATGTTATAGGTATTTTCACAGTAAACGAATAAATTTTTAAAAACTTGGCTTGATTCGTTAATTTCTTAATTCAAAGTACTCTGGTTTTAGGTACAAAAGTTATCTGGATAACTATAGCGCAAAATAAGGCAGTAATCGATCCTAAGTTATTGATTTGTCGTTCAGCAAAGTGGCTTTTATGCCGAATTTTGCGGCATTGCCATTTTTCATTTTACATTTTTCATTTTACATTAAGCAGCAGACACCACCTGTATTGCTATGCGATGGCAGGCGTTGTTGAGATAGCCTTTGGGATTCCAGCCCGGTAGTACCATTGGTTGTGAGCGGCCTTGGCTATCGACCGCTCTCGCCCAGACTTCGTAATAGCCCGTTTTGGGGAATTCAACCGTCGCATTCCAGCGTTGCCAAGCCAGTCGGTTGACGGGCGGTTTTAGGTCGGCCTTTTTCCAAGTCATGCCGAAGTCGTTGGAGATATAGAGTTCGTTTACTTGTAAATCGCCGGCCCACGCATGGCCTCTTACCGCCAATGGTTTGCCGAGTTCGTGTGTTATGCCTGATTGTGGAAAAGTCACAATGGATTTCACTGGCATTGATTCGATAATACACATATCTTCATCGGGTACTCTGGTGCCGGGGGCCACGGTATTACAGGGTACGCGGTAGGATTGTCCAGCCATTTTGGGGCCATCGTGGACTTGATTTCTGATCACGATCCGTGTTAGCCATTTACCAGAGGTTGAGGCCGGCCATCCAGCAATAACAAGTCTTAACGGGTAACCGTTGTGAAGTGGAATGTTTTCGCCGTTCATTGCCCAGGCAATTAGGGTTTCATCTTCTAGGGCTTTAGCCATTGGCACACCCCGAGAGATAGGGATTTGGTTGGGATCGCCGCTTAGATGGGTGTCGGCACCATAGTAGCCAATGTAGACGGCATCGGTTTTGAGGCCACAAAACGCTAGGACATCTTTAAGCCTAACGCCTGTCCATTGGGCGCAGCCGATGGCGCCAATTGACCATTGATTGCCTTTGGCGGGCGGATTGAATTCACTTCGGCCGTTGCCGCCACATTCGAGTTGCAGTTGATAAGTGTAGTGTTTGAATTGCTGCTTTAACTGTTCCAAGCTAAACGTGGCTGGGTTTTGGCAAGATTCGCCGCTAATTTCTAGTGTCCAGGTACTAAGATCGATTTCTTCAGGTGCCGGCGGTATGCCATTGTTTCTGATAAAAAAGCGGTTAGCCGGGGTGATGTCGTCATCTAGCAGATGTGGCGGTGTTTCGGCGTTAATCGGTTTGTCGTTGAGAACAATGAGGCCGTCTTTGCCGGGGATTTCAAAGGAGCCGTCGCTTTGGGCAAGCGCCGCCGGGATGAGGCCTCCTAACATATTGTTAGCAAACGGGATATTGGCCCCCAATACGGCAGTCATGGCGAGTAAACTGCTTTTGGTAAGAAAGCCTCTTCGAGTGATGGGATCGGTTTTTCGGCCCCAGACTAGCCAATCGGCTTTTTCAGGGTCTTCTGTGTAGAGTTCGTGAATGCCTTGTTTTGTTTTTTTAGCCATTTTAGTTTCTGTTAGTGTTGTGAAAGTGTTTGGTGTCTGTACGCGCTGTGACGTACTCCTGCGGCTTGTTTTTAGTTATCAGAGAAAGTTTTATAGTAACAATGTTATATATAGTACAGCGAATTACGCGGATAAGCGAATTTGACTTGACTTAGTTGCTGATGCCAATAGTACAGCGAATTGCGCGGATAAGCGAATTTGACTTAGTTGCTGATGCCAAGAGTACAGCGACACAAGCGCGGATAAACGAATTTTAGTGGCTTTTGCAGCCAATAGTACAGCGAATTACGCGGATAAACGAATTTGACTTAGAGCGTGTTTGAAAAGTCCAAGAATCAATCACTTATAAAATAGTCTATTGCTTATAAAACAAGGCATTAGATTAAGTCGCTAAAGCGATTACTATAAACCAGCCAGATTAAGTCGCTAAAGCGATTACTACAAACAAGCAAGGTTAAGTCGCTAAAGCGATTACTACAAACAAGCAAGGTTAAGTCGCTAAAGCGATTACTATAAACCAGCCAGATTAAGTCGCTAAAGCGATTACTACAAACAAGCCAGATTAAGTCGCTAAAGCGACTACTACAAACTCTTAGTCGCTAAAGCAACTACTACAAACTCTTGAGTTGCTAAAGCAACTGAGTGAATTGTACTCAATTCGATTATCCGCGCAATTCGCTGTACTCTCGTAGTGAGTTGTACTACTCAATTCGATTATCCGCGCAATTCGTTGTACTAATTTATCGATCTTGTTTGTAGCTGAAGGAAAGTCACTAGGCAACATTGGAGGACTCGCCTACAAACTCCGTCAATCCCAATCAAAAGAGGTTTCAATAGGGCCATGAGTTGAAATGGTTTCAACAGGAGGGCCATGATTTTAAATTCGTTGAGTCATTATGTGATATGGCCCACAATTATTGCTTGTCCTTACACATAAGTTTTTAAATGCTTTTTTATCCGTTTCGGAACGAGTATCCGTTGTACTTATCAGTACTATTCACATTCAACCCCTTACGGGGTTGGCACGTCTTAATTACGTTTCCCCAGGTTTCACCTCAATGCCACACAGTTTGCGGAATTAGAAACAAATAATCCCCCCGCCAACGCCTAAAGCCGTCGTCTAATAGCTGAAGTGCCCTAAAGGGCACTGAAGACTTAATGCCATATCGTGTGCTTATGAAAAAATCCGGAATTTACCAGTCCCCTTTAGGGGACTTTAGCTTTGGCTCTTTCTCGTTTATTTGTTAACTTAATGGCATTGCTCTTAACATACGAGGTTGGCGCAAAATCAATGCTCTTTTATCCGTTTCGGAACGAGTATCCGTTGTACTTATCAGTTTTGAGTTGACTTGAAAACTAGAATTTGTAGGAAAAATTGGGCTAACAAAAACTTAATGTTTATCAATAAGTTACCCCGATTAACGTGATCTCAAGCATTTGAACGCGGACGGCCGTTTTTATATAACCCATTGATTTATAACGTCATGATAATTTTCAAATCCGCCGAGTTTACCTCAGAAACTCGCATTTTGTGGCCAAAAATCGGCGTTTTTTAAACGTGATATTTATCAATAACTTACTACCGATACCGCCTAATCAACGATTGAACGCTAAACAACGAATTGACTCTCTGTGTTCCGCTGTGTCAACTCTGTGGCCTCTGCGTGTCTAAAAATCCAATGTCTTCGAGACCTCGGATTTTTTAAACGTGAAAAATTAACCCGTGCGAACTCCTAGCCACATTTGGATGGCAGCCGTTAACTGACGTGAATTTAGTTAATTTTCAAACGGTTATATCAAGAAGCCAACTGCCAAACCGATTTTTTTTATAAAAAGTGTGCGCTTTGTGTTGCATTTTGTTTTTGAATGTGGTTTAATACGCACCCTCGAATGACAGCAAAGGTGCGGCAACAAAATGTGCTTAAAATTCAATCACTTAGACGAGTCCTAATCAGTCATTGCCGATTTCGAGTGTAGACCGTATTATAAAATAGCGTTTATTTTCAAAGAGTTAGGTGAAATTCCATGAGTAAGAGTACGGTTATTTAAGGGTTTGAAATGAGTCGGGTATCTAATTGATTTTGTTAACGATTTGACATTCCCCGTCGTTTGAGAGTGGGTGGCTAATGAAAGCAATTGAAAGATCAATAAAATAAAACTAACGATCCAATTTAAGTTTGAGAGTGGGTGGCTAATGACAGCAATTGAGACACAAAAAGAATAACGAGACGAAACCCCACGAAATAGGTTTGAGAGTAGGTAAATTGAAACTCTAATTATTCTTCTATTTCGGACAAAGACGTTTGAGAGTGGGTGGCTAATGACAGCAATTGAAACGCAACTTCTTAGTTGTTGTTTCGAATGATTTTTGTTTGATAGTAGGTAGCCAGCGACGGCAATTTACCTTGCAACTCCGCGCTTGTCGGTAGTTGTTTAGCAATGACGCTAATTTGGTCAACGTTTTATAGGCATAAAAAAGCCCCAAGTCTTTTTGACAAGGGGCTTTTTTTTTAAAGGATTTAATTCAAAGAGTTACCGTTGAGAAGCGGTTCCCACGCTTTTCTTGATGGCAGAACGTTGGGCCGATTTGTGGAGCAAACCAGAAAGGATTCGTTTGTAGTAGTCGTTTGTAGTAGTCGCTTTAGCGCCTAAGTTTGTAGTAGGCGCTTTAGCGCCTAAGTTAGTAGTAGGTGCTTTAGCGCCTAAGTTAGTAGTAGGTGCTTTAGCGCCTAAGTTTGTAGTAGTCGCTTTAGCGCCTAAGTTTGTAGTAGGCGCTTTAGCGCCTAAGTTTGTAGTAGGCGCTTTAGCGCCTAAGTTAGTAGTAGGTGCTTTAGCGCCTAAGTTTGTAGTAGGCGCTTTAGCGCCTAAGTTAGTAGTAGGTGCTTTAGCGCCTAAGTTTGTATAGATATTCAGATAATTCTTTAGTCCCCTTTAGGGGACTTGAGCTTTTAGATGTTGGCTGTTTTGAGCTTTAGCGCCTAAGTTTG
Organism: Candidatus Parabeggiatoa sp. nov. 2; assembly: GCA_002085445.1. Classification (GTDB taxonomy): domain Bacteria; phylum Pseudomonadota; class Gammaproteobacteria; order Beggiatoales; family Beggiatoaceae; genus Parabeggiatoa. The sequence goes on from NBMI01000001.1 coordinate 42,811, forward strand.
TAGTAGGCGCTTTAGCGCCTAAGTACGGACTCGCTTGGGCGATAAATCGCCTACTACTAACGGGCTACTTACTCGTTTGGGCGATAACTCGCCTACTACAAACAGATTCGCTTGGGCGATAACTCGTGTGCCAAACAAAATAGACACATGGAAGGGCACAATACACAGAGGAATACCAAAACTATTATTTTTATAGGGTTATTAGCACTGATTTGTGGGCCATCAAACCGTTTTTAATAGTCAAACTTTGCATCAGACAATTAATTTATTTCAACAGAATGGCCCCAAACGGCCCTCTATAGAAATCAACTACTTAGGTGTAATGTGACAAAGTAGAACGAGTTTGTAGAGCAAAAGCCTTGGGATAAATCCCAAGGCTGAAAGCGTTAGGAACCTAAAGGTGACTAAACCCAATCTGTTAGTCAATGCCCTTTGATAAAAAAATGTTAACTATTGATTTCAAAAGAATGGCAAAAAAAATGCTCTCTATAGAGATTATTTAGTAGTTTCTGTCCGCCTTGGGATAACGCGTTGGGATAACGCGTTGGGATAACGCGTTGGGATAACGCCTTGGGATAAATCCCAAGGCTAAAAGCTAAAGCCACCTAAAGCCTTGGGATAAATCCCAAGGCTAAAAGCGTTCAGGAACCTAAAGGTGACTAAACCTTGATAAAAAAATGTTAACTATTGATTTCAAAAGAATGGCCCCCAATAGGCCTTCTATGGAAATCAATTAGTTAGGTGTAATGTGACAAAATAGAACTAGTTTGTAGTAGTCGTTTGTAGTAGGAGCAAAAGCGACTTAATCTGGCTAGTTTGTAGTAGGAGCAAAAGCGACTCGCTTAGGCGATAAATCGCCTACTACAAACGGACTACTTACTACTTGCTTAGGCGATAAATCGCCTACTACAAACAACAGAGTGCCAAACGGAAAGAAAATGACTAGTTGACTGAGGCAATAACTCGCCTAATTGCAAACATTGTCTCACGACTGTGCCAAACAGAAAGAGGATGATTAGTTAAATGAATCTGGCAAAGTAGAATTAGTTAGTCAAAAGTACCGCGAATGACGAGGATAAGCGAATTTTACTTAGTTGCTGAAGCCAATAGTACAGCGAATTGCGCGGATAAGCGAATTATACTTGACTTAGAGCGTGTTTTAAAACTCGACTTAATTCATTGTTTTATAACCAATAGACTATTTTATAAGTGATTGATTCTTGGACTTTTAAAACACGCTCTTAGTGGCTTTTGCAACTACTACAAACTCTTAGTCGCTAAAGCAACTACTACAAACTCTTGAGTTGCTAAAGCAACTTAGTGAGTTGTACTACTCAATTCGATTATCCGCGTAATTCGTTGTACTAATTTATCGCTCTGGTTTGTAGCTGAAGGAAAACCACTAGGCAACATTGGAGGACTCGCCTACAAACTCCGTCAATTCCAATCAAAAGAGGTTTCAATAGGGCCATGAGTTGAAATTCTTTGAGTCATTATGCGATATGGCCCACAATTATTGCTTGTCCTTATACATAAGTTTTTAAATACTTGATTTTATTGATTTTAAAGGTAGGATTCCCGTAAGAGATTCATTAAAAATCAAGGCTTTTTTATCCGTTTCGGAACGCGTATCCGTTGTACTTATCAGGAATGCACTTGGTATCCAAAAGACTTGTGGATAACGCCTTGGGATAAAGAAAAAGGCTAAAAGCGTTAGGAACCTAAAGGTGACTAAACCCAATCTGTTAGTCAATGCCCTTTGATAAAAAAATGTTAACTATTGATTTCAACAGAATGGCCCCCAAAAGGCTCTCTATAGAGATTATTTAGTTGGGTGTAATGTGATAAAGTAGAACTGGTTTGTAGTAGGCGCTTTAGCGCCTAAGTTTGTATAGATATTCAGATAATTCTTTAGTCCCCTTTTAGGGGACTTGAGCTTTTAGATGTTGGCTGTTTTGAGCTTTAGCGCCTAAGTTTGTAGTAGGCGCTTTAGCGCCTAAGTTTGTTGAATTTATGCGCTGAAAACTGTTTTTGAGTTCAGGTTGAGTGATAAATTTTAAAATCGGCGTCAATAAAGAATTTCTCTATGACATTCGATAAATTCCGTTAAAATCAATGACTATGGCTAAGTTTTTGGGCTGTAAAATTAAACATTATTTTTGCTCTGGGATTTTTTGTAACTGAGTTATTTTTAAATAAGTATCTAGCATGCAATAATGATGCTCAAAAATTAACTTTTGACCCTGTGTGTGAAAAATATCGCTTGTTACCTATTGAAAATAATCGTTAAATTTTTGGGTATCGGGTAGTAGGTAGCCAACGACGGCAATTGATAGAAAACCTGTTAAATAAAATAAATAACGAGCGTAGTTATAAAAAAAAGACTTTTTCTGAAATGCTATACCCAAAATTGATAAGAGAGCAAAAACTATGAGCTTGGTTAACGCGTTTGAAAATGACAAATACGAAGAAGAATATCAAGAATATAGAAGACAAACTATGCCATCAAGAAACCATAGCTTAACAGTAGATCGATTAACTGGCTTATTATTTAATGATGAAAGATTTACTGTGATGCCTGAACTGAGTTTGGATATAAGCCAAACTGACTTGAGTCAATTTGAACTCAAGGCTAAAGATGAGCTAGTGCCGGACATATGCCTTTATTCGTATGAACTCGATAAGAGTGAACCCGTTGACGAAATAAAAATGGCGGAAATGCCTTTACTCGCCATTGATGTGCTGTCACCTCGTCAAGGTGTGGATGATATCATCGTCAAATTTCAAGCTTATTTTGCGCTAGGGGTTAAATCATGTTGGTTAGTTATACCGGCTACGGAATCTATCACGATTTATTCACAACCTCACCAGTACAAAACCTTTGGCACCGAAGCGACTGAGGTAATTGATGAAATAATGGATATTCGATTACCTATAAAAAAAGTATTTAGAAGAGCCCCCAACCCCGTAGGGGTTGAATGTGAAACGTAGTAACGAGCGGAGCGAGATAATAGCCCCAAGGTGCAACCTGGGGGGAAGCGCGACAGAGGGCCATAACTTAAAAGCAACTACAGGGATTCGTTAATCGATACGGATTAGATCGTGGCATTTAAAAAGAGTTTTCAGTTTTTATCCGTTATTATAACGATAACGAATCTGCCTGTAGTTTGCTATCCGTTATTATAACGAATCCCTGTAGTTTGCTTTTAAATCCGTTATTATAACGAATCCCTGTAGTTTGCTTTTAAATCTGTTATTATAACGAATCCCTGTAGTTTGCTTTATAACGAATCCCTGTAGGCACGCTTATTATGAAATACCATTCAAACCGATTATTGAGACTATCGACACTTTTCGTCACCCTGCTATTACCGGCCCTTTACGCCTTAGCAGAAGAAAAAGCCTCCATAACTTTCAAAGACTTAAAGGCCGCTTACCGTCTTGGAGAGACAATACCTCTCAAACTCGAAACCCGTCTACCTCAACCCACGCCAGCGGAACAGGCAGATTTATGGGTAGCCATTAGACTACCCACCGAACCGCAACTCTTATTTATAACAGATAATCCAAACAATCGCTTAAGCTTTACTCACCAACACCCGTATAAACGCAACCTGACAATGGCAGAGACGACAGAATCGGTACTAGAAGTGAGTGCCACCGAAGCACTGGCTGGCAATTACGTGTTGTATGCCCTTTTCAGCAAAGTGGGCACGACGTTTGAACAATTACTTGAGAACCTAGACGCCCATTCACGTTCTCATTTAGCCACAACATCGACCACTTTAGCGGCCGCTACCGGCTTAGATAGCCGCCCACCGAATACAACCTGTATCGCGCCACCTCGTCCCTCGGATGACACACCTTTACCACAAAAACTCTCCGAAACGGGCTGTGTTGAACCGGATAATCCCCGTCAAGCGGCTTCTGGACTAATACCTTATACCGTCAACGTGCCACTCTGGACAGATGGCGCCACCAAAGATCGTTGGATGGCAATACCAGACAATACCGGCATAACCCTCAATGAAGAAGGCGATTGGATTTTCCCAGTTGGTTCCGTGTTTTTGAAACATTTTTATTTGGAAGGACAACCCATTGAAACGCGCTTATTTGTGCGCCATGACGATGGAGAGTGGGCCGGTTACAGTTATGAATGGGATGACAACGGCACAGATGCCACCTTACTTGAAAGAGGGAAACGCCAAAAAATTGGCGAACAAACGTGGATTTATCCCCACCGCAGCCAATGTTTAAAATGTCATACCAAAGCCGTCGGCGGTATTATCAATGTAGAAACGGCCCAAATGAACCGTTTGCACACTTATCGGCCAACCGGCCGCACGGCCTTGCAAATAGACACCCTAGCCCATATCGGCCTATTAGAAAAGAACACCCTGACAGAAGAAAAACAGGCCTTTCCTGAATTAACAGATAAGACTGCACCCATTGGGCAACGTGCCAGAGCTTTTCTGCATGCGAATTGTTCCTACTGTCACCGTCCCCGTAGCACCGGCCCCCATGATTATCGAATAACGGCCCCGCTCTCAGCCCTTTGTGATGGCTACCTACTAACACCCGGCGAACCTGAAAACTCCCGAATCTCACAACGTTTACACCGTGGAGAAATGCCACCGATAGGCACAACAGTGATTAATCAAGAAGGCATCGCAATAATTGATGAATGGATTAACTCCCTTGAAAGCTGCTCAGAATAAAAATTTGCTTTGGACTCCAAAGCTTCAGCTTTGGCAATAATTAATTGGAGTCCAAAGCTGAAGCTTTGGCAATTGGAGTCCAAAGCTGAAGCTTTGGCAATTGGAGTCTCAAAAGCTCGTGAGAGTCGTAGTGCCAGTCACCGGCAAGTGACAGGCACTTTGATGTTTCCTTCTAAAGCTAATATCAACAGCAATCCCGCTATTGTGATTGCGTTTTGTTATTTATTCAATCGGCGTTGGGTAATTGGCTGCAAGTCCTTGAGCAATCTAGGGGGCAAAGACACAACGGGTTTATTTTCCTGTTTTTGTCTTTCCCTGTAATAGTTACACAAGGCATGAACATCATAATCAAACTTAGCAGCCATTTCTTGCCCATGTTTGTGTAGTTCTTCTACAATGGGATCGTTCCACATAATTAATCTCCTGACAATAATTCTTCTGGGGTACAAATAATGGGATAAATATACCCTAATTCCGCACAAATTCTCTCGATTTCATCACGTTTTTCTGCATTGGCAATGTGTTTGCAGTTCCAAGTCAATAGATAATTCATACCATTAATACAAGAAACCGCCACATGTACCGCATCCCGAAAGGCATTTTGGGGAAATATATCGTAAGCCATTAATTTATCAGTAAAATTATCGACTTCGGAAATTTCAAGATTCAGCTTTGACAGTTGGAATCCAAAACTTCAGCTTTGGCAGCTTTATCTGGAGTCCAAAGCTTCAGCTTTGGCAACTTCAGCTTGCAGGTATTCAGAACGACTTTTCAAAGGTATTCTCTCGCAGCGGCTTAGCATCTACTTGGGGAACGTGACACGAGGTACAAAAATAACGCCGACTGTCTACCTTGTCCAAAACGTTGCCGTCCCGATCCGTAAAATGACTGCTTCCAATCTCGCTATCGTGACAACTAAGGCACTTGTTTAATTTCAGGGTAATCCTATAGCCCTCAATGAAATGGGGAATCAGAGGAACAGAATCGTGCCCCACAGAATGGAAAGAAGGCGGAAACTTTTTCCAATCCGTCTTTTCAGAGATTTCCTTGATGGGATGATCATCACGCAATGAGTCTACCTTGCCATTTTCTGCTGAAATAGCAAGTTGGGGAACATAAGCCAATGTTCCTAAAGCGAGAACTAATCCCAATACGAATGACTTTTTCATAGCGTCTTCTCCGAATGTTTGGTCAAATCAGTCTTGACAGGATGATTGTGAAAGCTTGAGAGCGTGTTAAAAAACGGCCTAAGGATCGGCTAAAAAATAACTTACCAAAACAGCTAAAGCAGTTGTCTAAAAGCTAAAGTACCCTAAAGGGCACTGTACCTATTTTGGGGAAATTAATTTTTCTTCGATCCTAAGCCCGCTCAACTTTCACCGCGCATTTTTTGAAGTCGGCTTCTTTTGAAAGCGGACAAGTGGCATCTAAGGTTAACTTATTGATTAGACGGCCCGCATCAAAAAACGGCACAAAAATAACGCCTTCTGGCGGCCGATTCCTACCTCGTGTTTCAACATTAATGATCATTTCGCCACGTAGCGACGTCAACTTCGCTGGCATACCACGTCTTAAGCCGCGTCTCCTCGCATCCTTAGGATGCATATACACGACTGCATCAGGATAAGCGCGGTAAAGTTCAGGGACTCGCCGCGTCATTGAGCCGGCCATCCAGTGTTCTAGCACACGGCCGGTGACAAGCCACATATCATACTCATCATCCGGCACTTCCGCTGGGGGCTCATAAGGTAATGCAAAGATATTCGCTCTGCCATCGGCATTACCGTAAAATTGCATTCCAGCACCCTTTTCGACAAGGGTGTCGTATTTTTCGTTGTAGCGCCAAAGCGTTTCTTGCGGCGGTTTTCCGTCACCTTGTTGTATCACCGGCCAGCGTAACCCACGCGATTCATGGTATTGGTCAAAGGTGGCGAGTTCATGGCCTTTCTTTGGGCCTTCTAAACTAAACCGCCGATATTCTTCGTAAAGGCCTTTTTGCAGATAAAAGCCAAAATGTTCCATTTCATCGTTTGGATGAACCTGGCCCTCGGCATCCTTCACTTCTTGTTTGGGATATTTGTCAACGGCCCCATTTGCAAATAGGATATCGTACAGGGTTTTGCCTTTATACTCAGGGTTTTTAGTCATCAGTTCTTCCGGCCAGACTTCTTCTGCCAAGAAGCGTTTGGAAAATTCCACAACCTGCCAGACATCAGACTTAGACTCGCCCGGCGCCTTGATTTGTTGCCGCCAGAATTGGGTGCGCCGCTCAGAATTACCATAAGCGCCTTCTTTTTCGACCCACATGGCTGTCGGTAAAATGAGATCGGATCCTATTCCAGTGAGGGTGGGATAGGGATCGGACACAACAATAAAGTTGTCTGGATTACGATACCCAGGATAGCCTTCCTCATTCAGATTGGGTGCCGCTTGCAAGTTGTTATTACACTGCACCCAGTAGGCATTGGTTTCGCCGTCTTTGAGCTTACGATTTTGCAACACGGCATGATAGCCGGGCGTGTCTGCAACAGCGCCTTCTGGCAATTGCCAGACTTTTTCAGCAAAGGCTCGGTGTTCTGGATTCGCTGCCACTAAATCGGCCGGGAGGCGGTGCGCGAAAGTGCCGACTTCGCGTGCAGTACCACAAGCCGTCGGTTGTCCCGTCAGAGAAAATGGGCTATTGCCGGGTTCAGCGATTTTGCCGGTAAGCAGATGGACGTTGTAGCACAGTTGATTCACCCAAGTGCCGCGAGTATGTTGATTAAAGCCCATTGTCCAGTAGGAGACGACTTTAATATTAGGATCAGCGTAGATTTGAGCGAGGGCTTCTAAATCTTCCTTAGGTACACCAGACAATTCGTGAACTTTGTCGAGGCTGTACTCAGACACAAATTCCTTGTATTCCTCAAAAGTAGCCGCTTTAGAACCACCGGCGGCGCTGGCATTTTTAGCGGCCTTTTCTTTTGGATGCTCTGGCCGTAGGCCATATCCTATATCCGCATTACCAATACGGAAATTAACCTGTTGACTCACAAATGCTTCATTGACGTAACCGTTTTCAATGATGTAGTGAGCAATGTAATTGAGAATGGCTAAATCCGTTTGTGGCGTGAAAACAATACCAAGATCGGCCAAATCAAAGTTGCGGTTTTTAAACGTGGACAGTACGGCAACTTTGACATTTTCACCCATCAAGCGGCGATCCGTCAGGCGTGCCCACAAGATAGGGTGACATTCGGCCATGTTAGCGCCCCATAGCACAAAAGCATCCGCATTTTCTAAGTCATCGTAACAGCCCATTGGTTCATCCGCGCCGAAGGTACGGATAAACGCGGCCACCGCTGAGGCCATACAGTGACGTGCGTTAGGCTCAATATTGTTGGAACGAAAGCCGGCCTTCATCAGTTTGACAGCGGCATAACCTTCCCACACCGTCCACTGTCCAGAACCGAACATGCCGACACCGTTTGGGCCTTTTTCCTTGAGCGCCTTTTTCCACTTTTCGGCCATGATGTCAAAGGCTTTATCCCAACTGATCTCCGTAAACTCTCCGTTTTTGTCGTACTCACCGTTCTTCATACGCAACAAGGGCTTAGTCAAACGGTCATCGCCGTACATAATCTTGGGTAGGAAGTAACCTTTAACACAAAGAAGCCCCTTGTTGACGGGTGAATCAAGATCGCCTTTGACGGCGACAACTCGGTTGTCTTTAGTGCCAACCATGACGCTACAACCGGTACCACAAAATCGGCAAGGCGCTTTATCCCAACGGATATCGTCTGTTGAGTCAGCGAGTGCGGTGCCGGGGAGCGTTACCCCGGCCGCGGCGGCTGTCGCCGCGACAGCATTCGCTTTAATAAAATCCCGTCTAGTGAGTTTCATATTGAATTCTCCTCTTCGTTTCAATGCCATTAAATTAAGCCAAGGCGAACACTTAGGAAAGCCCCTACAGCCCCTGAATACGCAAGGTTAGGTAGGAGCATACCATAGCGAATGCCCTTAACTTAATGGCATTGCCTATTCGTCTGAGCTTCGCAAAACCTTGGCGGTTTTTCACCAAAGTTTTCTGGACAAACCCGCGCCGCCCTCATCGTCATCGTCGCTATACTGATAAACTATGGCAGCGGAAAGTACGCCATCAATGTCGTGAAGTTGAAGTACTGTATCCACTATCAGATTCTCGTAGTGTTTCTCAATGGTAACAATCAAACGCCCGTTTTTGGTAACGCCATGGACTTCTACGCCCGATATTTCCTTTAATTCGTTTTCGACTTTATCAACCTGTCCGGGCTTGGCATGTACCAGCACTCCAGCAATATTCATCATTTTTCAATTTTCAATGTATTCGATGATCACGTTTTTTAATTAACAGCAGTTTCCCCCATCCCGCCTTGGGATAAATCCCAAGGCTAAAAGCGTTCAGGAACCTAAAGGTGACTAAACTCAACTCAAATTTAAAATCCTAAAATCCGGTTATTCCCCAAATCCGTTGTACTTTTGTCATTTTTCATTATAATTGCCGTGGCTGGACACGCTTGATAACAGGCCCCACAGCCGTTGCATTCTTCAAGGTTGATTTCTGGCACTGCTACGCGAGCCAGTTGGAAATGAATGGCTTCTACTTCACAACTTTCGCGGCAGGTGACACAGATAATCCCTCGTTTGGCTAAGCAATGTGCTTCAATGTGTGCTTTTAGTTGCCACGGCGGCTGGTTATCTCTCCTTTGCAGGGTGTTGTTCGGACATTGTTCTACGCAGAAACCACAGAATGTGCATTCACCGTGTTGAAAGTTGACTTGGGGAAAACTCCCGCGCCCTTTTTCTAAGATATTTTCCGGACAGGCTTTGATACATTCACCACAACGCTCGCAATTAGCAATGAATTCTGCTTCACTACCAGCCCACGGTGGGCGCAACGGTTGCTGTTTGCCATTGAAGTCTCCGCGTAAAAACTGTAAACGGCTGATGGAGGACGTTGTCATAATGTTACTGTCCTAAGCTGATGTCCTAAGCTGATGTCCAAAGCTTCAGCTTTGGACTCCACAATTCCAAAGTAACAAAACACCTACAAAAAGTATCAATAATGAAGCTCGACTGAGGGCCATAACTTAATTTGAAAACATCAAAAGTATTTTATGGCCCTCAAACAAGATATTCCAAATAACTCTCTAAAAAATAGGGAAATAACCGGGAGCCGCGTGGACTCCATCTATGTCCAAAGCTGAAGCTTTGGACTCCATATGGAAAATACCGTCAACACTTTTCTAGTCATTCGCCAGCGTTATTTCCTCGAAGATAAGGTTGGATCGCAGGACATTATGGCCATCTTTAAAAGGATTTTTGTTGGCTTCTGTGAAGAACACGTAAAGGGTATAGTCACCGCCTATGCCTTCAGGCACTTTATTCAGTATTTCTAGTGAGATGGGAATCTCTGAGTGATTATCCACCGCTTTTTTGAAGGGTAGCGGTTCCGGAGTAAATGGCGGCTTTTTCGGTAAGGCGATTCTGAAGAGCAAGTGGCCGTCTGGCATTTCAATCACGGCCCACAAATCAAGTGGCTTCATGAGGTTTAACACGACAACGTCTAGCACGATAGAATCTCCAACGTTGTAGGCGTATTGCAAACCTTCAAGTGTCGCATAAGTGAAGTTGCCCACCATGATGGTTTCGCTGTCAGAGGCCGTTTGTCCTTCATCATCTTTGATAACAAGCATCAAGGTATATTCGCCTTCCTTATCAAAGGTCAGATTTGCCGTGCTTCCAGAAACCGTCAACGTCGTTTCACCATTAGCAGCGATCCACTTATAAGAAACGATATCACCACCATCTGGATCGTAAGAGTCACTGCCATCTAGGGCCACGTTCAGTGGTGCTTTTCCTGACAGTGGAGAAGCTTCAAGTTTGGCAATCGGTGGAATCTTTCCATCTTCACTCCCCGGCTGTCCATCAGGCGGTGAGCTAGAAAAGTCAATCTCCCACAATTTGATGGTGTTGTCATAACTGCCCGATAGGACATCATTGCCGACGGGAGAAAAGGCGACTGACGAAACAATATCGGTATGCCCTTCGAGGCTGTGAATCTCTTTGCCTGTTTCAATCTCCCACACCTTAATGGTGCCATCATGTCCTCCTGATAAGGCGAGACTATCATCGGGAGAAAAAGCGACTGAATAAACTCGGCCGCTATGCCCACTGAAAGTGCGAATTTCTTGTCCGGTATCGACATCCAACAGTTTGAGGGTGCCCTTATCGCTTCCCGCCAAGACTTTGCTGCCATCGTTTGATACGGCGGCCGCCCAGGTACCGCTTTCTTTAAAAGTGATTTCTTTTCCAGTATCGATATCCCATACTTTTATGGTGCCATCCTCACTGGCCGATAGGGCTTTGCTACCATCGTTTGAGAGGGCGACTAAATAAACCCAATCCTCGTGCCCTTGTAAAGAGTCCGTTTCTGTGCCCTTTAGGGTATTCCACAGTTTAGGCGTGTTATCACGACTTCCCGATAGGATGGCACTGTTTTCCTTGGGAGAAAAGGCGACCGAATAAAACCACCCTATATTCCTTTGGAAAGTGTCAATTTCTTCTCCAGTCAGCGCATTCCAGCGTTTTAGGGTATTATCAGCACTGCCTGACAAGACGTCTTTGCCGTCAGGCGAAAAGCCGACTGACATCACAAAATCGGAGTGTCCTTGGAAAGTGTGAACGACTTTCCCAGTATCGACATTCCATAACTTTATTGTGTTGTCATAACTTCCCGATAGAATATGTTTGCCATCGGGAGAAAAAACGACGGACTCAACCGAATTGGTATGTCCTTCAAAAGTCCGAGTCGCCTCTATCGTCTCAGCATATGCACCCACATTACCGAACAACAATCCCAGCAATGAGACTAAGCCAGTCTTCCAATGCCTCAATAACCGTCGAGTATCGTTACAACCGATTGTTTTCATAGCATTTCTCTTTATTCTTCAAAATTCACATCGTATAATTTTTAAAACCCCGCTTTAAAGAGCGTCGCACTATACAAAAATTTTATTTAAAATACAAGGCCAATATATGAAATATTTAAAGTAGCGTCCATATAAGTCATTTAATAGTTAATAACTCATTGAGTTAAAATCGTTTCACGTTCTATAGATTATGCGAATTAAGGGTTGAACGGAATCATAAAAAATCAATGACTTATAAAAACGTATTGATTCCCAAGATAAATCTTGGACTCCTGAACTCATAGAAAAGAACGTATTTAGTTAATTGTCTTGGTACGGCTTACCAAGAGCCAATATTTATCTTTAAAGCATATTAGAATAATCTTATTATTGTCATGCGCTTGCCTAGTAGATAAACTCCCATTATAATAGCGCCTCTTTTTTATCGGAGTCCTTTTATGAAACACCATTCACATCGTTTGCTGAGAGTATTAACTCTTTTTGTTGGACTATGGTTGCCGGCATTTGGCACCTCGGCCGAGTTGGGCTTTAACCCGTTGAATGCGGAGCATATTAGTGGCGACACTCTGGAGCTCGTGCTAGAAACGCCGGCCCTTTCGCCGGGTGAAGCGGTTGATTTGTGGGTTGCCCTGTTTTATAACGGCGAATTTTTATTCGCCAGTGGCAGTCCAGCGAAACCCGTTTTTGGGACTGGAAAACAGCCTTTGGTTAAAGGTATCACGCCCACAGACGCGGGGATAACGTTGAAGATAGCCACCGATGATCTGGAGGCTGGCGATTATGCGTTTTATGCCCTTTATGTGAACTCGCTTCATGGGCTAACGGGTGATTATCCGCCGGAAAAGTTGTTGGAGCATGCGCGTTCTGAGTTGGCCAAGGGGCAGACGACTCTGAAAAAACTCACTCCACCCCCCCTAACAAAAAGTGAATTTGACCGAGGGCAACAAATTTACTTTGAACGTTGCGCGGGTTGCCACGGTGTACTGCGTAAAGGCGCGACGGGTAAAGCGATAACCCCCGATATCACTTTGAAACTAGACCTTGAATATCTGCGGTGGATTATTGCCAATGGTACCTCCGCGGGTATGCAGAACTTTGACGGTGATCTGACTGCTGAAGAAATCGACCTCATAGCGCGTTACATCCAACATGAGCCACCCATGCCGCCGGAATACAGCATGGAAGACATGAAGGCCACTTGGAAAGTCTTTGTGCCACCAGAGCAGCGGCCGACTAAAAAGATGAACAATTACAATATTGACAACATCTTTTCCGTTACCTTGCGTGATGCGGCGCAAGTGGCGCTGATTGACGGTGACACAAAAGAGATCATCAATATCATTGATAGCGGCTACGCGGTACACATTTCCCGCATGTCGGCCTCGGGGCGTTACGTGTACGTCATTGGGCGCGATGCAAAACTGAATCTCATCGACTTGTGGATGGAAAAACCAGACAACGTGGCTGAGATTAAAGTCGGCATTGAAGCCCGTTCAGTGGAAACCTCGAAATACCCGGGGTGGGAAGATAAGTACGCCATTGTGGGTGATTATTGGCCGCCTCAGTATGTCATTATGAAGGGCGATACGTTGGAGCCGCTGATGATCGTTTCTACGCGGGGTGTTACCGTCGATACTCAGGAATATCATCCAGAACCGCGGGTTGCCACGATTGTGGCCTCTCACCAACGGCCTGAATTTATTATTAATGTCAAGGAAACGGGCAAGATACAATTGGTCAATTATGAAGACTTGACTAACCTCAAGGTGACAACGATTGCCACTGCTCGCTTTCTGCATGATGGTGGTTGGGATTCCACACGGCGCTATTTCCTAACGGCCGCGAATAATGTCAATAAGATTGTCGTCATAGATGCCAAAGAGGGCAAGTTGAAAAAGATAATTGAGGTGGGTACGAGGCCTCATCCCGGACGCGGTGCTAATTTTACGCACCCAACATACGGGCCGGTGTGGTTAACGAGTCACTTGGGAGATGCCACTATATCCCTTATCGGTACCGATCCACAAAATCGTCCTGAGAATGCTTGGAAGGTGGTAGAAACGCTGGAAGGCAAGGCGAGTGGTTCTCTGTTTATCAAGACGCATCCAAAATCCACTAACCTCTATGTGGATACGCCCTTGAATCCCGATATCGAAGAAAGGCAAACGGTGGCCGTGTTTGATATCAATAACCTGGGCAAGGGCTATGAGGTATTACCGATTGCTGAATGGGCGGGTTTGACTGAAGGGCCGCAGCGGGTGGTACATCCAGAGTTCAACAAAGACGGTGATGAAGTCTGGTTTTCCGTCTGGAATGCCAAGGATCAGATATCGGCGATTGTGGTTGTGGATGACAAGACTCGTACCCTGAAGCAAGTCATCAAGGATCCACGGCTGATTACGCCGACGGGTAAATTCAACGTCTATAACACGACGCATGACATTTATTAAATTTAGCCAAACCTGACAGGTTTTTTGGCTCGGTTAGAAATCCGATTTTTTTAAAAAATCGGATTTCTTTGGCTCGGTTGAATGGAAACATTGACTATGAAAAAGTTGACTTTAGCAATCTTTTTACTGACAGTCGGGCTGTCAGCTTGGAGCAGCGAGTTATACACACCGCAAGCGGTGCCGAAGGGTGATAATGAGGAACTCGTTGCAAAAACTCGGTTTAATAGCCCTGAATCGGGTGATATGTATCTCGCCACAATGATGGGTGGCAAATTGTGGTTTTTGCTTCAAGGCCCCACCTTAACAGAATCCATCATACCTTTTAGGGCAAATGAAACCTTTCAAGGTGAATATCCGTTGTTTTCAATTAAGGCGGGACTCCTGCCGCCCGGCAATTATCCGCTCTATCAAGTCGTGACGGTGCCCAATGGCAAGTTGCTCAATGAGGATGGCTCACTTAATGTGACAGATTGGATAGGTGGCATTGGTGGGTTAAATTTCATGAGCTTTAGCGTCGGCTTGCCGACTGAAGAGCGCGGTGTCAAAGTGTTGGCCTTTAACGATTTGGGTATGCACTGTATGAATAACACATTTTCTATTTTTACCATCCTGCCACCGTTTAATGTCGTGAATGCCCAAGTCGTGGGACAAGATAGTGATGGCAAACCAAAACTATTGGATGCTAATCAAGTAGAAGTGCGTTATTCGGCCGTGACAGATCGCAAGGGTTCTATCAATTCCGGCAGCGTCGCCAAAACTGATTTTTGGCAGTATGCTCAAGGTTTGTTTGGAATGGATTTGCAACCCGGAGAAGGTTTAACCGGCTTATATATGCCGGCAGATAATCCAAACAATCCGGACGCACAATCGCTACATTACAAAACCCAATCTGATTGGTTTAGTGCCGACGGTATTCCTATCACACCAACCGATGATAGGGGGCAAATCAATGCTTATCCCACGTTACGGATAAGTGCTCATGATAAAAAGACCGGGGAATTGTTGGGTGCAACTGATGTGGTGGTGCCGGTGAGTATGGAAGCCAATTGCAACACTTGTCATGCCACCGGCCAAATAGCCGCTAATAATCCCGCCATGACTTGGACAAGTAATGATGATCCAGACGTGCAAGCTCAGCAAGACAGTTTGGGTAAGTCGGAAGTGCAAGCCCAAAAAAATGTGTTGATTTTGCACGATAAACAACATGATACTAATTTGCAAAACCAAACACCGGTGCTGTGTGCCAGTTGCCATTATTCGCCAGCACTGGACTTAACTGGAGAAGGAGCCAAGGGAATGCAAAAGTCACTGCCTACTTCCTCCCAAGTTATGCACAAAACGCATGGCGAGCTGCGCGATGCTGAGGGAAATCCCATCATTCCAACCGGCGTTCATGTGGAAAAAAATTGTTATCAATGCCATCCCGGCAAAACCACCCAATGTCAACGTGGCGCAATGAAAACGGTTGGTTTAGAGTGTACGGCCTGCCACGGCGGACTACTGGCGGTGGGCGGCAAATTCCCGTTACTGGAAGGCGGCAGTATTGATGGTACTAATGACGGTGGCACACGCCGCCCTTGGGTTGATTTACCACGTTGCCAATCTTGTCATACAGGTGATGCTGTGAGTCATTTAAAAGGAGAAGGGCTAGAGTTTTACACGGATGGCATCCGCTTAGCGCAAGCCTACAAAACGGGCGATGACTCTGCGTCTCCGCTACTCGCCAAAAACAAACGCTTTGCAGAGAACGAAAACACCTTATTCCGCAACAGTAAAGGCCATGGTGGGATAGCGTGTGAAGGCTGTCATGGTAGCACTCACGCGATATGGCCTCATGCCGATGCCAATGCCAACGACAATTTAACCGCTATCCAGTTACAAGGGCATAGTGGCACCATTATCGAATGCGACACTTGCCATGCGCCGGGCAGTTTAGAAATGACAATCGACGGCCCACATGGCATGCACAACGTCAACGATCCCCGTTGGACAGATCACAAGCATAGAAACTATTACATGCTTGATCCAAACGCTTGTAAAGCCTGTCACGGCAAGCAATTAGAAGGCACACCTTTATCTAAAGTGGCCGTCACCCGAACTCACCGTGTAGAAGATCGCACCGTCACGTTGAAAAAAGGGCAACAAGTCAGTTGTGACTTGTGCCATGACAAAGACGATCTATAGCGTTTTCCACTCATTTTTGTTGGAAAAATCGGATTTCTGGGTTCGGGAATTTGCCTTTCAAGAAATCCGCTTTTTTTGACCAAACTAAAGTTTGGACTCCAGTTTGCCAAACTAAAGTTTGGACTCCGGTTTGGACGCCAGTTTGGA
This sequence comes from Candidatus Parabeggiatoa sp. nov. 2, assembly GCA_002085445.1. Lineage (GTDB taxonomy): Bacteria > Pseudomonadota > Gammaproteobacteria > Beggiatoales > Beggiatoaceae > Parabeggiatoa. The sequence continues at coordinate 59,260 of NBMI01000001.1, forward strand.
CTTCTGGAAACATCGGAACTTTGTTTTTTATGGACTTTTTAAGCTTTAAGCGGTTCTATTTTTGTTCGTGGCTATTTTTCGGCTGATTGACTGGTAAAGCCACAACGCCCTGTAAAGATTATAACCCAACCACAAAAACGAGACGATGAGTACACCCCCTGCCGCATGGCTTAAACCGGACGGCCACAATGCCGCTCCAATGCTAAATCCAAGGGCAACAAAATAAACCCAAAACTGACGACGTGTCTGCTTGTCGGGTATAATTTGTTTCATATTTGGGGTTTTGACCATTTTGAGGGTTTTTAGGACGTTCAGTTGTTGGTTTTGGAGATGAAGCCATACCAAAAACGGGACAATTTTATACAGCATTCCTTGGATAACGGGTAATACAAACCCTCCAAGGAATAATACGCCTAAAAGTACCGGGTAAAAGGGTTTAGCGGCCAAGTTTTGCCAAAACACGCCAACTAACCATAACACCACGCTCAACAACAATCCTATCATACCCACTCGCCAATAGTTCAGTGTCACGTCGGGCAATTTTCGCAAACGACGTGCTTGGAGGCGGAGCGTCGCTATAGCAAACACGCTTAATCCTAATCCGATTAAACCAATCAACAATTGTGGCACGGTGGTGAGGAGTTGGCTGAAATTGACCCAAAAATAAAGCGGTGTCCACAATAATAACATTATAAATATAAATAGGGTAAGCCAACTGGCGAGAGAGGGCGGATAGTGTGGCGTAATTTGGAACATTGGCACCACTTGATAGCTAACGCCCATAACTAATAATCCTACCCAACCAATTAAACCCCAAGTTAAATGTATATCAGTTAATGCAAGGGGCAACGGCAATGCGATTCCATAGCCAAATAGCATTGCCAGTCCTAAGCCTAACACGGCCGTTATCGTTAACGCGCTCACGGCTAAGCGCATGGCGGTGATGATGGGACTGCGCCCCTTGACTCGTACCAAACAATATCCCACGACACCGATAAAACCAAAAAAGGCGAGTCCTAATAAAACGATAGCACTACGCATCAGCAATGTCTGTTCAGCAGTAAGAAAGCCAGCCGCCAGAGTCAAACTGCCCAGACTGAGCAGGATATGAAGCACAGTGCTAACCAAAATCGGTTTGGGCACGGGAGACGCGACGAGTATGGGCAATAGTTGCAGCATAGCCCCAAACATTACCATCGTAATAAACCCTAACGTCAACAAATGCGTCAGTGCGAGGGTTTCAGGACTCCAACGGTTGCTGAAAAACAGCGGCCCATCATAGAGCAATAACAGGCCGGCCAACAAGCCAAATAGCGGGGCCGTCAGAAAAAAACGTAGCGGGACGGATAAAGGCGGTGTTTGTTCTAGGGCGAGATGGGCTGTGTTCATGTTGGCTTTAATATCCAGGTAGTTACACTGGCTTTAATAATCCAGGTAGTTACACTGGCTTTTTTGGGCGGAGTTCGACTTTAAATATCAGTGACTTATAGAATTATTAATTCTATCAAATAGTTATTTATAATTACTTTTAAATCAATCAGTTAAAATTACTGGCTCATTTCACTCTATGGCCCACAATTTGTAGGTTTAACGTATTAATGTTAAGGGTTTAATTGTCAAAAAATATTTTTTAATCAAGTAATTATTTTCAACCAATTGATTAATATAAAATTTATATAACTTACTGAAAAATAAGTCGAATTCACGTTATAAAAAGGGGCAACGCCTGGGGTGGTGAAAAAGAGGTACCTTCGAGCAAAAACTTGATCCAATTTTTATTCCGCTGGATTTAATTATTACTAAAAAACAATGAGTTACTTATGTTTTTTTTCCTTAACAATTAGCAATTCACAATTCACAATTCACACAATTCGTTTACGTCACAATTCACAATTTTCACCACCCCAAGCAACGCCCCTGGCTTTGGACTCCATGTCCAATGTCTAATGATTACGAGCGGTTGCCTCTGCTTCGGTATCATTACTGCGCCAAATAGAGATTTCAACCGGCACTTCTCGCCCCGGCTGCGTCAACCAAGCAAAACCTTCTCGTGTCAATATGGGATAAAGAGGGTGAGGCTCCATGCGGTGCAGGACGCGCAAATATTCACCGCTTTGCAAGTCGCCAATGGTGGACAAAATGCGCTCCATCGGCTCGCATGGCTCTAACTGACTGACATCCAAAACGCGCTCTGCCTTCACACGCTATCCCCTTGTGTACGCATCTGGTTGAGAATAGACGGCACATCGTCGCTTAGCACTTGATCACTCATTGGATAAAGCATTTGCTCCTCTTTGGCATTGTGCTGCTGCATTAACATCAGCACCGTCTCAGAGAGGCCTAAATATTGTTCACTGTCCTGCTGAGTGAGACTGTCTTGCATATCGGCAAAGACTTGGCGCATCTGTTGATGCTCCATTCGCATCACTTGAGTAGGCCCCATAGTTTGGCCGGTGCGTTCCTCAACGGTGGGGAACAAAACTTGTTCCTCCATTGTAAAATGCCGTTCCATGGCGGCCTTAAAGTCGGCAAACTCGGTGGCGGCACGCGCCCATTGCGTTTTAGCGACACTCTCCTCGCTTTGTGCGAACAGTTTGTCACAGCGCGAGTGCTCGTGGCTGAGTGTTTGGGTAATAGTTTCCATTAGATATAATTGTCACGTTAACCCAGGTAGTTACACTGGCTTTAATAATACGCCCCTTCAGGGCTGGTAGAGGTTTTAAAGTCAGCCCCAACGGGGCGAGATTAATATAGCCAGTGTAACTACCTGGAAGCAACGCCCCTAGAAGCAACGCCTCTGGAAGCAACGCCCTTGGAAGCTTTTGAATTGACTTTCAACCTGGCTATATAGGCCTATAAAAAATCAGTTTATTCCCTTTCATCCGTTGTACTCTCACTACAGAATCCTTTCCCAAAAGCCATGTCTGAATAAACTATAAACTATCTAGATAGCAATTCTATTGATAACTATTGACATGCTTACCTTTATGGGTAATTCAACAATTATGAATACGACGCAAAAGTACAGCGAAGCGAATTAAGCGTAGTAGGGAGTATCAGCCCTTTATCCCCTCGCCTAAGATACAAGGCTTAGGGTAACATTAATGCTTGATAGTCCATTTTTTTTACGTGGAAGGTTAACCACCTCAAGCGTTTATATTTATACTTTAAAAAGAACAAAAATGTCACGTTTTTTAAGATAATGTCCAGCCAATATCAATAGTTATCAATATTTTTGGGCCGACCATATATTTAAAAAGCTTGAAATTTTCAAAGTTGCTAATATCAAAACAAGGTTTGATTCCTCTAAGAAAATCTAATAATTTTAAGATACCAACAGAGAAAATCATTGATTAAAATCAAACAGATAATATTATATAAAAAATAGATAAGTACTGCTCCCACAGGAGTCGGGTGAGGGGTGCTTTAAATAAATGCGGTAAAACCAATCGCTAAAGCGATGATCTCGCGTAGCGATGAAACGCAGTCATTCGCTGTGCGAGATCACGTAGTTTGGCTAAAAGCTTAAGTACGTCTCAAGGTACTTCTTTACATAACGCCGGTTTATGCCAAACGGCATTTTATACATAAGTACCCGTGCAGGTATTTTCAAAAAATAAACTTAACAAAAACAGTTCACGAAATATCCATAATAAGACATCAGTCCTATTTATTTTGCTAAAGAAAACTATAATGGCGGCCCGCTGCTGTATTAAAAAAAACGCTTGCGTGTTTGCCATACAGCTTGTGAGATTACTAATATGCAATATCAACCGATACCTTTATCCCCAATAATCGACCAAGAATTGCGAAAACTGTACTTGTTTGCCGGCCTCAGCGAGGAACAATTAGCGCGGATGAAACAATGCATGCGCCTTATGCAGCTTGAGGACGGGGAATACCTGTTTAAACATGGTCAGCGTGCTGAGCGTTTTTTCATGCTCAAAGAGGGTTATATAAAACTCCTGCGCCTCTCTATGGAAGGGGCGGAAAAGGTGTTTGAAGTCGTCTCACCGGGCCAAACTTTTGCAGAAGCCATGATGTTTATGCCCCAATCAATTTATCCAGTCACGGCACAGGCTATCAACAATAGCTCACTTTGGTGCTTTGATAGTAATGTCTTTATGGACATTCTTGAGGACTCTTCTGATACGTGTTTTCGGCTCATGTTTCAGATGAGCAAGCGTCTGCGTATGTGGATCAACGAAATCGACAACTTGACCCTGCAAAATGCCACCTATCGTCTGGTGAATTATCTGCTCTATCAGGTTCCAGAAGATAAAAACGCTTATGAGATTAATTTTCCCATTCCCAAGCATGTGATTGCCTCACGTCTGTCCATTAAGCCAGAAACTTTGTCCCGCATTCTGCACTGTTTGGGCAAGGAAGGTTTTATTTCGGTAAAAGGCCGAACTGTCCACATTCACAATGTTGATAGACTGCGTTTGCACTCAGTCGGTACGAATGGTGTCAGTGAACAGTGATCAGTTATCAGTTATCAGTGATCAGGAGTCCAAACGACGTTTTTAGTTTGGCAACAGGAGTCCAAACTTTAGTTTGGCAGTCGTCAGTCGTCCAAACTAACTAATGGCCGTGCCAGAGAATTAATGGCCGTGTGGGCGACGACTCAAACTCGCTGAAAAACTGAAATCAGTGGCTTGTTCCGCTAGAGAGGTGAATTTTGTTATAAACGTTGTACTTGCCAGAAGGTTTACGCATCGGTAACCGTTTTACCTCTTTCAAGGTGGCGGCATCATATACTATCAACGCGCCGTCCATATCCCAAACACTGAGTAAGGCGTAGCGCCCGTAACGGTCAAATTCAACATGGGCGGCCGTTTTACCGGGCACCGGGCGCAGCGTTTTGACAATCTCTAAAGTGCGTTTGTCAATAACATGCACCGCGTCTTTGTGTGGCCCAAAAAATACGTCCACCCACGCATAAGGCGTATTTTCATGGCTACGCATGAAAAAGCCCGGCCCCAAAGTGTCAATACGCCGAATGGTTTGCCAAGTTTGCATGTCAATGACGCTAACCACGCCTTCTTTGAGATTTGGCGTTGCTAATACCTGTTTACCTTGGTAAACCCAAGTAATACCAGAACCGAGATGGGGCATCCCCGGTAAATCTAACTCGGCAATTTTGCGTTTGACGCTGAGATTGACCACTTGTCCCTTTGCGCCATCTCGCGCCGCGCCTATCAGATACTGGTAGTCTTTATCAAAGAAAAAATCATCTAAATAATCAGACAATTTTATGCGCTGGATGGGAAATTCTTGCCTTGTCTCCCCGGCACCTCGGCGGTAGTCGAACATCGGCCCAAAATAGACGGGCAGAGCTTGTGCTTGGATGTTGTAAGGTATTTCCCATACTTCTTTTATGTCTTTTAGGGCCGCGATAAAGCTATCACGAGGCGGTGCGGTGTAAACCGCGCTGACGCGCGAAGTGCGTTTGCCGGTATCGTCGCGCACATCAATCACTTTCACCGGCGATAAGTCACAGGCCTCTAGCACGACTAAAGTGTGAGGCAGATAATTCGCCACCATCACATAACGGTCATTCCCAGAGAGGGCCAGGTTACGAGTATTAATACCCGCGCGAATTTCGGCCACCGTTTTGAGATTGTACATATCAAACTTACTAATCCAACCATCGCGGGAAGCCAAATAGACAAAGCGCCCGTCTGAAGAATACTTTGGCCCACCGTGCAGCGCAAAACGGGTGGGAAAACGGTGGATAGGCGCTAAACGATCACCATCCAATAGCGTGGCGTGATGATCGCCCAACTCCACCACTATAAACAAATTTAAGGGATCGGCCTTATACGCCGGCCTATTTGGCAAACTGCCGCAGGGATCATGGATGACATGAGTGGCCTTGATTTGGGCCATGCCCATCACTGGGATTTCGGGCAAGGGCGTATAAATATAATCGACCAGTGCTTGAATTTGCTTATCGGTGAGCTTGTCGCCAAAAGCCGGCATTTGGGTAGCGGGCGCACCTTGTTTGATGACGATGTTCGCCTTGGTACGCCGCAAGCGGCTTAGGTTTTCCGGCAATAAAGCCGGCCCGGTTCCGCCTAAACGATTGCCACCGTGACAACTGGCACAGTGTTGGGCGTAGAGCCGTTCCGTTTCAGCAGCGGCTAAAGCAACGTTGCCTATTTGGCTGAACGAAAGGCCACCAATGAGCGTTGCTAGTAAATATTTATCGATGGTTTTCATTTTAAATGCGATGTCAAAGTGAATGTTGGCTTTAATAAGGTTACCTGATAGATAGTCTATTGGGTTTGATTTTGGTCAACTGTGATTTGAGTCACGGCTAAAAACGACAGGGATTCGTTATAAAAAAGGATTAATAACTGCGGTTTTAAATCCCTTATTATAACTAATCCTTGTAGTTGCGGTTTTAAAAAGCAATAACTACAGGGATTCGTTATAAAAACGGATAAAGCAATAACTACAAGGATTCGTTATAAAAAAGGATAAAGCAATAACTACTAACTACAGGGATTCGTTATAAAAACGGATAAAGCAATAACTACAAGGATTCGTTATAAAAAAGGATAAAGCAATAACTACAGGGATTCGTTATAAAAACGGATAAAGCAATAACTACTAACTACAAGGATTCGTTATAAAAAAGGATAAAGCAATAACTACTAACTACAAGGATTCGTTATAAAAAAGGATAAAGCAATAACGACAGGGATTCGTTATAAAAAAGGATAAAGCAATAACGATAAAGCAATAACTACAAGGATTCGTTATAAAAACGGATAAAGCAATAACTACAGGGATTCGTTATAAAAACGGATAAAACAATAACTACAAGGATTCGTTATAAAAAAGGATAAAGCAATAACTACTCGGTTTTAAAAAGCAATAACTACCGGGATTCGTTAGACTCAGCAGTGATTTGATAAATGGCATGACAGGCAACACATTTTGCCAATGTCGCACTCAGTTGCGTCAAGGTGTGTTGGCTATCCTCTAAATCTTGGGCATCCTGTGCAATCATGTCAAAATCACGGTGTACAGAAGAACCTAACTTTCTAAATTCCTTGGGTAATTTCTGCATGAGCGATTTGGGCACATTTCGCATCATCTGCATCCCTAGCGGTTTTGCCGCCTTGGCAACCGTTTCCATGTCGTCACTGGCGAGCGCCGCCGTCATCTGTTGTAAGCCTAACAAAAGGCCTCGCATTTCTTTAAGAACGAAAGCGCGCGCCGGCTCATCAAGCGATATGTTGATTCTGGTGCCCGGCTCGGCAAAAGAAGCCAACGGAAAGGAGAGCAACGCCGCTATAAAAAATAAGGCACGATAATTAGAAGTTTTCATAGTGTTTGTAGTAGTGTTTGTAGTAGTGTTTGTAGTAGTCGCTTTAGCGACTAAGCACAGTCACACTCCCTGAACTGTTGTTAAAACACGCCGTTTGTCTTCATCAATCGTAATTTGAATATAACCGTGTGTTTTATCATGCATACAATATCCGCCCACAAATTCATCTAACGTTAAGGCTTGGCTTGGAAATGGCGGAAATAAAGCATTCTCTAACGCATTTTGTGCACCATGCGGCATCCCATCAGAGCCAAAAACCAAATCCTGTCCAGGCACAAAACCGATTTCATCAATCAGCATCCGAAAAGGATTATTTTTGGTTTGATCTTTTTCGGACAGTCTATCCTGATATTGAACGGAATCCCAACTAAAGTTGGGTTGCATCGACAAAGTAATTCCAAGCGATTTCGCTTTTTGAGCCTCACGTTGCGAGATAAATTGACAATGTTCAATGCGTGTCGGCGGAATCGAACCTTGTTCGTCTTTTATCAAACTCAAAACGGTGACGATTTGTGCCGTTGCGCTATCACCGATGGCATGTAGAGCCACCGCTTTATTTATCTCAACTACTTGATGGATAATGGCATGTAATTCTTCATCAGAATACACTAATGGGCCTTTTTTGCCGGTTGTCAAGTAAGGCGCGTATAGCGCCGCCGTTTCACTCCCCAAAGCACCATCCGTAAATATCTTGATGCCATAGACATCCCTTTGTGCCTCCCGACTCAAAGAATGAAACGTTTCCATATCTGCCCAAAATCGTGTCCTTTCAAAATAGCCTTGTTCCTTGAATAAATGGATCACACCCTCGTTGGGCAATAACAATTCCTCTGCATACCACACGCCCTGCTGTAAGAGAGCGTGATAAAACCTTTCTATCTGTTCCGGGTGGTACGATTTGATACTCGCTATCAAATTCAGAATCTTCGGTAAATTCTTTTCAACCCAATGCATCTCGTCGAGATGCGCCAAAATCTCCTGATGAGAAGCGCCTAATTTCTCCCTGGCGGCGCGATTGATTAAAAAGCGATGCAGCGACGTATTACAAATCACAACGGCAGGTAATTGCTCTAACTCCCGTTGTTCAAATAAATATAAACTATTATTCCAGCCAAGAATCACATTGATTTCATCGTTACCACTTTTTATCAATGATAACGCCTCTTGTTTGTTTGAGACGGATTTTAAATCAATACAACGACTCAAGACGGCATACATAAAAGGATGTGTGTGATGATCTTTCAACAAAGGGATTTGTGTTTTGACTACCATAACTTTTTATGATGACTAAAAGAGAGACTTCGCAACTTTACCACCTAAGTACCCGTGCAAAAGTTTTCCAGTATTATGACTAATTCGTTTATCCGCGTAATAGGCGTTCCGCCACTGCGTTTCGCGGTACTATTTAATTCGTTTATCCGCGTAATTCGCTGTACTATTTTCTTTAAATTCGTTTATCCGCGTAATTCGCTGTACTATTTAATTCGTTTATCCGCGTAATTCGCTGTACTATTTAATTCGTTTATCCGCGTAATTCGCTGTACTATTTAATTCGATGTTATCAAATTGATTGGTGCGTTTTTGTTAACGAAAACCTGACAGGTTTTAAAAACCTGTCAGGTTTAGTTTCGGGTTTTATTGTAAAAAAAATGCGCCCTTGGAAAATTTTCTGACGATAGGCACTTATCTAATCATCACTCTAATCATTAGCATCAACCGGTGCTTTAGGAAACACTTTCCGCCCCGTAAACAGGGCCGAAATCAAGCCACTCCTTTCCCTAATCTCCGTGACGACAATCGCGCCCACATGCAAGACAATGATAATAAGGAGAATGTAGAACGCATAGAGATGAATAGTGATAAACGGCTTACGGAAGGCTCGCATTTCTGCATAACGTTCCTTATTGACATTTTCCTTGGAATAAGGTTTTAGCACATCAACTTTGCTGGCATCCTCAACAACCCATTCCTTAATCGTTTGTCCAAACGGCGGAAAATAAATATCGGTTCCCGCCAGCACTAGCCCGGTTATCGCCTGTGCTATCAGCAACACGAAGATCAGCGTAATCATCAGTTTGGCCGCGGGATTATGTCCTTGATAATACTGAATATTACCACTACGAAAACCGGCCTTGTATTCACGCAGCGCGGTTAAAAACCCTTTACCACCGGGCACAATAGCTCTCCAGCGGGCATATTGATTACCAACAAATGCCCAAATAATACGCCACAGCAGATTTACGCAAAACACGTAACCGATGTAGACGTGAATCGTCTTGAGCAAAATTTTGCCATCGGTGCTAACGCCAAGGGTTTTAGCATTTAAAATCACTAAGCCTACCCCAATAAGGCCTATAATCGTCAAGGCGTTAATCCAGTGAAACCAACGAGTGGTTCGATCCCAAACTGGGTATTCTTTAAGGGTATCAGATGAAGTATCTGTATGGTTCATTAGCGTTGCTCCAGGGGCGTTGCCCTTGGCTTTAATAATACTTACCGAAGGGGCTAATAGAGGTTAACAAGTTAGCCCCTTTGGTACGAGATTAATACAAAAAGGGGCACCGCCCCGGCAAGCCCCTTTGGTACGAGATTAATACAAGGCACCGTCCCTGGCAAGCCCCAACGGGGCTGAGTATAACTCATTGAATATTAAGTACAACAACACCTCGTTGTACTAAACAATACGTTGTGCCACTTTCAACAAAGTGATAGGTGGTAAGGTTTATAGGACTTACGCATTGACAAACTCAATTCAGTTAAACTTCAATAAGTTATTGGTAAAATGTCGTCTCGCCAACGGAGCGAGTTATGTAAATAAAATCAATGAGTTATTTGCATGAGTGCGTAAGTTCTAGTTTCTACCGTAGTCCTCATCAAGTACATAAGTATTATAAAGCAATCTTGGTATTTTTGTTAATCCATGTCGTGATGGCACCAGTGTTCGGGTTTTGGGCAGTCCCAAGACGATGGCTTCTTCGGTGCCTTGATAACCGACAGCCAATGTCGTATCTAAGCCGGCGAGATTAAAGGTCAATTTATTGTTTAATACGCTCTCACTTAATCCGCCTTAGCCTGACAACTCAATGAGTTACAAATTCTCGTTGAGTCTCGCATTAAATGTCGTTCGTAAATAATTAACTCAATAAACGTTTTATATTTTATATATTGCTTCTCAAGTTTCTGGGTTCACAAATTTTAATAACCGATTTATTTTTAAAATTTTAACTCTAAAATTGAAGTCAAAGTTAATTTTCTTGACAACCAAAATTCGGTTTAAAAACCGTTTATTACAATTACTCAATCGGTGCAAATTGACAAAAGCGGACTGCCTAAAATCAAGGATTTCTGTTCGATATTTGATAAGTCAAGTTAGCTATTAATTTTTTATAAATCAACGTTTTACTGAACATTTTGAACCCAGAAACGTGAGATTGCTTATATTCAGACCATTAAGTCACTTTGTAGAGAAGACTCATGCCTTAAGTTTTTGTTAAGAATCACCCATTACCACGTTGAAGACGATCATGGTCAAAGTGGATACGTTGAAGACGATTATGGTCAACAAGATGGGCACATTGAAGACGACGACCATGATTCCGATGACGACGATGATGGGCGCGATGATGACGATTGATCGTCCCTGACTGATATTGAAACCTCCGAGGTTTGCCAAACTTATCTCGCTTCGCAAACTTTAGTTTGGCAGTCGTCGCTTGGCAGTCGTCCAAACTAACGTTTGGCAGAGTAGTGATACGCGGGCCTGTTATTTACATTAATTATTAGTTACGGCCCTCTGTCGCGCTTCATTATTGAGACTTTTTGTAGGTGTTTTGTTGCTGAGGTTTCACCAGTTGCTCTTTCATATTTTACCCCCTTCGGGGTAAAGCGGGAAAATAGAAATACACCCACCAACCTTTAATTCCGTCCAAAGCTTTAGCTTTGAACTTATGCACAATTTAGGATATATTGATATGATGCGTGTCAAAAAAACGGTTTTTTATCTATTGGCGTTATTCGTCGCTCTTCCCTCGGTGGCAACGGCCGGCCGTGTGATTCAGGTTTCCGTTAGCCATGACGACGGGGTTTACTCTCTCCTTGTGGAAATGGAGATTCAGGCAGATGCCCATAGCATTCGGAAACTGTTGACTGATTTTGATAAAATGGGACTCTATAATGAATCTGTTGTTGACAGTAGCCGTTGGTACTCTCCTGAGCCGCAAGTAGTCGTAGGCCGAATCGAGATAAGGGACTGCGTGCTGTTTTTCTGTGCGACACTGGTTCAAGTCCAAAAAATACGGGAACTGCCTTCTGGAGATTTGCAAGTAACGATTCTGCCCCACTTGAGCGACTATAGCATGGGAAAATCCCTTTGGCATATCGTTCAACAGGCGGATGGAAGCACCCGCCTACGGGTCGAAGCCGTCATGGCTCCAAAACTTTGGGTTCCTCCCTTGATTGGCCCTGCTATGGTTTCCAATTTGTTAAAAGAACGGGCTTTGAGTATGATGGAAAACCTAGAAACATTGACTCGGCCCCATCCATAATCAGGAGTATTGGTTTATGTTACAGCCTCTATATCACCTCGGACGAATCGGTTTGGTTCTGTTGCTTTTCCTTTCAGGTTGCGTCTCTACCCTTCCTGTAAAAGAATCGCTGAAGATCGGGCCTCAGCCCACATTATCCCAATGTACTACGCTCTTTTCCCGCTTGGATAAAGCCGTGGCACAAGCCGAGACAAGAGATAGCCAAGCGGCCCCCATAGTTGGATTTCCCTATCTAAGAAGCGACAGATTTTTAGCCCGTTTTCGTGACAAGCCATTATCGGACAGTCAGTTTGTTGCTTGGGTAGATCGTCTACAACAGCGCGGAGAACAAGGCCGCAAAGTAGAGATGGATAACTTGCCGCCGCCGGTAAAAAGCCTCTTTCCGCCCTATAAAACCGTCCAACAATGCGGCAATCTGTTACGCAAGCACGATTTTTCTCAACCATCTAATCGACAAAAACTCCGTGAAAGCGTACAAGTGCCCTCGGAGTACCAGACTTGGAAACGAGTATTAGGGCTATATTGGATTACTGCTTGGGCTATAAAGTTAGGCGTACATAATTTACATCAAGAAATCTTGGAAACATACCGCATTCCTTTAGCCAAATTGAAGGTGGAAGGCGAGTTGCTCCGTTATCTTCCGCCAGAGATTTCAGAACCGTTGGATGCCCAAGAAATAAGCGCCATTATCCAGCGATCCGCTAGTAATCCCTTGGCAATCCCTGAACCGAGCGGCCGAGAAACGGAACGGCTATTTGCCGCTTTTGCCCCAGTTTGGCAGGTGGATACGTTGAGTCGTGATGACAGGATTGGCGCACCTGTTTGGCTTCCCGCTCAGGATAAACCGGTTGTTGATACTAACCGGCCCACGGTTTATCGCCACCTTTCCCATACTTTGTTTCATGGGAAGATTCTCTTACAACTTAATTATATCGTTTGGTTTCCCGCTCGTCCGTCAAGCTGGGCACTGGATATTCTTGGCGGCCACTTGGACGGCCTGACTTGGCGCGTGACGCTTTCACCAGAAGGAACGCCTTTGGCTTATGACACTATCCACAACTGCGGTTGCTACCACCTATTTTATACCACTAACCAAGTCTGCCTTCGCCCGGCCGACGGCATTCTTCAAGAACCGCCTTTTTCTCCGCAACAAGCGCCCGAATTAGGGCCAAGACAAGCGCCTACCTTACGCATTGCTCACACGACCCATTTTATTGACCGAGTTTCCAAAGAACCCTTGAATCAAGGCCAAACGCTTACATACCAGTGGGCCGATTATCAAAGCCTCCGCTCCCTTCCCTTAGAAGGCGGACAAAGACGGAGCTTGTTTCAACCGGATGGTATTGTGCCGGGGACACAACGGGGTGAAAGATGGATATTGTGGCCCATGGGAATTCCAGGCCCTGGAGAAATGCGTCAGTGGGGACACCATGCCACCGCCTTTTTCGGCGAACGGCATTTTGATGATCCAAACTTGATGGAGCGTTCTTTGGAACGCAGCAATGATTTTTGTCGTGTCAATAACTAAAAACCTCGGAGTAATGCCAATTTGGCAGTCGTCCAAACTAACGTTTGGCAGTCGTCCAAACTAACGTTTGGCAGGAGTCAATTTGGCAGGAGTCCAAACTTTGGCAGGACTCCAATCGTTGCTCCCGTTTTTTGACGCAAAAACTAAAAACTTTTCTATTAGAGTTTGTAGTAGTGGCTTTAGCCACTAAACAGTGGGCGATGACAAGCCGACTACAATTAGAGTTTGTAGTAGTGGCTTTAGCCACTAAACGGTGGTGATTACAAGCCGACTACAAACTCCGTCAACGACAATTTGACGCGAACTACAGAGAGGCCCATGATTTGAAATCCCTTGAGCCATTATGCGATATGGCCCACAATTGTTGTACTCCTGACTAAAGTTTGACCAAAGTTTGTACGCCGGTTTTTCTGAAAGTCTATAAGTATTTGATAAACCCTCATTAACGAATTAATATACAAATCAATATCATGCGTTTATTACTGATAGAAGATGACACTCTGCTAGGCGACGGCATCCAAGCCGGTTTAAAGCAAGCCAATTACGCGGTAGATTGGGTTACAGATGGCGAAGCTGGGGAACATGCGCTAAAAATAGAAACTTATGAGGCCCTGATTTTAGATTTGAGCTTACCGAAAAAAGATGGGCTAAAAGTGCTAAAAGATTTGCGGGCGCGTGGCGATACACTCCCAGTACTGATTTTGACGGCCCGCGATACCGTCAATGATAAAGTAATTGGCTTAGACAGCGGTGCTGATGATTATTTAGTCAAACCTTTTGATTTAGACGAATTAAATGCCCGCCTCCGTGCGCTACTCCGCCGCCAAACTGGGCGAGCAACACCCTACATTGAATACGGCAACCTGCGTCTCGATCCAGCAGCACATACGTTGACACAAAATGGACAACCGGTGAAGCTACCACATCGCGAATTTTCTATTTTGCAAACCTTGTTAGAAAACACAGGAAATATTATCTCACGTTCCCAACTAGAAGAAACTTTATATGGTTGGGAAGACATCGTAGAAAGCAACGCCATTGAAGTCCATATTCACCACCTACGCAAAAAACTCGGCAAAAAATTCATCCGCACAGTACGTGGCATAGGCTACCTGGTACTAAAACAATAGCTTTGGCAGTCATCAGGAGTCCAAACTTTAGTTTGGCAGCAACGGCCGCTAAAGCTTCAGCTTTGGAGTCCAATCTAAAAACTGTACGATAGGGTAGAAGTAAGGGTAAAAAAGATGTCGATTCGTAGACGGTTATTATTCTTGTTGTTGAGCGTGATTTGTGGTGTTTGGGGCATAGTCACTTGGCGAGTGTTTATTGATACGCAACATGAAGTTGAAGAGTTATTTGATGCGAATTTGGCGCAAAGTGCCCGGGTATTGCTCGGACTTGTTAAACATGAAATGGAAGAGGAAGAAAAGGATGAAGATGAGGATGATGAGGAAGAAGATGAGGAAGAAGATGAAGATGAGGATGAGATAGAACTTGATGAACATCTGTTTGGGCACAAGTATGAACATAAGCTGGCTTTCTTGATACGCGCCAGTGATGGAGAGATTTTGGTTCGTTCTGCGACTGCACCGTTGTTTCCTCTGCCTGGCAGAAGTGCGTCGTTGAGTGATTATCAAGAAGATGGTCATTTGTGGCGAGTCTTTACTCTCAAATCGGGCCAATTCTTTGTGCAAACCGGTGAGCGTTACGAGATACGTGATGAACTGATTACTGAAATTATGTCTAGTACGCTCAGTGTCTTGTTGATGGCCTTACCTATATTAGCCCTCTTGATTTGGATTAGTGTGGGCCGTAGTTTTAGGCCGTTACAACAAGTTGCCACCGACATTGCGGCCCGAACGCCTGAGCAATTGCAACCGCTTGAACTAACTAAAATACCTTTAGAAATCAAGGTGTTGGGTACTGCACTGAATAGTTTGTTTAGTCGATTGGAACGTGCTTTTGAGAATGAGCGACGTTTTACGGCCGATGCGGCCCATGAATTACGCACGCCGTTGGCGGGCCTGAAAACGCAAGCACAAGTGGCACAGCGTGCTATTGATTCTCAGCAACGCCAACAGGCTTTGCAGCAAATACTGATTGGTGTTGATCGTGCCACCCATTTAGTGGTGCAATTATTAGCCCTTGCTCGTATGGATGCCACCCAAACTTTGCACAAGCACCGCGTTGACATGTACGAATTGGTGAGCCAAATCATTATTGACTTCACGCCGCAAGCCTTGGACAAAGCGATAGATTTAGGCTTGGAAAAGACGGCGACAGGGTGTACCACGCAAGGCAATCAAGATGCACTGTATTTAATGGTTCGTAACTTTGTAGACAATGCTATCCGTTATACGCCAGCCGGTGGGCAGGTGACAGTGTCTTTGGAGAACCTTCAAGCGTCACGATTGAGGTTGTCTGTTAGTGATAGTGGTTTTGGGATTCCGCCTGAGCAACGGGTGCGGATTTTTGAGCGTTTTTATCGGGGCGAAAATCAGAATATTCCAGGGAGTGGTTTGGGTTTGTCGATTGCACAGCAGGTGGCTCAGTTACATCATGTAGAGATTCAACTGGATGATGTGCCAGGTGGTGGTAGTGGTTTGTGTGTGCGGGTGGATTTTCCTATTCAGTCCGCGTAACATATAAGCAACAAAAACCTTGGATGTTTTGTAAACATCCAAGGTTTCCAAAAGCTTGGATGTTTTTGAGAAATGTGGGCTATTAGCAAAGACGGGATGCTAAACCGTTCACTGGCGTTTGTTTTCTTCAATCAGACTAATTACCAATTACTAATTACTAATTACCATTGGGGTGCATTCCCATTTTCACGGACAGTACAACGGATACGCGTTCCGGAACGGATAAAAAGCAATACCGATAGGAATAAATACTCAGTTTATGACGATGTATCGTATAACGAATTGATTCGTGGCGGGTTCTAAAACCGATAGGTTTTTATCCTTTTGAAGCTCATAACGGATTGATTGATTCGTGCCGAGTTCTAAAACCGATAGGTTTTAATCCTTTATTATAACGAATCCCTGTAGTTGCTTTTAATAATCCCTGTAGTTGCTTTTAATTAATCCGTTATTATAACGAATCGGCCTGTAGTTGCTTTTAATTAATCCGTTATTATAACGAATCCCTGTAGTTGCTTTTAATTAATCCGTTATTATAACGAATCCCTGTAGTTGCTTTCAATCGTAACGATTATACAAGTTCTGTAGTTTGCATCACCCTCCGTGCTTCGTTTGATTGACAAGGTTTACCGTATACGATAACTATAGTGACACGCAACACAAGCAGCAGTGACTTTTTGCAGAACGGCATAAGCTTGAGCTTGCGTTATATCAGCTTTCTTGGCAATTCGCGCAAACTCACTGGCAGATTCGTGCATACTCCAACCGATTCTTCGCATTTCAAACGGCATAAATCTACCTGGCCCCATACCGGTTCCACGGTGTTTGCCCCTCGCACTATTACCCATTTGAACTTCAGCAATGTCAGCCGCCTCATTTAGCTTGCCTTCTGCTAGAAGAGTATAAACCTGAATCAAAGCGGCTTGATGGCTTGACATGTCTTGGAGCAAAACTTGTTGAACTTTCGGCGGCATTTCAACAAATAGACGCGACTTGTTTTCTAGTGATTGGGGAATCGTAGCGGGATTTGTTAGGTTAGCGCCCTGTCTCCATTGCATTCCTTGTCCGCGCCCCATACCGTGCCCTGGCATTCCCCATCGGCCTTCTCCTGGCATTCTGACATCGGGGCTATTAACGCCGTTAGTTCCTTGTTCCATTTCGGGTTGTGCGTATGATATAGGCATCATTGTCAATCCGAAAATAATAGCAACGTGGTGAATTTTCATATTCATAAATTAATTAACTCCTATTTAGCAAGTTTGGTGTTTTTTGATGATCTTTACCCCAGGTTTCACTTCAATGCCATTAAGTTAAGGGCAACCACAAGTTAAGGGCTTTGCACGTGGGATTGCCCCTACAAACCGTCATGTCGTGTAGGGGCAATCCTTTATGGTTGCCCGAACGAAATGGTTGCCCGAACGAAATGGTTTACCACTTCACCGTCAACGACAACGCCGGGTGTAGACATAATACCATAAGACATAATGTCAGCCATGTCTTCCACTTTCTCTAAGGAGATTTCCACTCCTTTTTCTTCGGCAGCTTTTTCAATTCGAGCAAACGTGGCTTTGCAATTGGCACAGCCTGAACCTAACACCTTGATATTTTTCATTATTGAGTCCTTAACTCAGTAAATTAAATGTCCAACCCACTAAAACAATCGCAACCGTCAACACCGAGACAAATAACAATAAACCTGGCAAACGAATGACTTTACGCAAAATTAATAATTCGGGTAAAGAAATCGCAGCAATACTCATCATCAATGCCAAGGTGGTGCCGATAGCAACGCCTTTCGCTAACATAGCTTCTGCCAAAGGAATGACTCCTACCGCATTGGAGTATAACGGCACGCCTAAAATCACCGCCATTGGCACAGCTAAGAAATTATATTGACCGGTTAAATTTTCCGCCCAGGCTTGAGGAACATAACCATGAAATAGCGCACCGGCACCGATACCAATTAACACCCATAGCCAAATGCGCCTGACAATCTCTTTCACTTCACCAATCGCAAATTCATGCCGTCCACGTAGCGAGGTGTCTATTGCAGGTTGGGCAACTTGCCCCATTTGAATTTTCCAAACATAAGATTCCACCCATTTTTCGGGATGAAAACGTTCCATCACGACACCGCCTACATAAGCGATGGTTAAACCGGCTATCACATATAACAGAGTCAGTTTCCAACCCATAATGCCAATTAAAAGTACGACAGCTATTTCGTTAATCATGGGGCTGGCAATCAGAAATGAAAAAGTCACTCCTAAAGGAATTCCCGCTTCCACAAACCCAATAAAAAGTGGCACGGAGGAACAGGAACAAAACGGGGTGACTGCGCCTAAAGTGACTGCCAGTGTGCGAGCCAGTGCTTTAGAACGTCCCCGTATATAGTCGCGTACCTTTTCAGGACTCAGCAGGGTGCGAAATAATCCCATGAGATAGATAATAATCACCAGCATGACAAAAATCTTGGTCGTGTCCATTACAAAAAAATGCAGGGCGGTGCCTAAATGACTCTCGGCTGAGAAGCCGCCCAATTGGTAAACCAATAAATTGGCAAGTTGTTCAAACATGAGCCTTTTCCCATACGCCAACAACAGTCGCCAACGCCGCACCAGAATCTAAGCCAAATAAACTGATTGCCACCGCAACTGCTAATTCAAAGAAGTTAGACGAACCGATTAACGCCATAGGCCAAAAATATGATGTCTTTAAGACATCGGATTTTTTAGCAATATTTTCATTTTTCATTTTTTCATTAGACTTGTCCGTAAATTTACCGAAGGGGCTAATAGAAAAGCCCCAACGGGGCGACATTAATATAGCCAGGGGCATCGCCCCTGGAGGAAAGGTAACAAAACCCTTATTTTCGGACAACTCTATTTATTTTCAGGCCAACCTTTCATTAAATTTCATGTAAAATTTTTGTTAATGACTTACCATGCCAAGGTGTCTAAAACTCGGCGGTTTTTTTGAGGGCCAGGTTGGCGAATGATTTGATTGATGGCCCTATGAATAGTACAGTACAACGAATTGCGCGGATAAACGAATTTTGCGGATAAACGAATTTAGGCACAAACCGCCAAGGTTTTGGAAATTCGCGGGTGTGTCTCACTTCTGGCGGTTTTTTGAGGGCCAGGTTGGCGAATTGATTTGATTGAAGGCCCTATGAATAGTACAACTCATTTAAGATTTTCATTTATCATTTATCATTTATCATTTATCATTTATCATTTATCATTTTGTAGCGCCGTTACCCATGCGCTCAGACGTTCTTTCAAATCAGCCGCAACTTCTCGAAAGGCCTTCAAACATTGTTCTTCATTACCTTCGACAGCGGCCGGATCAGGATAGCGCCAATGGCGCTTTTCGGCCTTTCCCTGAAAAATCGGGCAATTATCGCGGGCGTTATCACACACAGTGATAACAAAATCGAAGGACTGTTCAGTCAACGCGTTGACATCTTTACTACGGTGCCCAGAAATATCAATTTGATATTCAGACATCACTTTGACAGCAAAAGGATTTAATCCCTTGGGGTGAGTTCCAGCACTATAAGCTTCAAAATATTGTCCACCCAAAAACCGCAAAAAGCCCTCGGCCATCTGTGAACGGGCCGAATTGCCGGTACATAAAAACAACACACGAATGGGGTAATGCATAAATGTTTTCCCGTTAGATATGTTAAAGCATATATATGGAAATTCATATATAAAAAATCAATACTCCCGGAGAAAAGCCTGGCAGCTTCTTTCAAGTTACACTTAGTTATTTTACAATGCGTACTCGGTCGATTGGACATCGAGGCTAGATTTTTTATATCCGCACAGCGCGAGACTTTGGATACCCACCACCATTTCTTGTAAAACCATCACCGCCCAAGGCGGTAAGTTTGGAAGCAAGAGATAACCAAGGAAAAATCCCTGCTTATACCCTGGATTTTGTATGGCTATTGGCACCGGTTTGAGGGCCATAAAACCATATTTAACAATCAAACTTACTCTCCCAAAAACCGTCACAATCAAGATAAAACTTCTTATCAAATTACAAAATCCTTGCTTATACTCAATCCTTGTAGTTATTTGGACACCTAAATACCCTGAATTTTGCATGGCTATTGGCACCGGTTTGAGGGCCATAAAACCATATTTAACAATCAAACTTACTCTCCCAAAAACCGTCACAATCAAGATAAAACTTCTTATCAAATTACACAGAAATAACCAAGAAGAAATCCTTGCTTATACCCAATCCTTGTAGTTATTTGGACACCGAAATACCCTGAATTTTGTATGGCTATTGGCACCGGTTTGAGGGCCATAAAACCATATTTAACAATCAAACTTACTCTCCCAAAAACCGTCACAACAAAACTTATCAGTTTACGAACATTTATCCGCTGCAAAGAAAACCAAGGATAAATCCCTGCTTATACCCAATCCTTGTAGTTATTTGGACACCTAAATACCCTGAATTTTGTATGGCTATTGGCACCGGTTTGAGGGCCATAAAACCATATTTAATAATCAAACTTTGCACCGGACAAATTATCAACACTTCAGAACACGGAAGCCCACTGAGTTTCACAGAGATTTCACCGAAAAATAGGCTCTGTGCTACTCTGTGGTACTCTGTGGCTCTGTGTTCAAAAATGACGATTTTTACAAACTGATAGGTGCTAAGCTATGTAGGGGCAATTCCTTGTGGTTGCCCGTTCTATTATCTGTAGATCGAAAACTTTTTAATAAGCCTTAGGCATTTAACCATAAATATCCCATCAGTTTTAGAGCAACTGATTATGTCTAATTGATGTAAAATAATAAACTAAAAATAGCGAAGCAATAACACTTAATATGTTAAAACAACAACCACCGAAAGTCTCACAGAAAGAACGTTATCTTGCCATACGCAATGTCACCCTATTGGCGGTGACTATCAACATTCTGTTGACGATTATTAAAATCATGTTTGGCATCATCGGACACTCGCATGCTTTGATTGCCGATGGTTTGCATTCTTTATCGGATTTAATCGCCGGTGGCATGACATTAGTGGCCGCTAAATATAGCACAGAGCCACCCGATGCTGAGCATCCTTATGGACATGCTCGCTTTGAAACGCTGGTAACTGTAGCCGTTGGTGGCTTGCTTTTGTTGATGGCGGGCGGTTTATTGATAGATGTCCAAAGGCGTTTGTTTGAGCCAGAGTTATTATTGCGCCCCACCGCTATTAGCCTCGTTGCCGCCGTCTTGTCCATTGTTGTCAAAGAAGCTTTGTACCAATACACGCTATATATCGCTGAATGGGTGCGCTCACCCATGTTACGAGCGAATGCGTGGCATCACCGCAGTGATGGGATTTCTTCGGTAATCGTATTGATTGGCGTGGTAGGCAGTATGCTGGGCTTCCTTTGGCTGGATGCAGTCGCCACGATTGGAATCAGTTTAATGATTGGCTATATCGGTTTTTCGTTAAGCTGGCGGGGTGTTATTGAATTGGTCGATACGGGGCTAGAAAGAGAACAACTGATTGAAATTCAAACAATTATTAAATCAGTTGAAGGTGTTCGCGGTTTGCATCAGTTACGCACACGCAAAATGGGAGTCAACATTTTAGTGGATATGCATATTTTGGTTGATCCCCGTATCAGTGCCTCAAATGCCCATCAAATCGGCGAAGCCGTGCGTACACGTTTGATGGATCAAATAGCAGAACTCACTGAAGTATCGGTGCATATTGACACAGAAAACGATGAAAAAGTCCAAACGACTTTGGATTTGCCGTTGCGTAATGAGATCACTGCGCGTTTGCGACAACGCTGGCAATCTTTAGAGGCAGCCGCTGCGATTGAACAAATTACTTTGCATTATTTATCAGGTAAACTAACCGTCGATATTGATTTACCGTTAACAATCGTGCAAAACATAGAAGATGCCCAAGAATTATCCCAACGGTTTGTCGAATTAGCGGCTGACGAGCCAGACATTCATGCCATTAATGTTTATTATCGCAGCAGCGCCTACAAACCAATGCCTGTCTTAAAAAACAGCGAACTACAGAAATTCATTGGCAAGTTTTCATTTGAACCGCAAAAAAAACCTTAAGGTTATTTTCGTCATCTGAAAGCGAGCGTAGGGGGTTCGAGATAGCGAACCCCTTAACTACTTTAACTATTCAACTGAAAAGGACATCGGTTGTCCATAAATAATCGTCTTATCTCGCAAACGATAGCCCACCGAAATTTGATATCTTCCGGCTGGCAACGGCCCTTGATACACATTCAGCCTCAGATCGGCGTGTAACCGCTGTTGAGTTTGTGTGGCGGTGAGTTTATTAAAATCACCGTCCCATTTTTGCCAAGCACCGCTCCTAAAAATCTATTACTATCTGATAGTTTTTGCTACTATCTTATGAAATGTAATAAGATCACGTTGGCCGAGCAGTATTGCCTAACGATTCGTGTGCCGGAACCGCGCCGGTCAAGATTCGAGAGAAGGTTGCCCCCCAGTCCCAACCAAAGGCCCCTGCGTTTGGCTGGATCGAGCAGTTAATTCGGTCGCCCGAACCTGTGCTACATGCACCACTGACTTCAATTTCCTGACCACACATGCTTCCCCCGATTCCTCACGGGTAGAGAGAAGGTGACATGACCACCCTTGTTGTTTGGGATAACAACCTCATCCCGACAACTCGACGGAGCGCGTTCAGAAAACCTACATAGCCGCCGCGCTATAACTAACGCCGCAGCATGATGAACAGTCAAACCATACCGACGTGCAAACTTAACTCGACCTATTACAGATGTAAACGCCGGATTGACTTTATAAATTCTTACGCCATACTTTGAAGCTCTTGATTCCAAAAAGGCTCTAAATTTGCTATAAATAAAAGAACTTAGCATCCGAGCATGACGCTTTGAACTATTCTCTTTTAAGACGCTTTTTTTATGTGAAAAGTCCAAATCCTCAATAACAATTGGTTTTAATGTCTTTTCGGCCCGTTCGACAATAGCTTTGACAACTTCACCAATGATAGATTCTGTTTGACCTTTCGACTTACCATAAGTGTTTAGTTGTATTGTTTCTGTATCAATAATATTGCCAAATCTATCCGTTTCAACCAAAGCGACATGGTTAGCGTTTAAATCTATACCAATTGTACCGATATGTTTTAAGGTTTTAATGGGAACTTCTGGCCTGGCAGTACTTACGAATACACGCCAACCTTTATCATCACGTAAGAATCTGTAAGTTATGGCTTGACCATAACATTTGGTTTCAGAACTTTTGAGACTTTTTAGGACACGACGAGCTTCATTATCGTTTAAAGCCGCCTCAATAACATCTTGACCGTATTCAAATTTAACGCCCTGAATTTCAACATATTTACCATGCTTGGGCACCAAGGCATCCGGCATCCGTACTCGCAAAGTGAGTGTGCCATCTTTTTGAGTTTTTGCGACACAAAGTTGGTTCCCAGCAGTTTCGTCTTTAGAACCGACTAAAATGAACTGATTACTGCGTGCTTTTTGCCAGTCTGACTTCCATTGTTCAATGTTTTCATAACCATTCGCTTTTAAATCAAATTGTGCATTAAACAATTTTCTTGAGCCAAAACAAACACGAACACGCCCGGTGGATTTGTCGAATTCTAATTGTTCTAAACGTTTTTCTAGCCGTGTTAAACGACGCTTTTTTTGATGAATCTTATAATCGTGTTTTTGACGTTGATCAGATTCAATTTCTTTTTTTGATAATTTTTCAATCGTTTTTCTGGTTTTTTCAATTCGTTCTTGATTCTCTTTAATATAACGATCAAGATTTGAACGATAAGAATCAATCTTGCCTTGTAGAGCAAAATTAATAGAATTGAACTGCCTAGACAAAATACCAAAAAAGGACAAGAAAAAAGATTTAATTAAAGCGGCACAATCGTCCAACGCTCCATAAACCGCATCAGGCTGGTTCTTCATACGAGTTTGATAAGTGCTAAAAAGTACATCTTCGCAAGTCGATATTTGTTTAGATTTTTTGTGTTTTTTGCTCATAGTTTTGACCTATTGACGTGAGCTCGACTTATTTTTCTTGCTTGTTATATAAATTTTCGATTAATCAATTGGTTGAAAATAATTAATTGATTAAACTCAATTTTTTGAGTATTAAATCCTCAACATTAATACGTTAAAACGGTTAATTGTGGACCTTATGGTGTTAGAGTCAGGTTTTGCTTGTCTTTTTTAGTTTTTAACTGATTGATTTAAAATTAATCATAAGTAACTAATTGATATAATTAATAATTATATCACTCACTGAATTTAAAGTCGAACTCACATTATTGATAATTTTATCGTCAATTAATTATTTGACGAACTCAATTAAAAATCTAAATGGATAATACTGATATGTCAACTAAATCTTTTTGTGGACTCATATTGATTGATATCAGATAATATCACATATTATAAGATAGTAATAGATTTCTCAACACTGCTGTTAACCCTTTTTATCACCCATGAACATCATTTGCCGGTTGCTGTTCATTGGAGTGAAGGTTGCCACTGTCAATAAATCGGCATTTTGCCCAAGATGAGCGATATCAGGTTGGAAAGTCGCGCCCAGTGTGACTTCATCACTTTGAGCGAGGATAGCACCGTTAGCATGACGACCATTTTTGTTCTTGAGTGAGTGTTTAAATTGGGCATTAGTCGCCACAAATTGCGAATCACCCGCTTTGATGCCGAGTCCACGACTCACCACGGCTGGATTGAGAATGTCATCCACCTCATCTTGAGGTAAAGATTGAGCCTGATACGCATAATCCCTTGATTTGATCCATATGTCGTTGTTCCGCCTTTGAGATGTTGGCGAAGATCCGTCTTTGCCACTCTTCAGAAAGGGTGATATAAACATCCCTCGCCAATTTTTCTTCTTCGCGCATGAATGAGAGCGTCGTTATCTCAGCCTCGCTCAGTTCCGCTAAGGGCTGATCTAACGACAAACAAGTCCCGTCTGCAGGGCAATGTGGGCCTTGTTGGTAATTACCCTGCCAGTTTTGTGAGTTATTCCACTTTGGTTCTTGTAAACAAGCGCCTTGGGGGTCATCTTGTGAACAAGTTCCGGCCAAATGCCGCCCTTGAGGGCCGGCTTTTCCACCCTGAGGAACACCTTGAGGAGTGCAAGTCCCATCCGCATCTGCGGTGCAAGTCCCATTTAATGGTTTATCTGCTGATGCCTGCCCACCATTACCAGCCCAAGCTGATGAGGCAAAAATCGCCGCGATTATAGCGGCGGAAAGACTGAGTTTCTTTTGACGGTGTTTCATAATATTCTCCGTTAGTGATAAGATAATAACTTATTCAAAATTGAACGTCATTCCACCTTAATCCGTTTTTACGGTGGCGTAATCAATTTAACAATGAGGCACTATTAAACTAAAAGTTTGTAAACGGTTTATGTCTAAAATCGGCTTTTTTGCTAGAAAGTTTGTCTCATTAGCCCTTGTTTACTTATGCTTACAATTTAATGGCAGCCTCAAATTGGGTTCAGCTTTGAATTGTGCAATGGGCACTATTAAACTAAAAGTTTGTAAACGGTTTATGTCTCAAACCGGCCTTTTTGCGAGATAGTTTGTCTCATTAGCCTTTGTTTACTTATGCTTACAATGCGAATTAAGGGTTAAAACGATCTGATTTCAAATCAAATCATGGCCCACAAAAATTCTTAGCATTATAACTCTGTGACACTCTGTGGCACTCTGTGAACTGAAAAAGGGGTTATTTAGACGACCTAATTTGGGGGCCATAAAACATTTTGAAGGTTTTCAAATCAAATCATGGCCCACAAAATGAAATAAACGCAAAACTTGCGTGCGTTAATTCTTAGCATTATAACTCTGTGATACTCTATGGCACTCTGTGAACTGAAAAAATGGGTTATTTAGACGACCTAATTTGGGGGCCATAAAACATTTTGAAGGTTTTCAAATCAAATCATGGCCCACAAAATGAAA